>CAZQSM010000071.1:0-10170 GCA_964596065.1 uncultured Chlorobiaceae bacterium | reverse complement strand
CGCAAAACTACCCGAACCCGTTCAACCCCGTGACGATCGTGCGCTACGACGTGCCGGCGGCCGCGTGGGTGCGGCTGACGGTCTACAACGTCCTCGGCCAGGAGGTGGCCACGCTCGTCAACTCGGCCGAAAACCCGGGACGAAAAACCGTCGAATGGAGCGCGACGAACCGGCACGGCCTGTCGCTCCCGAGCGGGGTCTACTTCTACCGGATGGAGGCGACCGGCGTCGCCGACCAGTCGGTGAAATTCAGGGACGTGAAGAAGATGATGTTGGTAAAATAGCATTCGTGATGTGGTTCTCCTGATCCCTCGCCCGGACCCGGGGGGAGACCTTTCTCTCTTTGAGATGGCTCCCCCCTGTTATTTTCCGCCGATTTTACCGATATTCCTACTTCACATTCGCCACCATCAGGCAGGGAAATGATCGGCAAGTCCGTTTCGCATTACACCATCATCGAAGAACTCGGCCGCGGCGGGATGGGTGTCGTCTACAGGGCCGAGGACCTGAAGCTCAAGCGCACCGTCGCCCTGAAATTCCTCCCCCCGCATGCCGTCGCCGACCCCACAGAAAAGGAGCGCTTCGCGCGCGAGGCGCAGGCCGCCGCCGCACTCAACCACCCGAACATCGCCACGGTCTTCGAGATCGACGACGGCGACGAACATCCGTACATCGCGATGGAGTATGTGAGGGGGAAGAGCCTCAAGGACCTCCTGATTGAGGGCCCGATGAAAATCGGCCGCGCGCTCGACATCGCCGCACAGATCGCCGAAGGGCTCCACGCCGCCCACGAAAAGGGGGTGGTGCACCGCGACATGAAGAACGCGAACGTCATGGTCACCGAGCGCGACCACGTGAAGATCATGGACTTCGGGCTGGCGAAACTGAAGGGAGCCTCCCTCCTGACCAAACAGGGGACCACGCTGGGAACGGTCTCCTATATGTCCCCGGAGCAGGCCCGCGGAGAAAGCGTCGACCACCGGACTGACATTTGGTCGTTCGGCGTGGTTCTCTACGAAATGCTCACCGGCAGGTCGCCGTTCGCCGGCGAGTTTGAACAGGCGATCATCTATAATATCCTCAACAACGAACCGGAACCACTGACGGCCGTGCGGTCCGGCATGCCGATGGAGCTGGAACGGATCGTCAACAAATGCCTTGCGAAGGAGCCGGCGGACAGGTACCAGAACATCCAGGAAGTGCCTGTCGACCTCAGGGCGGTGAAGGCCTCGATGAAGTCCTCCTCCTCCGACCTCTCGCGCACCATCGGCGCGTCCCGGGTGTCGACGGTCGGCCGGGCGTCTTCTTCCGCGCGGATTCAGGACGCGCAACCGCCCGTAAGAAGATCGGGAGGCGCACGCGCGGCATGGATCGTTGCGGCCCTGATGACCCTGATCGCCGCGGCCGCGGTGTTCACCTCGATGAAGAACGCCCCGGTCGAGGCCGAGCCGGTGCGTCTCCAGGTCAGCCTCCCCGCGGGAGAGGCGATGAGCATCAACACGCAGACGAGCGTCGCGATCTCCCGGGACGGATCGAAGATTGTCTATCGCACGGTCAACCGCCTGTTCCTGCGCCGGATGAATAAAAACGAGGCGACGCCCGTCGATGGAACAGAAAGGGCATCGACCCCGTTTTTCTCGCCCGACGGCAAGTGGATCGGTTTCGCCGCGGACGGAAAATTACAAAAGGTCCCCATCGAAGGGGGGTCGCCCTTCGCGCTGGCGGACATCTCGGACTCCCGGGGAGCCTCCTGGGGTACGAACGGGAGGATCGTGTTCGTACCATCGACGGGGACCGGCCTGATGAGCGTTTCGGAGGGCGGAGGTGAAGTCACCGTCCTCACGACCGTGGATACGACGACGGACGAGAGGACACACCGCTGGCCCGACGTCCTTCCCGGCGGGAAAACGGTGTTGTTCACCGTCGGAACGGTGCACAGTCCGGATTATTACGAGGACGCCACCATCGATGCTGTGAACATCGAAACGGGCGAACGCAAAAAGCTGATCAGGGGGGCGAGCTCCGCCAGGTACCTGAATTCCGGACACATTTTGTATTCCAGGTCCGGGGTGCTGTACGCCGTCCCGTTCGACGCTGATCGCGTGGAGATCACGGGGGTGCCGTTTCCGGTGGTGCAGAACATCGCGGGCGACCCGACGTCGGGCGCGATGGACTACGCCGTCTCGGATGACGGCACGCTGATCTATATCCCCGGGCAAACGGAGATCAATAACCGGCATCTCGTGAAATATGACCTTTCGGGGAGGGTCGTCGACTTCGACGTGCCGGTACAGTCGTATATCGAGCCGAAGATCTCCCCCGACGGCACCAGGATAGCAGTCACGATCGGCACCGGGAAGGATTTCGACATCTGGACATACGACATCGGCCGGAAGACCCTGAGCAGGCTCACCTTCGGCGGCGTCAACAGGTCGCCGGTCTGGTCCCCCGACGGGACACGGATAGCGTATTTTTCGTACATCACCGCGGGGGTCAATTCCGTCACGATCAAAAACGCTGACGGGAGCGGAGAAGCGGAAGTCATCTATAAAAACGACCGCAGGTTCTACATCGACGTCTGGACGCGTGACGGGAAGTACCTGATCCTGAACATGGCCACTCTCAGGAATTCGTCCGACATCCACCTCCTTCCGCTGGCGGACCCGAAGCAAACCGTGCCGTTCCTTGCCACCCAGTTTGATGAATACATCTCGAGCGTGTCGCCGGACGGGAAGTGGCTCGCGTATTCGTCCAACGAGACGGGAGTGTACCAGATCTACGTCCGGAAATTCCCCGATGGCGGCGGTAAATGGCAGATTTCGACCGATGAAGGGCTCGAGCCGCGATGGGCACCCGACGGCAAGACGCTGTATTACATTTCGGGCGGTCGACTGATGGCGGTCGCGATCGACGTGGCGGCGAGTTTCACGAACGGCACGCCGAGGGCGCTCATTTCCGGGATCCGCCTCCTGCCGGTCGACAGCGGCCAGAGTTACGACATCACGCCGGACGGGAAGTGGCTCGTGACCACCCAGTCGGGCGTCGGGTCCGAAAGCCTCACGACCATCCAGGTCATCCTGAACGTCTTCTCCGAGCTGAGGGAGAATTCTGGAACGGGGAAATAGGCATGATGATCAACGGTCAAACCGTTCTGCACTATAAAATCATCGATAAGCTCGGCGAGGGCGGGATGGGCGTGGTCTACAAGGCCGAAGACACCACCCTCCATCGCACCGTCGCGCTGAAATTCCTCCCCGAGAAGGCGTCCGGTTCCCCGCAGGACAAGGCCCGATTCATGGTGGAGGCGAGGGCCGCCGCCAACCTGAACCATCCGAACATCTGTACCATCCACGCGATCGAGGAATTCGAAGGACAAACATTCATCGCAATGGAATGCGTCGACGGGGCGACGCTTCGGGAGAAAATACCGTACAGGATGCTCAACGCCGCGTACGACGCCGCCATCCAGATCGGAGAGGCCCTTTCGGAGGCGCACGCGAAGGGGATCGTGCACCGCGACGTGAAATCCGAAAACATCATGATCACGCCCAGGGGGCAGATCAAGGTGATGGACTTCGGCCTCGCGAAACTCAAGGGAAGCCTCAAGCTCACGCGCACCTCGAGCACGGTCGGCACGCTCGGCTACATGTCGCCCGAACAGATCCAGGGGGGTGAGGTGGACCACCGTTCGGATATTTTCAGCCTCGGGGTGGTGTTCTTCGAGATGCTGTCGGGGCAGCTGCCGTTCCGGGGCGAGCACGAGGCGGCGATGGTCTATTCGATCGTCAACGAGCAGCCGAAACGGATCACCGATCTCCTCAAGGATGCGCCGCAGGCCCTCGAGGAGATCTTCGCGAAGGCGTTCGAGAAGGACCCGAACGAGCGGTACCAGTCGGCCGCGGATTTCGCCGTCGACCTGAAGCGCCTGAAGAAACAGTCTTCGCAGTCGAGGAGCCGGGCGTCGATGCCCGCGGTCAGGTCAGGCGGGGCGGAGGGGCCCGGGGACCGGCCGGGAGTTTCGCCGGATGGGGGAGACCGGGGAACGGACGCAGGACCCCGGTCGGCGGGGAAGAGGCCCGACATCCGGTTCATCGTCACTGCGCTCCTGCTCGTCGTTTCCCTCGCGTACATCGGATACCGGACGATCAATCCCGGGGACGGGGCGGAGGCAGGCGGGATGACGTTCAGCCGGATCACCGAACTCGCGGGGGCCGAACTCTTCCCCGACGTCTCCCCCGACGGCAACTACATCGTGTACGTCCGGTGGGAGAGGGACCGGTCCGACATTTTCACGCAGCGCATCGGGGGAGGAAACCCGATCAGCCTGACGGCCTCCTCCGGATCGAGGAACATCCAGCCGGCGTACTCCCCGAACGGCGACCTGATTGCATTCCGCTCCGACCGCGAGGGGGGAGGCATCTTCCTGATGGGTTCGACAGGCGAATCGGTCCGGCGGCTCACCGATTTCGGGTTCAATCCCTCCTGGTCGCCGGACGGACGGCAGATCGTCGTGGCGACGGAGTCCGTCGAGCACCCGTTCGCGCGGTCGGGGGAGAGCAAACTCTTCATCATCGACGCGGAATCGGGAACGGCGACGATGCTCTACAAGGGCGACGGGGTCCAGCCGCGCTGGTCGCCCGACGGCTCCCGGATCGCCTTCTGGGGCCTCCCCACCGGGACCGGCCGGCGGGAGCTCTGGACGATCGCGCCATCCGGGGGCGCCCCGGCGAAGCTCACCGACGACGAGTGGATCGACTGGTCCCCCGCCTGGTCCCCCGACGGGGGGACGCTCTACTTCCTGAGCGACCGGGGCGGGCCGATGAACGCATGGAAGGTCGCGATCGACCTCGGATCGGGCATGGCGGACGGCAACCCTGTCCCCGTGACGCTCCCCACCCAGAATTGCGCGGCGCTCCGCGTCTCGTCCGACGGGAAAAAGATCATCTACGCGTCGTCGGAGGCCCGCGGCAACATCCAGGGCGTGCCGTTCGACCCCGCGCGGTTGAAACTTGCCGGGCCGCCGTTCCCCGTCACCGAAGGCTCGAGGCGGTTCGAATACCCGAGCGTCTCGCCCGACGGGGCGCGGATCGCGTTCACGCTCCGCGGCGAGCAGGAGGACATCGGGATCATCGGCGCCGACGGCCGGGGATTCCGGAAGCTCACCAACGACAGGGCCAAGGACCGGGGGCCCGCCTGGTCCCCCGACGGAAGGCAGATCGCCTTCTACTCCGAGCGGAGCGGAACATACCAGATCTGGACGGTGAACGCCGACGGCAGCGGTTTCCGGCAGCTCACGGACCACGAGAGCAAAAGCACCATCGCCTACCCGCTCTGGCTTCCGCGATCCGGGTCGATCTATTACCAGATGGACACCAGCGGCGCGACGCTCCCGGTCGCCGGACAGGACGGGGCGAACCGTCGCGGCCACCGGCCCCTCCCGCAATACAAGGACAACCTCGTGTTCTCCGGATCGTCGATTTCACCCGACGGACTTCACCTCGCCGGCGGAATCAACTACCCCGACGGGGCGGGTCGGGGCCTCGCGCTCTTTTCGTTCGTCGATTCCCTCTTCACGACGCTCCACGACGCCGGCACCCGCCCGTTCTGGCTGCGGGACGGCAGGACGCTCCTCTTCCTCGACGATGGCTCCCTGAAGCTCCTCGACGTTCCCTCGAAGCGGGTGACGGTCCTCGAGGGCCTGCCCCCCGTTCCCGAAGACGGCTACGCCATCTCCCCGGACAACCGGACGCTCTACATCGTGAAGGCCGAAGCGGAGTCGGACATCTGGGAGGCCCGGCTTCCGTGAGCCCGTCGGCCACGATCTTCATCCCCGACATCACGGGGTACACCGAGTTCGTCACGCAGACGGAGGTGGTGCACGCCTCGCACATCATCAACGAGCTGCTGGAGGTGATCGTCGCGTCGAACAGCACGGACCTCGCCCTGGCCGAAATCGAGGGGGACGCCGTGCTCTTCTACCGGAGGGGGGAGGCGATGGACGGCGCCGATGTCGTCGGGCAATGCGTCGGGATGTACACCAATTTCCACCTCCGGCTCAGGGTGATCGGGCGCGACGCCATCTGCGAGTGCGGCGCCTGCCGGGGCGCGTCGGACCTGGGGCTCAAGTTCATCGTCCACCACGGCCCGGTGAGCGAGTTGAAGGTCGCGCACATCACCAAGCCTTCGGGGCTCGAGCTGATCGTGGCCCACCGGCTCCTGAAGAACACGATCGCCCGGAGGGAGTACATCGCGGTGACGAAGCCCTTCTTCGGGTGGGTCGACTCCGGGGGGGGCGACGCGGCGGCGCTGCGCTGGAGCGAGGGGTTCGACGAATACCCCGCCATCGGCCGGGTGGGCTACCGGTACGCCGACCTCTCGCCGATCCGTTCCACCATCCCCGACGTTCCGCCGAGGACCGCGATCCCGTTCCCGCCGGACGACGACCCCTCGAGCTCCGGGCAGATCGAGATTGCCGCGCCGATCGACCGCGTTTACTCGGTGCTCTCCGACAGCGCCCGGATCCCGGAGTGGGTGGGCGGGGTGCGAAGCGTGGAGTACGACCCGCAGCCCGACCGCCTGGGGAAGCGTCATCGTTGCGTCTTCGATGACATGACCATCGAACTCTCCTCCCGGTCCCATGTCGCGTCGCCGGACCTGATCACGCACGCCGAGGAAGTCAGCATTCCGGCGATGAATTACCGCTATATCAACCACTGGGAATTGCGCCGCGAACGGCCCGGACTGACGCGACTTCGCTTCACCCTCCGCTCCCCCGAGGGGGATCCCCTCCCCGCCGAGGCGCGGGCCTGGATCGTACCCGGCATGGTGGAAGACCTCGGACGGTTGAAAACCCTCGTCGAGGGGCGCTGACCCCCCCCGGCAGTGGCCAATCCGCCCGTTTCATCTGTAAACGCCGTTTTTTTGAAAAACCCCCGAAAGGGTGGCTGCTGGAAGGAAAAAACTCTATATTAAAGGTCCGGGTTCGGCCGATGATCAGACCCGGACCATCATTGTCAACAGCCCCGATCAGGACAGGTGACTGGCACTTCGATCTTGCACTATGAAATCCGGGAGGAACTCGGGCGCGGCGGGATGGGCGTCGTCTACCGGGCCCACGACACCCGGCTCGACCGCGCCGTCGCGCTGAAATTCCTTCCGCCGAACGTCGACCCCTCGGGACCGGACATCGCCCGCTTCACGCAGGAGGCCCGCGCCGCGGCCGCGCTCAACCACCCCAACGTCTGCACAATCTACGACATCCTCGAGAGCGGCAAACACCATTTCATCGTGATGGAGTTTGTCGAGGGCCAGACCCTCCGGAAGAAAATCTCCTCCGGGCCGATGTCCCTCGACGACGTCCTCCACTTCGGCCTCCAGATCGCCGACGCCCTGCAGGAGGCCCACGCCCGCGGGATCGTCCACCGGGACATCAAGGCCGACAACATCATGGTCAACGCGAAGAACCAGGCCAAGGTGATGGACTTCGGCCTGGCGAAATTGAAAGGGACGCTGAAACTCACCAGGTCGTCGAGCACCGTCGGGACGCTCGCCTATATGGCGCCCGAGCAGATCCAGGGCGGGGAGGTCGACGCGCGCTCCGACATCTTCTCGTTCGGCGTCGTGCTTTTCGAAATGCTCACCGCCAAAACGCCGTTCCGCGGCGAGCACGAAGCCGCGATGATGTATTCCATCCTCAACGAGGAGCCCGAGCGGCTCGATAAATTCCTGCCCGACGCGCCGGGCGAACTCCTGCACGTGATGAGCCGGGCGCTGGAGAAAAACCCCGACGACCGCTACCAGAGCATCCACGAGATGGCGATCGACCTGCGGCGGATGAAGAAGGATTCGTCGAAGGTGTCGCGCCGGTCGATGCCGTCGATGCCCACAACGTCGCCGATGCCGGCGCCATCCGGGCCGGCGGCCGGACCTTCCCACTCCCGGAGCGCGACGGTGACACCGGCGGACCCCGCACCCCCCACCGGCGGCGGATCCCGAAAGACGACGACGGTCACGCTGAACATCCCCTCGGTCGGGAAAGGCACACTCCTGAAATGGGTGGTGCCCGCTATTGTCGTTCTTGCGGGAGTCGTCGGGTACTTCACACTGTTTAACGGCGGCGAGGTCGACACCGGCCAGCGCATACCCGTCGCCGTGGCCGACTTCCAGAACCAGACAAGGGAGGAAGACCTCAACGGCCTCTCGGGAATGCTCATCACCTCGCTGGAACAGTCCCGCCGGCTCTCGGTGATGACCAGGTCGAGGATGTTCGACGTCCTCCGACAGCTGGGAAGGCCGGACGCGGGGCACATCGACGAGTCGATGGGACGGGAAATCTGCCGCCGCGCGAACGTGGGGGCGCTGGTCGTGGCGTCGGTGAGCAAATTCGACCAGCTCTACATCATCGACATGAAGGTGCTGGACCCGGAGAAGAACGAATACCTCCTCACGTTGAAGGAAGAAGGCGAGGGGAAGTCGAGCATTCCCGGGATGATCGACAGGCTCTCCGAGAAAACGCGCCTCGGACTCAAGGAGAAGACCGTGGACGTCCAGGCCAACAGGAAGGCGGTGGCGGAAATGACCACCCCGGACATGGAGGCGTACCAGGCGTATTTCAGGGGCGAGGAACAGATCAACAAGCTGAACTGGGGGAAGGCGGTGGAGGAATTTCGCAGGGCCGTCGAGGTCGACTCCACGTTCGCGGTCGCGCATTACCGGCTGGCGTACGCGCTGCAGTGGAACGGCACCCCGGGCGCCGATGACGCGATCAAAAAGGCGATGAAGTACGTCGACGGGGTCCCGAAAAAGGAAAGCTACCTGATCCGCGGCGAGAACGCGCTGGTCGACAACGACGCCGCCCTGGGGCTCTCGATCTACAAGGAGCTCCAGTCCCTCTACCCGGAGGACAAGGAGGCGAACTACCTCGTGGGAGACTATTCCTTCCACGCCCTCGACCTGCCCACGGCCGAAGCGTCACTCCGAAAGGTCCTGTCGCTCGATCCGTTGCACGCGCGCGCCTACCAGCACCTCGCCTGGACGTTGATGTTCGGGAAACGGTTCGGGGAGATGCGCGAGGTGGCCAGGAAATACATCGCGAATGTCCCGTCCACGAGCGCGTATGTCCAACTGGCCGAATCGTACTTGCAACAGGGAATGATCGACAGCGCCCTGGGCGTCGTCAGGGCGGCCCGGGACACCCCGGAACACTCTGACCGGTTGTCGTCATTCGAAGGGTATCTTTACCTGTCCAACCACGAGTTCGATCGGGCGGTCTCCCATTTTCAAACCATGGCGTCGTCGGCCGGGGAGAAGGTCCCACAGGTCAGGGATGGACTCAACGGACTCGTACTGGCATCGATCTGGATGGGACGGTACCGGGAAGCCCTGCGTCACTTCGACAGGCTGATTGAGTTCGAGGCGGCCCAGAAAAACACTACCCTGCTTGCCTCCACGCTGGCGGGCCGGGCGCACCTCACGGCGGCCGTCGGGGGGGACAGCGCATCCGCGCGTACGTATTATGCACGGGCGATGGAATTGAAGGCGCACGGCGACCAGGATTTTTACATCGCCCTCAAGGACTATTTCAGGGCGATTGGCGATTTTTCCCGGGCCGGGGAAATCGCGAGGACCGAACTCGCCGTCGTGGACCCGATGGGCGTCCGAAGGAATGACGCGATCCGCGAGTTCCAATCGGGTAATTACGGGTCGGCGGTCCGGTTGTTCGGGGAGCTGCCGTTCCTCTATCACGAAGACCTGTACATGCTCGCGAAGAGCCTCGATGCGACCGGTCAGGGCGACAGCGCGCTGGCCGTCCTCGGACGGTTGAAGGCGTTTTATGGGGGCATGTTCGGCTTCCCCTGGATGCGCGCGATGGTCGAGGCGAAGGGTGAATATCTCGCCGGCACCATCCACGAGAAAATGGGAAACCGAAAACAGGCCATCGATGGTTACGCGCGGTTCCTGGGGATCTGGAAAAACGCCGATGCCGGAATTCCCGAGCTCGTCGATGGAAAGAGACGGCTGGCGGCGTTGAAAGCGGCGGCGAAGAACTGACGACGGTCGAAGTCGACCTGGACGCACGGCCGGAAGACGGTATGCTGACAGACTTCAGGATGCTACGATGATCGGTCAAATCATATCACATTATAAAATCCTCGAGAAACTCGGCGAGGG
>CAZQSM010000070.1:0-10200 GCA_964596065.1 uncultured Chlorobiaceae bacterium | reverse complement strand
CCGGATTGCACTTCAACCACTTGCTCACCTCCGCACCGGAAGTTGCTCATTCCGTTGACATTAGGGGGTCAATTTCGTAGATTCTTGCTCAATTATTAACTAAAATCCCCTGCCATGGTGTTACTTGTCACTGGTGGCTGTGGCTTTATCGGGAGCAATTTCATCCGGTATTACCACGAGACTCACCCGGATCATTCAATCGTCAACCTCGACAAACTGACCTACGCCGGCAACCCGGCGAACCTGTCCGACCTGGAATCCCTCCCGTTTTATCATTTTATTCAGGGTGATATCTGCGACCGCGCGGCCGTGGACGCCCTCCTGGAAGCGCAGCCGGTCGACGCGATCGTGAATTTCGCCGCCGAAACCCACGTCGACCGGAGCATCACGGGGCCGGCCGCCTTCATTCAGACGAACGCCGCGGGGACGGCGGTGCTCCTCGACGCGGCCCGGGAGCGGGGCGTCGGGCGGTTCATCCAGGTCTCCACCGACGAAGTCTACGGTTCGCTCGGCGAAGAGGGCGCGTTCACCGAGACGACGCCGCTCCATCCGAACAGTCCGTACGCCGCGTCCAAGGCGGCGGCGGACCTGCTTGTCCAGGCGTACCACCACACCTACGGCCTCCCGGCGCTCATCACCAGGTGCTCGAACAATTACGGTCCCTACCAGTTCCCTGAAAAACTCATCCCCCTGATGATCGCGAACGCCCTCGCGGGGAAACCGCTCCCGGTGTACGGGGACGGACTGAACGTCCGCGACTGGCTGCACGTCCGGGACCATTGCGCCGCGCTCGACGCCGTCCTGCAGCGCGGACGGCCGGGGGAGGTGTACAACATCGGGGGGGGGAGCGAACTCCGGAACATCGACCTCGTCAAACGCCTGCTGGCGGAGCTCCGGAAACCCGAATCGCTCATCAGTTTCGTGAAGGACCGGCCGGGCCACGACCGCCGCTACGCCATCGACGCGTCGAAAATCTCCCGCGAACTCGGATGGAAGCCGGAGGTGGCGTTCGACGAGGGCATCGGTGCAACGGTGGAGTGGTACCTCGCGAACGAGTCGTGGCGGCGCAGCGTCGAAACCGGGGCATACAGGGAATATTACAGGAAGATGTATGATGAGAGATAAACCAAATCATGCAGAAGGCCGGAGGGTTCCTTCGTTGCTTCGGATCTGCACCATTTGCACGGGAATCCTCGCCTTTGTGTTTCCCTTTTGCGACGTTCCCGCGCAATCCGGCAGCCGGTCAGCCACGGTACCGGAGGTTTCGCTGCTCGAGAAACTGCAGGTTCCGCAGCAATCCGGCAGTCTCGTTCCGCTCGGCGCCGTCGTGTCGCCGGAGGAATACATCGTGGGACCCTCGGACGGCCTGGCGCTGAATGTCTGGATGAGTCCCCCCCTCCGATTCCAACTTGATGTGACGCCCGAGGGGACACTCATCATTCCGACGATCGGTGAAGCCAGGGTCGCGGGCCTCACGCTCGCTGCAACCAAGGATCTGGTGGTGTCCCTCGTCACGCGCAGGTATCTGCAGGCCCGGGTGACGTTGACGCTCATCAGGCCCCGCCCGATCCTCGTCACGGTGCAGGGAGTGGTGCTCCGCGAGGGTCAGTACACGCTGACCGCGACGGACCGCGCGGATCGCGCCGTCCAGATGGCCAATACGCCGTTGATGGAGGAGGATGCCGGCCTGCTGAAGCAGATTGAAGAGACGATGTCCCGCCGCCATGTGATGATACGGCACCTCGATGGATCGACGTCGAGGGCCGACATCGTGAAATATCTCGGCACGGGGAGGGATCGGGACAACCCTTACCTCCGGGAGGGGGACGTCGTCGTCGTGCCGGAGCGAAAAAGATACAGTGACATGTATGCGGTCTACGGGGAGGTAAACGCTCCGGGGCGGATTGAATACGTGCCGGGGGATATGCTTTCCGATGCCATCCGGATGTCGCAGGGCTTTACCCCCCACGCGATCACCGACAGCGTGACGATAAGCACGCTCAGTGAGGACGGACGAATGATGGAGGAGCGGACGGCGGTGTTCATCGGCGATTCGGTTTCGTCGGGGACAGACGAATTGATCCGGCCCGGCGACCGGATCATCGTCCGAAAACACATCGATCTGCGTTCCGATTACCGCGTCCACGTCGGGGGGGAAATCCTCTATCCGGGGACGTACCCGATCACCAAGGACAGGACGCGTTTGTCGGAAGTGATCGCCCAGGCGGGCGGGTTCACGAAGTACGCGTCCCTGAAATCGGCGGAGCTCAGCCGGCGGTCCATCCAACCGGAGGAAGTGGAAACGGACAGGATGATGAGTTTCCGCGGCGGAATCTCGACGGAGGACAGCCTGGATTATCTTCTGGAAACGGAATTGAGGTTGAAGAAGGAAATCGTGAAGGTGGATTTTGAAAAACTGTTTGCGGGAGAAGACTCAACCCAGGATATCTATCTCCAAAACGAAGATATCATCGTCATCCCCGCGGTCTCGGGGACCATCTATGTCTTCGGACAGATCGTGACTCCCGGACACATCCAGTTCAGGGCGGGCGCTGACCCGAACTATTATATCGGGCAGGCCGGGGGATTCACTGAAAGGGCGAGGCGTGACGACCTCAAGATCATCAAAAGCCGGACGAAGCAGTGGCTCGCCGCCGATGAAACAGACGTCGAGCAGGGTGATTATATCTGGGTTCCCAAGGATCCCGACCGGCCCTTCGCGTACTACATGACCGTCGCGAGCCAGGCGGCCGGCGTACTCAGCGTGATTATCGGGATGACGGCGGTTATCATCAGTGTCTCCAAGTGACAGGGAAAACTATGACAGACGATCAGCCCGCGAGCGGTTCCGATCGTGGAAACATGTTCCAGCTGGCGGCCCACCTTCTCCGCTGGCGGAAGTTCATCATCGTCAACACTCTCGCGGTCGCGGTGCTCTCGGCCCTGATCAGCCTGCTCCTCCCGAAGTGGTACCGATCGGTCTCTTCAGTCATTCCACCGAAGGACCAGGGGTTCGCGAGCCTGTTGGGACTGAATTCCCCGTTCCGCTCGCTCCCGTTGACGGGGCGGCTGACGGGACTGAATTCATCGATGGGGGCGTACAATTTTCTTGCGATTCTCAGCAGCAGGACCGTCGCGGAGGCGGTCATCAGGAAATTCAACCTCATCGAGGTCTATGACGTCAGCGACACATCGATGGATCTGGCGATCGAGGAACTGATGTCGAATGTCACCATCGATGTCAAGGAGGACGAGAACACGATCTCGATCGAGGTCCTCGACAAGGATCGTGTCCGCGCCGCTGAAATGGCCAATTATTTCGTTGAGATGTTGAATCGCGTCAGTCTCGAGCTGGCCACGCTTGAGGCCAGGAATAACAAGGAGTTCGTCGGCACGAGGGTAGGGCAGGCGAAGGCCGACCTGACCGCCGCGGAGGACGCCCTCCGGGCCTACCAGGAAAAGAAAGGCGTCGTGATCTCGCCCGACTTTTCCACCTCCTCGCTCGAGGCCGTCGCGGAGCTTTATGGGATGAGGGCGAGGAAAGAGGTGGAGCTCGGAATACTCGAAAAAACGGTATCCGGAGAGAGCGATGTCATCAGGTCCCTGCGGCTCGAGTTGTCCGAGTTGGATAAAAAACTGTCGGTCATTCCGGAGATCGGACTGTCGTCGTATCGCCTCTACAGGGAGGTCGCGATTCAGCAGAAAATACTCGAATATCTCATTCCCCTGTATGAACAGGCGCGGATCGAAGAACAGAAGGACGTGCCCGTCATTCTCGTTCTCGACAGGGCGGTGCCGGCGGAGAAAAAATTCAAGCCGAAGCGGATGCTGATCGTCGCCGGAGCGACGGGCCTCGGCCTGCTCGTCAGCATGCTCATCGTCTTCGGAAGTTCCTACGTCGAAACGCTGCGGCGGTCGAACGTCGCCGATTATGATGCGTTACGGAAAAGGATGATCGACGCCGGATTGGGAAGGTTTACCGGTAAGGGTTGATCAACGGCGCGCATTCCGCGATGAATTTTTTCCCCACGCAGGGCTGGTTGCATATGTCGGCCGGGCAACTGCCGGTCTCCCCCCGGGTTTTTGCCTCGCTCATCGTCGCTCAGATCGCCTTCGTCGTCCTCGCCTTCAGCCTCTTTCATCCGGTCGTCCCGCTCGGCCTGGCCCTCACGGCGTTGTTCGCGATTCTCATCATGGCGGACATCCGGATGTCGGTCGTTGCGATCGCCTTCACGACCTTTTTTATGCACTCCGAGACGATCGGCGAGGTGTTTATCGTGAAGCTTGCCGGGATCAATTTTTACGCCATGGATTGGATCCTGATCTTCTCGGGCTGTTCGATGCTCTTTCGCCGGGCTTCTGATCCGCGGGGATTTCGGATCTCAGGCAAGCTCGATCTGCCGCTCGGCATCTTCCTCCTGGTGCTTCCCGTTTTCGTGGGCGTCGGCCTGGCCAACGGCTACCCGCTGCAGCACGCGGCGGCGGACGCACGATGGTTCTTCTATTACGTCTCCTATTATCTTGTCGTTGCGGTCGTCACCGGGGAGAAGACGCTTTCGCTTCTCTTCTGGAGCGTTTTTCTGATGGGCATCGCGGGAACCATTCCCGAGATCGTGGGGTCGTTTACAAACCCCGAGGTGGACAGCCAGACGGGCAGGATGCTCGCCTTCGGCCGGATCCGCGGGGCGAATGAGGTCAACTACCCTATGCTTCTCGCGGCCGCCGTCATCGCCTATCGATACATGGATTCACTCCCGAAAAGACTGGTGATCGGCTTCGGGGGCGCCGTTTCGGCGACGGCATTATTCCTGAGCTACACCCGGGGATCGTGGTTGGCGGCGGCGTTCGGGATCGTGGCGCCGATGCTGTTCTATCGCGGTACGGGAATCCGTCGAATCCGCATCCTGTTCGGCGGTGCCCTCCTGGGTGCCTGTATCCTTGGTATCATGAACCTGCTCGGTATCTTCACGCTCGACGTGTTCATCGAACGGATGGAGCTGACCTCATTCACGCGGATAGACCTGTCCGCGCTGCAGCGCGTCACCGAGTGGTTGGTCGCGCTGGAGCTCTTTCTGAAGCATCCACTTTTCGGCGCCGGTCTGGGTTATACGTACTCCTTTTATGCCTTCGGGGTGGGTGATCTGAGGCAGGTATTCATCCACAACAGCTATTTTTATGTGCTCTCCAAGATGGGACTCGTCGGGATGTCATTCTTCCTGTTCCTGTATGCGCGGGTATTGATTGTCTCGAGGAGAACCGCGGCCGCCATGCAGGAGGGCCCCGCGGCCGGATACTATCTTGCCTTCTGTGCGATGTTGTTCGTGCTCCTTTTCAAAGCGATCACCACCTGGCATCTGAACAACCTGACCACTTCATTGTTCGTTGGCACCATTTTTGGTGTACTCGGCGGTCGGTTGAAAACAGGGGCGTCGGCTCCGTGAACCCGAACGACCCACCCATCCCCCGATCCCAGCCCGCCGCGACGGGGTTCCGGGGGATCCTCCGCAACAGTGCGACGCTGATCGGGGCGCGCATCGTTTCGAAGTTCGCCATGACCGTCTTCATGGTGATTCTGGCGAGACGATTGGGAATCGAGGACTTTGGGGTATATTCCTCGATCCTCGCCTTCATCGCTTTTTTCTCGCTGATCGAGGAATTCGGCATGACGCCGCCGATGATCCGGAAAATCTCCCGATCCAGACCGGAAGGGGGGGCGATCCTCGGGTCGGTCCTGGGGTTGAAATTGATCCTCGGAGGGTTCGCCTACGCGGCGCTGATGATCGCCTCGTTCTGGCTCGACATCTCGCCCGGGATCACGGCCATCCTGGGGTTGAGCATGATCTTTGAAATTCTCGCGCTCACAGTCACGAGGGCGTTCGAGGCGTTCGAGCGGATGAAGTATATCGCGGTCATCACGATCATCGAACGGGTGTTACTCGGCGTGACGGGCCTCGGAGCGGTGTACATGGGCTGGTCGCTTCCCGGTTTGAGCTACGCCTACCTTTTCACCTTTCTCGTGTCCCTGGTGGTTTCGGTATGCCTCTTCAGGAGGCATATAGCGCCGTTTGAGCTCAATTTCCCCCGGCATGAATGGAAGGCCCTGCTCAGAGAGGCGATCCCGTTCCTCACGGCGAGTGTCCTCAGCCTCATCTGGACCCGGTCCGACATTTACTTCCTCACCTCCTATCGGACGTCTGCGGAAGTGGGGTGGTATACGGCCGCGCTGCGGATCGTCGAGGCGCAGATATTCATCCCGGTGGCGATCCTCGGTTCGGTTTTCCCGGTCCTGGCCCGGTTGTACGGCCCCTCCCTCAGCGAATTTACTCGCATCCTCGTGAAGAATTTTTATTTCCTGCTCGGTGTGGGTTTCATCCTCGCCGCGGGGATTTACCTCTACTCCGCGGAGATCGTCCTGATCCTCTTCGGTCAGGATTACAGGGAATCCGCGCAGATTCTGAGGATCTATTCCCCGGTGATCATGTTCACCTTCGTCAATTACCTGCTCGGCGGTGCACTGATCGCGATGGGACGGGAACGTCTTGCCACGATGACGCTCGGGCTGGGTGCCGCGCTCTGCGTCGTCTGTGGATTTTATTTCATACCGGGCGGCGGCGGGAGGGCGGCAGGCTACATCAAGCTCGTGGCGGAGGCATTCTCCTTCGTCTTCCAGAGTCTCCTCCTGATCGTACTCCTCCGGCGCTCGGGCATGGCGCGGGTCGGGCCTGATGATCGACCGTCCGCCGTGGATCATCGGGCATACCAGACGATCACTTCCGGGATGTCCGATGGATAGCCCGACCCCGCCGGTGGACGGGGGGCGTCGTGCCCGATCGCACCCCGATGGCCGTATTGCCCCCGGGGTCTCGCTGATTTGCACCACCTTCAACGAGGAGGAATCCGTCCCCGGATTTCTGGGCGCCATTTTTTCAATGGAGGCTCTTCCGGAGGAGCTGGTGATCGTCGATGGGGGTTCGACCGACCGGACCAACCATCTCATACGGGAATTCCTCGGAGACCATCCGACGGGCATCAGTGTCCGGCACGTCATCGAGGAAAAGTGCAATCTTCGGTTCATCCCGGGTCCCATCGCCCGGGGCAGAAACATCGCAATCGGCATCGCGGGTGGCGGGATCATCGCCGTGACCGATGCGGGTTGCACGGTCCACCCGCTCTGGTTACGGAACATTCTCGAACCCTTCGGATCGGGTGCCGGGGTCGACGTGGTCGGAGGCTGGTACCTGCCGGACGGCCGCTCGCGGCTAGCGCGATGCATCGGGATGGCGTGGCTCATCCCCCCGGGGGCCGTGTCGCCTGATAACCTGATGCCATCGTCGCGCTCCCTCGCGTTCCGCCGGGAGGCATGGATGAGGGCGGGCGGGTATCCGGAGCACACGATGATGGCCGAAGATACGATGTTCAACCTTCGGTTGCATGCTTCGGGGGCGAAGTTCTCCTACGCGCCGGATGCGATCGTGTACTGGAGGGTGCCCGAGTCGCTCGTCGCGTTTGTGCGGCTCGTGCTCCGCTACGGTAACGGCGATGGATTGAACCGCATCATGGCGGATAATCCGGCGAAAATCCTCGCCAGGCTCGGGGTCGCCGCGACCCTGATTTTCCTCGCTTTCAAGCTGCACCCGGCCTTCCTGGCAGCCCTGCTCTTTTTTTGGACCGGATTGGCCGTACGCCATCACTATCCTCAACTCCTCCGCGGACGACTTTTGCTCTCCCTGCCGTGTCTCATCGGCGTCAAACTCGCCGCGGACATTTCGTATCTGGCCGGCTATGTCTCCGGGCTCCTCCTGCCCGGTCGATCGGAGAAGAGGAGCTGATGAGGCCGGACCAGTCCGGGATCCGCGTCCTTTTCCTGCGAACGGATCCGGCCAATTTCGATCCGCGTATCCTGAAGGAGACGACCAGCCTGCACACGGCCGGCTATGACGTCAGGGTCTACGGATGGGACCGCGGGAGTGAGCACGCCGGCGAGGAACGTGTCGGGGGGGTCCTGTACCGTCGCTGCGCGGTCAGGGCGCCGTATGGAAGTAATGCCCTGGCATTCTATCTCCCGCTGTATTGGTACCGTGCGCTCGGAGAGATCCGGCGAATGCGGCCCCGGATCATCCATGCGTGCGACTTCGATACGCTCATACCGGCCCTCCTCGGTAAATGTCTTTTCGGATCGAAGGTGGTGTACGATATCTTCGATCATTTCGCGGACAAGCTTACGAGCATCCCCCGGGCCCTCCGCGTGGTGCTCAGGCACATCGATAGTTTCCTGACCCGTTGGGTGGACCTTCTCGTGGTGACCGATGAGCGGAGGCTGAGCCTGTTGCGTGGTTCACGGTCCGGTCCGGTCGTCATCATCATGAATGTGCCTCCCGCCGGCGTCGTCAGCGGGAGGGATGCGGCACCCCGGGGATCGGTGCGGGTTTGCTATGCCGGCGTCATTCATGAGCACAGGGGGCTCCGACTGATCGCAACGGCCATTCGTGACATCGATGGGATTGAAACGGTTTTTGCCGGGTGGATCCCGAGGCCGGTCGACAGGGAGTTTTTGCTCGGCCAGGATAAAATCTCTTATATTGGGAAGCTGCCGTACGCCGAGACCATGCGATTGCTGGGGAATTGCGATATTCTGCTCGGCCTGTACGATCCGTCGGTCCCGATCAACCGGTTTGCGAGTTCCAACAAGGTATACGAGGCGATGAGCGTAGGAATCCCGGTCGTTTCCAACCAGGAGACATCCATGGCGGAAATCATCTCCGAAATATCGTGCGGCCTCCTCGTGCCCTATGGCGACCCGGCATCGCTCACGGCCGCGATCCTCCGGCTGCGCGACGATGCCGCGTTGCGCCGTGAAATGGGCGAACGGGGACGGCGGGCGTATCGCGAGCGGTACAACTGGGGTGTGATGGAGAACCGGCTGTTGGAATGCTACGCCCGGCTGACCGCCGATCTGACCCGGAACGGGTAGGTGAGACGCGATGGCGGAATTACCTGCACTGGTGGTCTTTTGGATCTGCATCTCGCTCCTGTTCCACACGTACGCGGCGTACCCGATGTGGCTTCTCGTTGCGCGGGCCGTGAAAGGGCGCCGGCAGGAGAGACCCGGGGCCGGTGAACCGGCGTCGGTGTCGGTCGTCGTCTCGGTATACAATGAACACGCCCATATCGCCAACCGCATCGAAAACATTCTCGCGACCCGGCATCCGCGGGAGAGAATCGAGATCCTCGTCGGATCCGACGGTTCCGACGACGGCACGAACGACGCATTGTCAAGGATCTCCCGACCCGGGGTCAGGGTGTATTGTTATCCGGGCAGGAGAGGAAAAGCCGCGGTTCTGAACGACCTCGTTCTCGAAGCCGGCGGTGAGATACTGGTCTTCACCGACGCGAACACCGTCTTTGATGTCGAAACCATCCCGAGTCTGCTCACACCGTTCGTCCACGAATCGGTGGGGGGAGTCTGCGGTGAGCTCATCCTCGGCGGCGGCCAGGCCGCCGTCGAGCGCGACGGTGAGGGGACCTATTGGGGATACGAGAACCGTGTCAAACAGCTGGAGAGTGACGTCGGGACGATTCTCGGGGCGAGCGGCGGTGTCTATGCGATCCGAAGGAAGCTGTACCATCCTCTCCCGATCGATAAGGCTGTCGTCGACGATTTTCTCATTCCCCTGTCCGTCATCCGACAGGGATATCGCGTCCTCTATAACAGCGCGGCGAGAGCCCGGGAGCTCACGGCCGGTTCGGTCGGCGGCGAATTCAAACGGAAAGTCCGCATCGGCACCGCGAATTTTTTCGCGATCCGGGAATTCAGGGACCTGCTGCACCCGCGCTGGGGGTTCGTCGCCTTCGCCCTCTGGTCACACAAGATGATCAGGTGGTTCGCCCCGGTGCTGCTGCTGACGCTCGCCGGCGTGAGCCTGGCCGGGATGGGATCGTCGGAGTTCTTCCGCTGGTGCGTCATTCTCGAGGGGTGTTTCGCGGGGCTTGCCCTCCTCGGGGCCGTCGCGGAGCGGCTCGGCGTTCGCATCCCGTTCCTGGTCCTGCCGTATTATTTCCTGGCGATGAACGCCGCCCTGTTCGTGGGCATGGTCAAATTCCTCCTCGACGTGCGGCGCCCGCACTGGGACGTCGTCCGCTGATCGGCGATGATGAACGAACGCCTCCGCTCCCTCGCCATCGATTTCGTGACCGTCAACC
>CAZQSM010000069.1:0-10628 GCA_964596065.1 uncultured Chlorobiaceae bacterium | reverse complement strand
CGCAGCAACAGCATCTTCCGGACTTCGGTACGGGCGGCGTCAGCCGGAGCGCCGGGTCCGTCGGGCACGATCGTGATGGAGTAGTAATAGACCCCCGACGGGTGGCCGTCGCCGTTCCACACCGCCTCGTAGGCACCCGGCGAGCGGTGCCCGTCCACGAGCGTCCCGACGACCCGCCCCAGGAGGTCGTGGATCCGGAGCGTGACGACGGAGGCCGCGGGGACGGCGTAGCCGATGGTCGTGACCGGGTTGAAGGGGTTGGGATAATTCCGGGAAAGGGACGCCGTGACGGGGAGGAGCGGCACATCCCCGATTCCCGTGATGATCTCCGACGACCGTCCGACGCCCCCGTTGTAGACGGCGGCGACGATCGCGTGGTACTGGTCGTAGGCAAGCGCGACGACGAACAGGGCGTCGAGGCCGGCCGACGCCCAGCTCTGGCCGCCGTCCGATGTCACGAACAATCCGTAGGAGCTCCCCGCGTAGATGTTGAAATTCCCGTTGAAGAGGAGGGAATGGACGTGGCCGTAGCTGAAGACCTTTCGCGTCCAGGTCGCGCCGTCGTCGGTGGAAATGAAGACCCCCGACGCCACTCCGACGAAGACGGCCCCGGCGTCGTTCAGGCCGATCGTCTGGATATCGGGCCGCACCAGGCCGCGCGAGAACCAGTTGCTCCCGCCGTCCGGGGAGGCGAACACGCCTTCCGTCGCGGTGGCGGCGTAGAGCACTCCGTCACCCCTCCGCACGATGCCCCGCACGGTGGACGACCCAAGCCCCGAGGCCGCCCAGGACGCGCCACCGTCGGATGACCGGAAGATCCCGGCGCCGGTCCCGATCAGCATCTCACCGGAACCGGTCCGGGTGGCAGCGTAAACCGGGAACTGGGCGCCGAGCGGGTTGAGACCCGCGGTCACGGCCCACCAGGTCAGCCCGTTATCGTCGGAGGCGAACAGGCCGGTCCCCGTTCCCGCAAACACCCGTTCGGCCTCGGTCGAGATGAAGTAAAAGTTATCGGGCACGTCGTCCCCCGTCACCCGGGCCCAGCGGAGGCCGGCGTCGGTCGTGCGGAAGATCCCCGTCCCGAGCGTGCCGGCAAGCAGTGAGCCGTCGGGGGCCATCGAGAGCGAATAGACGCCCCGGCGCCTGACGCCGTCGGACTGCCACGAGGCGCCGTCGTCGGTCGAGACGAGGAGGCCGAGGTCGGGGGAAGTGGCGATATATGTTCCTGAAACGGAAATGTGCAGGGCGCTGTAACCGAAATCGAACGCGTCCGCACTGTCCCACCCGGCCGCTCCGGGGTTCAACCGGTAGACCGCGGCCGCGTCGCCGGGAGTCCGGCTCCCCAGGACCAGCAGGGCTCCGGACCCTGTGAACCCGAGGCTCAACATATAGACGTCAGTGAGACCGGTGGTCGCCCAGGTCACACCGTGATCCCCGGACATGAAAACACCGCCCACCGTTCGGCCGTTCGGGCTCGTGCCGATGGCCGTACGCCCGCCCGGGCCGAAGGCGATCGAGGAAACCCGAAAATACGAGAGAGTTTTCGTCCAGGTCTGGCCATTGTCCCGGGAGGAATGAATGCCGTCGACCGTGGTCCCGATGTAGATCGCCCCCGACTCATCGAGATCGGAAACAGTATGCGACGGCGGCGTCCCGCCTCCCCGATCGCCGAGGACGCCGGATGGAACGCCCACCCTCTGCCACACCCCGTTTTCAAGCCGCTCCACGGCCACCCTGGTTCCGGCCGTATTCAGGGCGAAGGGGATGCCGTCCGCCGAAAGCATCAGGTTCACATGGACGGGACTGGCTTCGGTGGCGACCCTCGTCCAGGTGGATCCCCGGTCCAGGGAGACGAAATACTGCTTGAAATTGACCGCGTTGCGCTGGACCGCGAGCATCGTCGTCGATCCGCGCGCCACGAACTCCAGGATCGGCCCTCCCGGCCTGGCAAAATTCTCCCACGTGCCGCCGCCGTCGAACGAGCGGTAGATGACGTTCGCATCGATGGCGTAGAGGGTGCCGTCCGCGAGCTCGTAGAGGGACGAGAACCCCTGCGGGCCGCTGATGTCGTTCCAGGTCAGCGCCTGGGACCGCGCGATGGCGGGAAAGACCAGGGCGATGAGCAGGGGCAGCAGACGGACGGTGGAGGCGACGCGGATGGCCATGGGGTCCCGGAATCAGAGGTTGGCGAGGATGAAATCGGTGATCTTGGTGAAGAGCTGGGCCCTCGTCTTGCCCGATCCGATCCCGTGCATCCCGCCCGGGTAGAACGCGGTCTCGAACTGTTTTCCGGACCTGATCAGCGCGTCGACCATCGTGACGGTGTTCTGCCAGTGCACGTTGTCATCGGCGGTCCCGTGGACTACCAGCAGCCGCCCGCCAAGTTTCGCCGCGTGCTCGACGGGGGCGGACTCACGGTAGCCGTCCGGGTTGAGCGACGGGGTCTGCATATAGCGTTCGGTGTAGATCGTGTCGTAGAATTTCCAGCTCGAGACCGGCGCAACCGCGACGCCGGCGCGGAAGACGCCGCCGCCCACCGTGGCGGCCATCAGCGTCATGTACCCGCCGTAGCTCCAGCCCCAGATGCCGATCCGCGACCCGTCCACGGAGGGGAGCGAGGCGAGGTACTTCGCGGCCTCCACCTGGTCGTTGGTCTCCCATCTGCCCAGGTGTTTGTACGTCACCGAGCGGAACGCCTTCCCCCGGGCGCCGGTGCCCCGGTTGTCGACGCTGACGATCATGTACCCCTTCTGCGCGAGCATCTGGTACCAGAAATAATCGGCGCCGCCCCACGAATTCCGGACGGTCTGGGAACCGGGGCCGCCGTAGACGTTCATCAGGACCGGATATCGTTTCGACGGGTCGAAATCGTGCGGCCTGATCATCCACCCGTTGAGTTCCACGCCGTCGCTGGTCGTGAACGTGAAGAAGGTCTTCGGGCTGACACGGTACTCGTCGAGCGCCGCGATCCTGCCGTCGGAGAGCACGCGGATGAGGCCGCCGTCGGAATTGTGCAGCGACGTTCTCGTCGGGGTGTTGGCGTCGGAATACGAGTCGCGGTAGGTCCTGAAATCGGGCGCGAAGTTGACGCTGTGCGAACCCGGCTCCTTCGAGATTTTCCGGAAACCCGTGCCGTCGAGCCTGACGACGTACAGGTCCCGGTCCAACGGCGACGCGAGCCCGGCGGTGAAATAGACCATCCCCCTCCGCTGGTCGACCCCGGCCAGGTTGTCGACGTCCCATTTCCCCTGCGTGAGCTGCGAGACCTGCTTCCCGTTGAAGTCGTAAATATAGAGATGCCGAAAACCGTCTTTTTCGGACGCCCAGAGGAACCGGTCCGCATTGTTGAGGAAAGTAAGGTCGTTCCCCACGTCGACCCAGGTGTCCGACGAGTCGGTCAGCACCAGGTTCGAACCGCCCGATTTCAGGTCGAAAAAGATGAGGTCGAGCCGGTTCTGGAGCCTGTTGAGGCGCTGGATCCAAAGCACGTTCGGGTCGGTCGTCCAGCCCATCCGCGGGACATAGATGTCCTGGGAGGAGTCCGCAGGGGCGCCGAAATTGAGCCAGCGCGCGGGCGGGGCCGCGGAGCCCCCACCGCCGGCCGGCAGGGCGACGACGCCGATCCTGACGATCGCGTTCGGATCGCCGGCCTTCGGGTAGCGCATCCGCTCCACCTCCTGGTGGAGGGGAAGGAAATCGACGATCGGAAATTCCGGCACGCGCCGTTCGTCGAGCTGCCAGTACGCGATGGACCGGCTGTCGGGCGACCAGACCCACCCGTCGATGATCCCGAATTCCTCCTCGTAAACCCAGTCGAAATGCCCGTTGAAGACGTGCTCCGACGCGTCCGAGGTCAGGCGGACTTCCCTCCCGGTGGCGAGATCGATCGCGTAGATGTCCCCGCCCCGGACGAAGCCGATTTTTTTCGAGTCGGGCGAGAACTTGACGTTGACCTGCGTTTCGGACGAGTTCGTCAGCTGACGGAAGGCGCCGCTGCCCCTCTCGTAGAGGTAGAAATTGCCTCCGGTCTTGAGCGAACGGGCCGCGAGCGTGCCGGTGAAGAGGATGCTTTTTTCGTCGGGGGAAAAGAGATAGTTCTGGATGGTCAGCGCCGTGTCCACGCCGGGGATTTTCAAGCCGGCGCCCCGCACCATCACCGAGCTCGCCCCCGTGGCGATGTCGTAGCGCCAGATGTCGGTGGACTTCGTGAGCGAATCGGTCTCGAGGTAGGAGGAGGCCTTCCCCCCCTCTATCCACCGGATGCTCCTGTAGCCCTGGGAGGAGAAGGTCCTCGACGCGTAGATGTCGTCGACGGTGAACTCCTTCGTCCGTTCCTGGGCGCCGAGCCGGAGCGCCAGGAGGATTGTCAGGGACAACAACGCGCAACGGCGGGCGAGGCTGACGGCGTGCGGCATGGGAGCTCTCCGGTGTCAGTGGCTGTAAAAATCGATGACGCGCCTGATCGCCCCCGAACAGACCGGGTCGAAGTCAACGAGGCTGAGCGAGAACATCCGGCAGTCGACCGACGGCCGGTAGATGCCTTCCGAAACGTACCCGGCGCCCTCGAACGCCCCCACCTTTCCGGCCGCGGGATGGCTCCGGAGGATCTCCATCTCGCGCCTGTAGATCGGGTCGCGTTTTTCGTAGTAATCGTCGGCGAGACGGTCGAGTTTCGAGCGCTCGCGGCCGAGGCTGTCGTACCCGGCCTTATCCCACGGCGTCGGGATGGCGAGCCCCTCCCCGACGAGCGCCTTCCATTTCAGCCTGGCGGGATCGGTCAGCGCGGTCAGGTTCGGCTCCCACGGTTCGACCCCCTTCGGGTAGAAATCGTTGTAAGAGACCTGTGAACTGTAGTACTCGTCGCCGAGCCCGCCGAACGAATGGCCGAACTCGTGGACGTAGACGTAGTCCCTCTGCCATTCCATCCCGGGCTTGTCCGGGCGCGCGTAGCAGGTGGTGTAGAGGTTGTAGATGCCGCCGCCTCCGTAACGGTCGTCGTTGACCAGGATGATCACGAAGTCGTACGGGACGGCCGCGATGATGTCGCGGAGGGCCCGGTTCTCGGTGGTGAGGATGTAGCGTGCCGAGCCGAAGGTGTTGTACATCGTGCCGAGCGGCGTGTCCTTCCAGACGTCCTTGTCCGGCTTGTCGATCCCCGATTCGGCGGACGCGGCCTCGACGAGCCAGACGTTGAAATCGCCCTTCCGCGACCTGAAGGGTTCGGTCGAAAACATCACGTCGTTGAAGTGTTTCGCGTCGGCGCGAAACGTCTCCATCTCGCCGGCGCGGTACCCGTCCCCGACCACGACGATGTCCACCGAGGATCCGGGGTCACCCCCCTTCATCAGGGACGAGGTGGGGAACCGGGCCTTCCGCTTCTCCCTGTTGACGGTGGCCGGGTCGTTCGGATCGATGACGGCCGAGAAAATTTCCCGGTAATCCATCCGTCGGTCGCGGCGGCAGATCGTGAACTGGACCGGGTTGCGGGGGAACGGCATCCTGACCGACTCGTGAAACGTGCGCTGGATTCCCGCGAGCGCCTCGTCGGTCGACTGCCATTCGTTGAAAATCGAGGAGAACCCGCGGGAAAAAATGAGGGTGGCGCTCGCGCGGTCGTAGACCCGGACCATGAACTCCCCGAAGCCGAGCGTGTCGAGGAGGTTGATCCTGCTTCCGGGCCACGCGCCCTCCTCGTAGAGCTGGTCGACGCTGAACGACTCCACCCCCTTCGTCCCGGAGTGGTAATAATCGATCCTGAGCGTCCTGTCGGTGAAGAGAGTCTCGTACTGGCCGGCCGCGAGCGGGGAGCAGGCCGCGGCGACGATCAGGAGTCCACGGAGAAATCTGGTCATTGTTCTGCCTGAAATGTTTTGGAACAGGGTGCGACTGATGACGGTCCCGGAGCTGGCGCCCTGGGCGATCCGGCGGCGCGGATTCGCGTGAAATATACGAACATCGCCCCGATTTTCAAACCCCGCCGGGCCTCCGGCGGCCCGGCCGCCCGGTACTCCTGGAAGATCGGCGCTTTCCCGCGATCGGTCGGCTCCCGCCCGGCGATGGCCTGCCCTTCGACGGCGGAGCTATCCCGAAGGCGCCCCGGGTCCGCGCCGGCGACCCTCCCGGCCCCGACGGTCCCTTTCCGAACGCACGTCGTTTCCCGGAGTGTCCGGCCCTGGTTTCCGCGGAGCGTTTCACGGGCGCCGGTCCGCGGCCATCCGGACGGCGCCCGCCCGCCGCCGGGGCCCGCGCTTGCGACCTGCGTCTCCCCGGCGATGAATCGGCCCGCGACGGCGGCCGTTTTCCTGACGACGGACGGGCTCCGGCGGGCGATTGTTCCCCCCTCTGCCACCGATTACCGGCTCCAGGTTGTCCCGGCATCGACAGCCGGGGATGAGGCGCGGGACCGGCCCCCGGGGATACCTCCGTCGACGCCGCCAGCAGAGCGCGTACCTCCGCCGGCAGCAGGTGGCGCCACCGGCCCCGGGGAAGCCCTTCGTAGGTGAGCGTACCGTACGCGACCCGGTCGAGCTTGCGCACCTCGTAACCGACCGACTCGAACATCCGGTGGACCTGGCGGTTCCGCCCCTCGTGGATGGTGATTTCGACGACGCAGTTTTTCGTCCCCGGGACGGCGCCCACCTGCGCGGGGGCCGTGCGCCCCTCGGCGAGCCTGATCCCCGTCGCCAGACGGACCAGGTCCCCGGGCGCGACAGGCCGGTCCACGGTGACGAGATAGGTTTTCCGGACCTTGTTGCGGGGGTGCATCATCGCGTTCGCGAAATCGCCGTCGTTGGTCAGGATCAGCACGCCGGTCGTGTGGCGGTCGAGGCGGCCCACGGGATAGACGCGCTTGTCGATCCCGACGTAGTCGCGGACCGAATTCCTCCCCCACTCGTCGTTCAGCGTCGTGATGGTGTCCCTGGGCTTGTTCAGGAGGATATAGATCTTCGGGTCGAGGACGACGATCTGACGGCCGTCGAGGTAGATTTCGTCGACCGACGGATCCACCCGGGTGCCGAGATCGCGGACCGGCTCGCCGTTGACCGTCACGCGGCCCGCGGCGATCAGCTCATCCGCCTTGCGCCGGGACGTCACGCCGGCCATCGAGAGATACCGGTTCAGCCGTATCGGAGAATTTTTTCTCATGGTCGGGAGGTATGGGGTTCGGGGGCCGGCGCCGCCGCGGCCGGGACGGCGCCCGGGATCGGCAGGGTGCGGGGTCCGCCGGGCCGCTTCCCCGTGCCGTGGACAGTTATTCCTTCACCGGACCGTCGGGTGGCGCGACGGTGGCGTCTCCCGGGGCGGGGTCCGGGGGGGCGGCGATGCGCAGCTCTCCGTTTTCGCCGACGACGGTGGCGGCGAGCTTCTCGGTGATTTCCGCCTCCGATTTTCCCATCCGCTTGAGGAGTTCGCGTTCGAGGTCGAGGCCGGTGTCCGCGAGGATCTCGTCGATCTCGCGGGGCTTCGGAAGTTCGGTGAGGTCGTTGAGCCCGAAATGCCGGAGGAAATCGGCGGTGGTGCCGTAGAGCAGCGGCCGCCCGGCGCTCGCGGCCCGCCCGACGATCGTGACGAGCCCCCGCTCCAGCAGTTTCTGGATCGCGTAATCGGCGTTCACCCCGCGGATCGCCTCGACCTCCGGCTTCGTGACCGGCTGCTTATAGGCGATCACCGAAAGCGTTTCGATGGTTGCCTGCGTCAGCTTCCGGCGGGACTTTTCCTTGACCATCCTCCCGAGCCACTCGGCGAATTCGGGCATCGTCGCGAACTGGTACCCCCCCGCGATCTGGATGATCCTGAACGACCGCCGGTCGCGGACATAGCCCGCGTTGAGCTCCCTGATCACCCCCAGGATCTCGTCGTCCTTCATCCGGATCGAGACACCCCCGTTGTCGGCGTTGCGCAGGATGTCCGCGAGCTGCCGGATGGTGAGCGGTTCGTCCGTGGCGAAGATCACCGCCTCGATGATGTTCGGTTTCCCGGGAAGGGGTTCAGCGTTGTCCATCAGCCGGCCTCCGGTTCGAGTTTATAGATGATGAAATCGTCCTCGTGGTCCGCCTCGCGAAGGGCGATCATGCGGTTTTTGACCATCTCCAGCATCGCGATGATCGTGACGACGATCCTGATTTTTTCCTGCATGTGCGACACCAGCTCGAAAAACGACACGGTCGATCGGAGCCGGAAGACGTCGGCGATGTATCCCATCTGTTCATCGATCGAGACGTTCATCAGCTCGACGTCGTGGTAGATCTTCGTGGGGGCGCTGTCGAGGACCCGCTTGAAGGCGGAGATCAGGTTGAACATCGTGATGCTCCGGAGGCTCTCCTCCTGGTCCTCGAGGGTCACCTGCCGGGGGTCCATCTGGAAGGCCTGCCGGTAGTGCAGTTTGCCGGATTCGTTCTCGAGCGACGCGAGCATGGCGCTCGCCTCCTTGTACTTCCTGTACTCGAGCAGCCGCCTGACGAGGTCCGCCCTGGGGTCCTGCTCCTCTTCGCCCTCGACCGGCCGCGGCAGGAGCATCCGGACCTTGATCTGCATCAGTTCCGCCGCCATCACGATGAAATCGCCCGCCACCTCCAGGTCGAGTTCCTGCATGTAGTGGAGGTACTCGAGGAATTCCTTCGTGATCCGCGCGATCGGGATATCGTAGATGTCGAGCTCGTCCCTCTTGATGAAGAACAGGAGGAGGTCGCACGGCCCTTCGAATTCCTGGAGTTTTACGCGGTACATGGGGTCAATAGTAACGAATTCCGCGTCCAATGTCCATACCCGGCACCCCGAATCACCCGATCTTCATCGCGGCGTGGACCTGGGCCATCGTGGCGGCGGCAATTTGCCTGGCCTTCCTCTCCCCGTCGTCGAGGATCTGGACGACCTCGTCGCGGTGGGCTTCATAGTACGCCCGCTTCTCACGGATCGGCGCGAGCACGTCGGAAATCGCTGCCGCGGCCTTCCGTTTGCAGTCGACGCAGCCGAGCGCCCCGCTGCGGCATCCCGATTCGATTTCCGGGGCGCCGGAGGGGTTGAATTTCCTGTGGTAGGTATAGACGAGGCAGACCTCGGGCCGCCCGGGGTCGTTGCGGCGGACCTTGAGCGGGTCGGTGACCGCGCTTTTCATCCTCGCGGAGATTTCAGCCGGGGGGTCGGATATCAGGACGGTGTTTCCGGCGGACTTGCTCATCTTCATGTCACCGTTCAGTCCGGGCAGCCGCGCGAACTTCGTGAGGCGGGGTTCGGGCTCGGGAAACACGTCGCCGTACTCGGAGTTGAATTTCCGGGCGATCTCGCGGGTGATCTCGACGTGGGGCACCTGGTCCTCACCGACCGGAACCACCTCGCCCTTGTAGAGGAGGATGTCGGCGGCCTGCAGCACCGGGTAGCCGAGGTGCCCGAACGTCAGGTTGTCGATCTGGAGGTCGCGGACCTGGTCCTTCAGCGTGGGGTTCCGCTCGAGCCGTGCCTTGGTGATGAGCATCCCGAAGAGCAGGTTGAGTTCCGCGTGCTCCTTCACCCGGGACTGGCGGAAGAGCGGGCTTTCGCGCGGCTCGATCCCGGCGGAGAGCCAGTCGATCACCATCTCGACCGAATGGTCGTAGAGGTCGGCGGTCCGGAGGCTCGTGGTAAGGGCGTGGTAGTCGGCGACGAGGTGGTAGTTTTCGAACTCCTTCTGGAGCGACACCCAGTTCTCGAGGGCGCCGACGAGGTGCCCGATGTGCAGCCTGCCCGTCGGGCGCATCCCGCTCAGGATCCTGCGTCGCGGGGTCGCCCGGGGCGTGTTCGCGGGACCTGGCATCAATTCATGAAGAGGTAGGGCTTCCACCGTTCGTCGACCTGTCCGACGAAATGCCGGATGAAGGTGACGTGGTTCGGCTTGATCGGCTTGCGGAGGAGCTGCATGTGCGACTTCTCGGGGGTGCGGCTCCCCTTCCGGTTGTTGCACGCGACGCAGGCCGACACCAGGTTTTCCCAGGTGTCCTCCCCGCCGGCCGACTTCGGGATGATGTGGTCGATCGTGAGCGGCACGTCGCCGCGGTTGCAGTACTGGCAGCGGTGGCCGTCCCGTCGCAGGATGTTCTTCCTCGAGAGGATGATCTTCTTATAGGGGATGTGGATGTAGACGCTCAGGCGGACGATGCTGGGGAAGGGCATCGTCATCGAAATGGAGTGGAGCCGGTTGGTCCGGTGCGCTTCGATCAGTTCGGCCTTCCCCAGGTAGAGGAGGATGACCGCCTTCTTCACGTTGCAGACGCTCATCGGTTCGTAGTTCTGATTGAGGATCAGCACCTTGCCGTTCAGCTTGCCGTTGCCGCGTGTGACGTAATGTGAACTGAAGACCGGGTTTCCTTCCGTAGATGATCGTTACGACGGGCGCGACTGCCGCGGCCGTCAGGGCAGTGGATCTCCGTCGACGTTGCAGACCACGATCTCGCCGAGCTTCGAGGCCTCGATCCCGGGCCTGATCGTCGCGAGGTCGCCGACCACGACGACGGCCATCCTGGACGAGTCGAGGTACTGCTTCGACACACGGAGGACGTCGCCGGGGGTCACCTTCTCGATGTTCTGGAGGTAGGTCGAGTAATAGTTTTCCGGCAGCCCGTAGAGAATGATGTTCTGCATCATCGAGGCGAGCT
>CAZQSM010000068.1:0-10878 GCA_964596065.1 uncultured Chlorobiaceae bacterium | reverse complement strand
GAAAGCACCGCACCCCGGCCGTTGTGAGACGGCCGGGGTTTTTTTATATTGTCCGATCAATAACAAGGCTTGTGGACCGATGCGACCTCCCCGAAAGCTCATTCCCGCGGTGTTGCTCATGGCGACGATGGTGTCGATCCGGTTCGCCTCCCCGGCACCGGCGGTCGCGGGCGGCCCGGACGCGGACGACCTGCGGCGCGTGCTGAAGTTCCTCAGCGACGACCGGCTTCTCGGAAGGGGGAGCTTCACGGATGGGAACACCGGGGCGGCACGCTTCATCGCCGCCGAGTTCTCGGCCGCGGGGCTCCGTCCGGCCCCGGGCAACGACTCGCTCATCGCGCCGTTCACGGTCACCAGGGTCGTGCCGGAGAGCGTGGGCGTGACGCTCGACGGCCGCCCGGTACCGGCCGGGGAGCTGATCGTCGCGACGGACGCCGCCGGGGGAGAGTGGACGCTTTCCGATTCGTTCCCGGCGATCCGGATGGGGGAGACGTTCGACCGGGAGATGTTCCGGAAGAAAAACTGCGCCATCCTCGTTCCGCGGGTCCACGAAAAAATGTTCCAGCGGTACCGGCGGTTCCTCTCCGGGCCCCGCACCTACTTTGGCGACGGGGCCCCCGGGGCTCTCGTGGCGGTGCTGACCGACACCGCGGCGGCCGGCTCGCTCGTGGCCCGGTTCCGCGGACGGACGGAGACGCCGGCCCTGTCCAACGTCGTGGGGGTCATTCCGGGCAAACGCCCGAACGACATCGTCCTGTTTTCGGCCCATTATGATCACCTCGGGATCATCAGGGCTGTCGACGGCGATTCCATTGCCAACGGGGCCAACGACAATGCCTCGGGAACGACGGCGCTGATCGGGCTCGCGAAATATTTTTCATCCCGGGAACAACCGGAACGGACGCTCATCTTTGCCGCCCTCGCGGCCGAGGAGATCGGGGGATTCGGCGCGCGCAGATTGCTGGAGGGCCTGGATCCCGACAGCATCGCGGCGATGGTGAACCTGGAAATGGTGGGGACGGTGTCCAAATTCGGACCCCGGACCTTCTGGATCACCGGCTATGACCGGAGCTCGCTCGGGGAGCTCGTTTCCCGGGAACTGGCGGGAACGGGATTCACGGTCCACCCGGACCCTTACCCCGAGCAAAACCTCTTTTACCGGTCTGATAACGCGCTCTTCGCGAGGGCGGGGGTGCCGGCCCACTCCTTTTCCACCGATCCGATCGATCTGGATAGCGTCTACCACACCGTGGACGATGAATTCGACCGACTGGATCCGGCGCACCTGACCGAAATTGTGAGGGGTATCGCCCTTGGGATCCAGGGGGTCGTCGACGGGAGGCAAACCCCCGGCCGCATCGAGGGGGAGCAATCGGAATGATCGCCGCGTCCGGGGGGGCGGGTGATGCGATTCCGGGGCGAACGGGGGGTTTTCTTAAACCTTTCCGCTCTCCCGGCATCTAAGATTCAGGCAGACCAGGGGATATGACTGAACAGACCGATCTGCAGTTGATCGAGTCGTTCCGGGGCGGAAATGATCAGGCCTTCAACCAGCTGGTCATCAGGTACCAGCAGCGCGTCTACTGGGCGGCGCGGAGAATTCTCGGTTCCCACGAGGACGCGGACGACGCGGTCCAGGAGGTGTTCCTCCGGGTGTACCGGAAACTCCACACGTTCCGCGGTTCATCGGAGTTCTTCACCTGGCTCTACAGAATCGCGATCAACGTGTCGCTGAACGCATCCAGAAAACGAAAAATAGGGGATTTTTTCAATCTTGACGCCCTCCACGAGAGACAGCCGGCGGAACGGGAGGACCCGGAGAGCATCCTCATCCGCGGGCAGGAACGCGCGCTCCTCGACCGCGCCGTCGCGCGCCTTCCTGAAAAACAGAAGGCGGTCTTCATGATGCGGTACCACGAGGGGATGAAATTCGATGAGATCGCGTCGATGCTCGGCCGTTCGGTCGGCGGGGTGAAATCCAACTTTTTCCACGCGCTCCGGAAGATCGACAGGTATGTCCGGGAGGAGAACCGATGAACTGCATATCGCGTGGGGACCTGGCCACGCGGCGGACGGCCCGATCGCCCCTGCCGACGTTGACCGACGCAGAGATCGCCCACATCGGGGGCTGCCCCCGCTGCTCCGCCCTCGCAGCGGAGTCGGCCGCCGGCGCGGAGAGGCTGGCGCGGGAGACGGCCGTGCGGCAGCCCGACGCGCTCTATTGGGCGTCGATCGTTCCCCGCCTGAGGGAGCGGATCCGCGCCGAGGAGACCGGCGCCGCGCGGGGCGGTTTCGCGGCCCTCGCCCGGACGCTGATGCCCGCGGCGGCCGCCGTCGCGACGGTCATCGCTCTCGCCGTCTCATCCCTCGAACCGCCGGCGCGCCTCAACGGCGGACAGCTGCTGGCGACCCTCTCGGACATCGAGCTCCAGGAGCTGCGGCAGTCCGGGACGTACACGAACCTCCTCGACTCCCAGGAGTGGAACGGGGGAGGGGAGACATCGCTCGCCGAACTCATCGCGGACCTGATGATGGAGGATGAGGACGGCGGCCTGGAGGCGATCGCGGATCCCGAGGAGACCCTCCGGCACGTCGACGAGAGCGATATCATCGAGATCGTCGCCAACATCGATTATCATTAATATTCGTGAAAGGTGATGCCGTGAAACAGCCGATGATCGTCCTCCTGTTCCTGCTGTTCGCGTGGCCGGCGTACCACGCCGACGCCCAGTCCCGCGACCGGAGGGGCCGGAGGGATGGAGTGGACCGCGTGGAGCATCTGAAGCAGATGAGGCTGATCGAGGAGCTGAGCCTCGGCGAGGAGGATGCCGTCCGCTTCATGGCGAAACGGAAGGAGCACGAAGACCGGATGAGGGCGTTCTCCGCGGAGCGGGACTCGATGCTCGACGGTCTCGGGGCGAAACTTGAGAGTGGGGCGGGCGAGGCGGACGTCGAACAGGACGCCGTCCGGGTCCTCGGGCAGGACCGGAAGATGTTCGAGGAGCGGCGGCGGTACCAGGAGGAGATGAAGAATTTCCTCCCGGCGGAAAAGTTCGCCCGGCTGCTCATCTTCGAGCGCGAGTTCCAGGCGCAGGTCAGGAACGCGATGGGGAAGAACCTGAAGAAACGGTCGAAATTCGACGATTGAACCCGGGACGCGCCGTCCGATATCTCCGCGTATGAAGCGGGTCTACCTCGACCATTGCGCGACCACCCCGGTCTCCGCGCCGGTCCTCGCCGCGATGCAGCCCTATTTTACCTCATCCTTCGGGAACGCCTCTTCCGTCCACCGGTTGGGCCAGGAAGCGAGGGCCGCTCTCGACACGAGCCGGGCCAGGATCGCCGCGCTGCTCGGGGCGAAGCCGGGCGAGCTGGTCTTCGTTTCGGGGGGGACCGAATCGGACAACCACGCGATCCGGGGGCTCGCCGCCGAGGCGCACCGGTCGGGCCGCAACGGCATCATTACTTCGACCGCCGAGCACCACGCGGTCCTCGACACCTGCGCCCACCTCTCGATGGCCGGATTCGACGTGAAGTATCTCCGGGTCGACGGGTACGGGATGGTGTCGCCGGACGACGTCCGCGGGGCGATCGGCCCGAAGACCGGCCTGATCAGCATCATGCACGCGAACAACGAGATCGGGACGATCAACCCGCTCGCCGAAATCGCCGCCGTCGCGCGCGAGGCCGGAGTCGCGTTCCACTCCGACGCGGTGCAGTCGTTCGGAAAAATCGGGATCCCGGCGGGCGACGCCGGGCCCGACCTGCTCACGATTTCGGCGCACAAGATCTACGGGCCGAAGGGGATCGGCGGCCTCTGCATCAGGAGGGGCGTGAAGGTTGAAAAGCTGATCCACGGCGGAGGGCAGGAACGGGGCGCCCGCGCGGGCACGGAGAACGTACCGCTCGCCGTCGGGTTCGCGGCGGCGGCGGACGGAATGGCGGCTTCGATGGAGGCCGAGGCCCGCCGACTGCGGGAACTGCGCGAACGCCTCGGGCGGCGGCTGGGGGAGGGTATCCCGGGCATCCTCGTGAACGGACATCCGGAGCGCGTCCTCCCGGGTGTGTTGAGCGTTTCCATACCCGGCACCGTCGCTCGGATCGACGCGGAGGCGCTGTTGTTCAACCTCGATCTCGCGGGGATCGCCGCCTCCAGCGGATCGGCCTGCACGTCCGGGAGCATTGAACCGTCGCACGTACTCCGGGCGATCGGCCGGGACCCCGGAACCGCCTCGGCCTCGCTCAGGCTCTCGCTCGGCGCGGGCACGTCGGCCGACGATGTCGACTACGCCGCGGACCAGATCGTTGCGATCGTCCGCCGGCTCGCCACGCCGCGCCCCGCGTAACGCTGATCATCCAATTCCCCTCATCCGCTTCCACTCCCGCAGCACGATCCCGTACCGCAGTCCCCGCGTGCTCACCCGGATCTCCCGGAACCCGAAGTGGCCGACGATCGACGAGAGGATCAGCGCGCCGGCGGGGAGGATGTCGGCGCGACCCGCCGTCATCGTTGAGAGGGCCCGGATCGCTCCCGTTTCCATCGACAGGAGGCGCGACGTCTGCGCGTGGACGGCCTCCGGCGGAAGCGCGCATCCGTCGATGGCGTCGCGGTCGAAACCGGGCAGGCCGAGGTGGAGCCCGGCCAGCGTCGTGGCGGTGCCCGCCACGGCGACGAGGGTGTACGCGCCGAACCCCGTGTTGACGACCGGCGCGAGTTCCTCGAGGATCCTCATCCGGGCGGAGGAGACTTCGGCGGGGAGGGGCGGCGAGTGGCGGAAGTACCGCTCGGTGAGCCGGACGCTGCCGATCGGGAGGCTGACCGCCGTGAGCGTCCGGTCGCCGTTCGTCGCCCCGCGCTGCGCGTAGCAGAGTTCGGTGCTCCCCCCCCCGATGTCGAGGACCGCGGGGTCACTCCAGGCGGACCCCGGCCCGCTCAGCGCGCCGCGGAACGTCAGGTCGGCCTCGGTCGCCCCGTCGATCACTTCGATCTCCACCCCCGCGGATCCGAGGACGCGCCTCCGCAGTTCCTCCCGGTTCGAGGCGTCGCGGACCGCGCTCGTCGCGCACGCCACGATCCGTCCCGCGCCGAGCGACTTCGCCTTCGCAGCGTACCGCGCGACGATCGTTTCGAGCGACGCGATGCCGGCCGGCAGGATCGTCCCCGACGCGTCGACATTCCGTCCGAGGCGGGGCGTTTCCACCTCGTCGGCGAGCGTCGTGATCCGGCCCGCCGCGTCCACAGACGCCACGAGCAGGAGGGCCGTGTTGGTGCCGATGTCGACGGCGGCCAGGGTCACCGCGCGCAGATCGCCAGCCATTCGTTCTCCCTGAGCGTCTCCACGATTTCGAAGCCGGCCCCCGCGAGGGCCGCCCCGATCGGACCTTCGTCGGCCGTGAGCAGTCCGGAGACCAGCAGCAATCCGCCGGCCGCCAGTGTCGCCCTGAAGGACGCGAGCAGCCCGGTGAGGTCGTTCAGCGTCAGGTTCGCGCAGATCAGGCCGGGACCGGGTACCATCCCGTCCGGGATGGTGCCCTGGACGATCGTGACGGCGCCCTCCGCCCGGTTCAGCGCGACGTTCTCCCGCGCGTTCCCGACCGACCACTCGTCGGTGTCCGACCCGACCGCGGAGGAGGCCCCGAGCTTCACCGCCGCGATCGCCAGCACTCCGGTCCCGGTCCCAACGTCGAGGACGAACGTCCCCTGCCGCGTGTGCCGTTCCAGGAGGATCAGCATCAGCCGCGTCGTTTCGTGGTACCCGGTCCCGAACGACATTTTCGGGTCGATCGTCAGGACGATCCTCCCGGAGTCGTTCCGGTATTCGCGCCAGGACGGACGGATGGCGAACCTCTTCCCGATTTCGATCGGCTGGATGGTCCGTTCCCATTCCTCGTTCCAGTTGCGGTCCGCCACCTCGCCGAAGGTGACCTCGGCGTTCGCGGAGATCGACCTCAGGACGTCGCGGAACGCGGCACGGATCCTCGCCGCCTCGTCCGGCGAGGACGGGAGCTCGGCGTACCCGATGAGGTGGGTGTCGGTCTCCTGGAAGCCGACGCACCCGAGTTCAATGAGCGAGGGGAGGAGCGCTTCTGTCTGGGTCCTGCTGCCGGAAACGGAAATCTGGAGAAAGGTTTTCAATCGCGGGGGATGGCGGGTCCGTCAGGGAACGGGGTACTCATAGACGACCGTCATCACGACCGTCCCGACCGCCTCGAGGCTCGAGGGGCTGCACTTGTCCGGAGTGTCCTGGAGGGTGTGCCAGTAGCGGTTCGTCGGGTCGGGATAATCGAAATCGATGATGTCGATCGTCCGGATCCCGGCCGCGTTGAGGGGGAGGTGGTCGTCGGTGACCCTGCCCTGGACCGTATTGACGAATTGCGTCACCCCGAGGCGTGCCGCCGTACCCCAGACCAGGTCGACGACGTCGGGGGCGAACTCGACCGAGTACCGCTCCCGCGGCAGTTCGAGGCTGGCGTCCCCGACCATGTCGAGGAGGATGCCGAAGACGGGGCGATACCCGGAGGGGAGGTTCGACGCGAAATGCCTCGCCCCGTGGAGGTAACCGTTCGGATCGAGGTGCCGGCCGTAGTCTTCGCCGTCGGTGAAGAGGATGTCGACGCCGACCGCGGCGGGGGACGACTTGAGGTGCCGGGCGATCTCCATCAGGACGGCGACGCCGCTCGCCCCATCGTTGGCTCCCGGTACACCCCGGGAGTGGAGGGTGGTATCCCTCTCCTCGTCGGCCCAGGGGCGCGTGTCCCAATGGGCGAGGAGCAGGATCCGGGTGGTGGCCCTGAGGTTGAACGAGGAGACGATGTTGCTGTATTTCAGCGTTCTCCCGTCATAGCCGCGGATGGTGAATGGCTGGATGTTGACGGCCTCCGCGGATTTTTCCATTTCCCTCACAAGGTAGTCCCGGCAGAGGTCGTGGGCCTTCGTCCCGGAGACCCTGGGGCCGAAACCGACCTGCGTCGTGAGGTAACCGAAGGCGTTCGTCCCGTCGAAATCGGGCACCACCACGGGGGTTTTGACGGCCGTCCGGTCCGCGGGGGGGGCGTCCTGGTCACTTCCGCGTGAACATCCGGACCAGAAGAGGGAGAGGGTGAGGAGTAATGTGAGGAGCATCGTTGAGAATTTGGAGACCGCGGAATCTAACAAAATCCGCCTGAAATCGCAACCATGCTTCCCCGTCCCCTGAAACATTTTCACCCCGGCACCGTCTAAACCAGCAGCGTCCAACATCAAGGAGATCCCGATGAACAGTTCCGTCACGCCGACGATCAAAATCGCCATTCTGGTCGTCTTCGCCATCATCTTCGCGACCACCCTGGTCGCGCTCTCGGTCCGGGTATCCGAGGATTCGGGCCGCAGTGAGTGGGGCCGCCCGTTCCCGTCCGACCGTTTCGACCGCTTCGACCGGGACACCCGCAAAATATCCGAATCATTCGTTGTGCAGCAGGGTGCCGCGCTGCGCGTCGACACCGACCTGGGCGACGTGAGGGTCAGGGGCGGCGACGCGGATTCGGTGCTCGTGACGGTGAACGTCAGGGGCCGCGAACAGGACGTGGAGGATTTCGTCGTGAAATTCAATCAGACCGCGCAGGGCGTCGAGGTCCGGGCGCGGTATCGCGACAACGAGGGGTGGGATTTCGACTGGCACGACTTCGACGCGCAGTTCGACATCGTCGTGCCGAGGGAATTCAACCTCAAGCTCGAGACGTCCGGCGGCGACATCGGCGTCACCGACATCCGGGGGATGATCGGGGGCGGGACTTCGGGCGGCGACATCAATCTCACGGGGATCACCGGGGACGTCCGGCTCGAGACCTCGGGCGGGGACATCGTCCTGAAGGAGATCAGCGGCACGATCGCCACGGAAACGTCGGGCGGAGACATCGACGGGACCACCCTTACCGGGGACGTGAACGTGGAGACGTCGGGGGGAGACATCGACCTCCGGGCCGTGAAGGGGAAGACCGTGGCGTCGACCTCCGGCGGCAACGTGCGCGTCGAACTCCTTGAATACCTCGGGATCGACGTCTCGACCTCGGGCGGTAACATCGTCGTGCGGCTTCCGGGGGCCGCCTCCGCGGACATCGAGGCGGAATCGCACTCCGGCAGCGTCAACTGCGATTTTCCGATCCTCGGGAAGCTCGACGACGGGAGCCTCCACGGCACCATCAACGGCGGAGGACCGAAATTAAAGGCGGAAACTTCCGGCGGCAACATATCGATCCGGAAAAAAGACTGACCGGGCCGGATGGCCGGACCGAGGACCCGTTCTCCGAACGGGTCCTTTTTTTATCCCCCCTAGGGAGCCGGGGCGAGGCGCACGAGATCGGCGAGGAGTCCGTCCTGGAGCGACCGGAGCAGCCGCACGGGCCCCGGGAAATGATTGATCATGATGCAGTAGGCGAGCCGCTCGTTCGCGAGCGTGGTCAGGTATCCCGAGATGGCGGAGACCCCGGTCAGGGTGCCGGTCTTGCCCCGAAGCCTCCCCGCGGCGACGGTTCCGCCCATCCTCGACCCGAGCGTCCCGTCGCGACCCGCGCTCGCGAGACTCCGGTAAAAGGCGCCGAAGGTCGCCGGCCTCGCGTATTGGTCCCGCAGGAGCGCGGTGAGGTCGTCCGCGGCGACCGCGTTGTACCACGAGACACCCGACCCGTCCGCCATGATCATCGTCCGGGGCGCGATGCCGGCCCCCGTCAGATATTCCCCGACGGCCGCGAGGCCGTCGTCCGCTGACCCCGGAACGCCGCTGCGTTCGGCGGCGATGACCTTCAGGAGGCACTCGGCGGCGAAATTATCGCTCATCGCATTGACCCGGTGAAGGACGGGCCCGAGCGGACGCGCGATCGCCCCGAGGAAGAGCGGTCCCGTCGCCGTTCCGGCACGCAATCCCCCTCCGACCCCGATTCCCCTCCGGGCAAGACGCTCCTTCAGCGCCCGGAGGAAATGGTCCGCCGGGGAGCGCACGCTCAGGACGGTCGTTTCGGGGGGGGCGGAGAGGCTCATCGTCCCGCCCACGACGATCCGGTCCTCGCCCCTCGCCCGCGTGACGGCGAGCGAATCGGGAGATCCGCGCGCGATCGTGAGGGCGGTGTTTTCGACGGGCAGCGCGCCCCCCGACGGCGTGATCTCCCACGCCGTCGGCGTGCCGGCCCGGGGTCCCGGCCTGACGATGACCGACACCGTGGCGTGATTGAACGCCAGCGGGGTGATGAACGGCGCCCCGGGATCGGGTTCGTCGTCCCACATCCATCCCTTCCCCCAGCTCGACGAATCGAAGCGCGACAGGTCCGCCACGATGTCCCCGTCGATCCGGTCGATGCCGGATGCCGCCACGATCCCCGCGAGGGAATCCACGTCGGCGGTGTCGAGCAGCGGGTCGCCCCCGCCGATGACGTAGAGGTTGCCACGCAGCCCGCCCCCGACGATGCCGGTGTCGCAATAGACGCGCGTTCTGAATGTAAAATCGGGGGGGAGGAGCGCCAGGGCGGCCGCCGTGGTGAAGAGTTTCATGTTCGAGCCGGGATGGAGGAGGGTCCCGGACTGGTGCCCGGCGATCGTCGAGGAATCGTCGAGCCGGACGATCTTCAACCCGACAACCGATCGTCGCAGGTTCGTGTCGGCGATGAACGCCCCGAGCCGCTGACGGAATTCTGATAGTGTCAGCTGGCCGTCACGCCCCCCGTCACCCTCCCCCGCCCGGCCGGAGAGCGCCGGCGGGGGAAAGAGGAGAAAGAGGACGATCAGGGGGACTCGGATGAGCCGGAACCGCGTGCCCTGTCTGCACCCGGCCGTGTGAGCGCCTGCGGGCGGCTGACGGCGCGCGGGCCGTGACATCGGGGCCATATCGCAGCCGGCGCGAGCCCGCGCCGGATCCGGATCGTGTGAACGGGTCATCACCATCGTTTCGTCTGTTCGTTTTCGGTCACCGTATGGTACGGAATATCCGTCTGATTTACTCCCCTGCCTGGTTTGTGTGCAACGGGGAATTTGGTTAGATTATCAATCATTTTAGCAAATTTTCGGTAAACAGACGGTCATATGTTCAAAGTCCTTTCCAGGATCTTCCCGAGCAAATCGGCCAAGGATCTCAAAAAAACGGCCCCCATCGTCGCCCGGATCAACGCCTGTTTCGAGGAATACGCTCAACTCCGCGATGAGGAGCTTCCCGAACGGACGCAACAATTCCGCGCGAGGATCAGGGAGGCCGTCTCCGGATACCAGGACCGCATCACGGAGCTGAAGCAGGAACTTCGGGAAACATCCGGCCTCGGGGCCGCCGAGCGCGAAGCGGCCTGGACCGAGATCGAGGAAAACCAGTCGGAGATCGATCGCGTGACCCGGGAGATCCTCGACGACATCCTCCCGGAGGCGTTTGCCCTGGTCAAGGAGGCGTGCCGCAGGCAGGTCGGAAAGAGCTGGGACGTGAGCGGCCGGAAAACCACCTGGGACATGGTGCCGTTCGACGTCCAGCTGATGGGCGGCATCGTCCTGCACCAGGGAAAGATCGCCGAGATGGCGACCGGCGAGGGAAAGACGCTGGTCGCCACGATGCCCATCTACCTGAACGCCCTCCCCGGGAGGGGGGTCCACCTGGTGACCGTCAACGACTACCTCGCGCTGCGCGACAGCCAGTGGATGGGGCGGATCTTCGAGGTCCTCGGTCTCACGGTCGGATGCATCCAGGCGTCGATGGACCCGTCGCAGCGCCGGAAGCAGTACGGCTGCGACATCACCTACGGGACGAACAACGAATTCGGGTTCGACTACCTCAGGGACAACATGGTGGTGATGCCCGACGACCTGGTCCACCGGGAGTTCTACTACGCCATCGTCGACGAGGTCGACTCCGTCCTGGTCGACGAGGCCCG
>CAZQSM010000067.1:0-11017 GCA_964596065.1 uncultured Chlorobiaceae bacterium | reverse complement strand
TGATGCAGTTTCCGTCGGGGCCGAAGACGATGGAGGACGTGCGGAGGGCCGACATTCTGTGGCTGATGATGATGGACACCATCCATCACCGGGGTCAGTTTTCGATTTACCTGCGGATGGCCGACGGAAAGGTCCCGTCGATCTATGGACCTTCGGCGGACGAGCCGTGGATGTGAAACAGCGGGGAAGTGATTCTCCTGCGCATCTCCTGCACCACAGGATCAGGAAACCGCCGACGCGGCGCACGTGGAACACAGAATTGCCTGAATCACCTCAACAATATCAGCTTTTTGACCTGCGTGAAGGTTGACGCCTGCCCTGCGACACCCGACGCGTCGAGTTTGTAAAAATACACTCCGCTCGGGTAATTCGCGGCGTTCCATTCAACTGACTGTCGACCGGCCCGTTGAACCCGTTCCACCACATTTGCGACGAGCTGACCGAGCAGGTTGTAGATGCGGAGGGACACCCTGCATTCGACCGGCAAGTCGTAATCTATCCGGGTTCGCGGGTTGAACGGATTTGGATAGTTTTGCCCGAGAGAGAAGGTCCGCGGGAGCGCCGGCACTCCGGAGATCAGCAGGGATGCGCTGGTCACACGGTCACGAACGACATATGACCCCTGCCCCGCCAACCGGACGAGCTCCGAGTCGAACGAGAGGAATGCGTTACTCATCCCGCCGGCAACATTCCATTTGATCGTCAACGGGAAGTTGACCGATGATAATTCAATGGGGTATTCATGATCTCCCGCCGACGGGACCCATTGTACGAACGTATCCCGGGTGAAACGGACGTCCGGAACACCCGCGGGCGGGACCGGTGGGAGCAGACACCCGATCGTATCCGGATTATCCGTCACGGCGAAATACAGTTTTTGACTGAACCCATCCGGCCCATCGAACTCGATCTGATTGAGGTCATCGAAACGCAGCGCATCGCTGGAGATTTTTACCGTGGGGAGGAAGTGATTGTCATCCAGAACCAACAGGCCTGAAGTGTCCGCCCTCACCCAGTAACCCCGTCCCGGTCTGAGCGTGTCCGCGATCGAATAGCCCGGACCGTAGGAATATATCGGCCCGGACAACACCCCCTCCGGAACAGTGGTGAGGTATTCCACGGGGCGGGTGAGTGTCCCGATCAAATTCCATCCCTGTTTGAGCGTGATGGTATCACGCTCGACATCTTCCCCCAAAACACCCACCTCCGTACTGCCTGCGAATTTCACCCAGTACCCGATTCCCTGTTGGAGCGAATCACGCGACTGATAACCGGAATCCGGGTCAAACGAGAAAACACCGGAAACAGCCGTAGGATAGATTGAATCAGACAGGGGCACGACCGGCCTCACGGGCACTGACACGAGATTCCACGACGGCTTCATCGAATCGAAAACGAAGAAGCCTCTCAGCAGCACGAGGCTGCTCTCCGCGGACGCCGTCGGGAGCTCCGAATCCCGGTAGCGCAATGAGAGCCGGGCCTTGAATCCGCTCCCCCCGGCGGCATCGATACTGTAAAGACGCTTGACGACGGATCCTCCAATGCCGGTCAGCCTTGGTATCGGCCGGCCGATGGCCCATTTTGAAAATTTATCCACCGAATCGCCGACGATCGTATTTTGGACCGTGTCGTGCGTTCCCGGAACAATCTCACCGAAGAAGGTATCGACGATTTCGGCGGCATCGGGATATGTCGTCACCGCAATCGCATCGGGATAGTCGCCGGTGCTGTCGAACTGGATGAAGGACCCGTCACTTTCGAAACGGTAGACCGCCTGGCTCGATTGTCTGATCTTTCGGATGAGAGTCCCCGCCGGGATGATGCCCTCGCCGGCGATCGCCCCGCCCGAATCATTGAGGATCTGCACGGTATCGACGGTACGCAGGGTGAGGTCCCGCCCGAGGTACAGGGTGTTCTCCACGGAGAAGCTTCCGCTCACGTACGTACTCTCCCCGTTGACCCTGAGATTGTAGAACACCGGTCCGCCTGATAACGACGGCATCGTGACGATATTTTTTTTACGGTTACCGGCAAATTCGAGTGTGGATTCCCCCCGGATGAAGATCCCGCTGTCGGTAAAATCCGAGTAGCAGATGAGACCTCCCGAGTCGATCCCGGCCGGAAATTCGAGAATGGATCCTTCAGACGATACGACCCTGCCGGCCACCCTCAATTGACCGACGGCATCCGTGAACAGCAGTTTCCCGTTCGCCCTCACGCGAAGGGACAGCACGCTGTCCGACGGGAGGTGATCCACCACCACCTCGACACCATCCGGTATCACGACGGCGTTCGTCGGACCGGGCGTCACGTTCCCCTGCCAGTTTGAGGAATCCGACCACGCTCCGCCGGAACTCCCCACGTAATTGAACTGGAACACATTGCCGAAGTCGATCCCGGGGTGAATACTGCCGGCATCGATGGTTACCTGATGGTAGGGGGGGGTTTGGGGAAACGTTTTCGTCCAACCGCTCTGCACTTCTTCATCGATGACATACGAGCCGTCAGGCAGAATAAATGAATAATTTCCGGCGGAGTCCGTTGTCGTCGAATCGAGCAGGGTGAACAGCGGGTCCTTGAGATAAATTTTCCAGTCGGGCAGCAGCGTTTCTGAGCCGTCCCACCGGCTGTCGTCGTCCGCATCGCTGAACTTCACACCACTCACCGTGCCCGGAGGCGGGAGGACCCCGTTCGGCAACAGCCTCTGGGCGAAGATATCGTGGGGATTGATTCCGCGAGCGTCGGCCCAAAAAACCAGGATACCGCCCGATCCATCGGGCACTGTGCTGCTCAGGACCTGGAAGGCCGCGTTGGTCGTGACCGAGTTTCCACCGGGGAGCCAGAGTCTATTTCCATTCGGATCGAGACGCTGACAAAAAATATTCTGATCGGGAGGACCATCATCGTCCCAGCAAACAATGGTGCCGCCCTTATCGTCCGGCACGAGGAGCGGATTCACCGCATTGTTGATTCCCGTCGAGACCGGAACGCCATCCACGGACCATCGCACAGCTCCCGCGCTGTCCACACGCTGTGAATAAATATCCCAATCGGAACCATTTCGAAAATCCCACCAACTGATGATCACCCCGTCTTCCCCGTCACTGCATGCAAACGGATGATGTTGGTCCAGCGCCGCATCCGCGACCAGGACACTACCACCACCCCACGCAATGGATCCCGTACCTGCGACCCGCTGACAGCGGATTGCCGTACCGCTCCCACCGTTTGTCGCCCATGCAATGATCACACCCCCGCTGCCGTCAGGCACCAGGGAAGGGAATATCCCGCCGACAACATCCGACACCAGCAATCCATCGGTGGTCCAATAGCCCCCCCCCGATCCGTCGACCCGTTGCGCGTAAATACCGGCGGGATCCCTGCCATCATTCCAGGCCACTATCACACCCCCCGAGCCATCAGAAATAATATTCTTTGCCCGGTCGAGATTCTGTGCGCCCGGCGCTGTCGAGATCGGAAGTCCGGTTGAGGCCCACATTGTTACACCATCCCAACCTATCCTCTGGCCATAGATATCGGTCGCCAAACCCCGATCATCGGTCCAGACAACGATCGCCCCCCCATCGCCATCCGATGCCGATAAGATCCATCGTTGGAGTGATGTTACCTCGCACACTGCCACTCCGTTCAATGCCCAGAGAATCGTACCGCCGGAATCTATTCGTTGTGAAAAAACATCGAAATTCCCGTTGCGTTTATCCTCCCAGACGATGATTACTCCACCGGATTCATCCGGGGTTATTTTGGGGTTCTTCTGTGTATCCACCGCGGTACAGACCGGGATTCCATCTGCCCCCCACATTCGGTATCCTGTCGAACTGATTCGCTGGGCGTAGATATCTCTTTCCCCGCTCCTCGTATCTTCCCAGGCAACGATGGCTCCTCCCCGCCCATCTGGGATCGACACCGGATTCTCCTGGATGCCGACCGTCGTGATGATATCAGTATTGATCGCGGGGTCGCCTGACCACTGAGCGTTCAGCGTCGAAGACGCACAGGCGACCACGACAACCAGTATTGCCGTCTTCATACAACCTCCTGTGTCACGCGAGCGCGGTGCCCCCGATTTGATCCGCCCTGGGAAATATCCTGCACACGTATTTTTCCGGATTTCTTTAAACTCAATCATTGACGACAGAACAAGTGAATCCTCATCTCAGGAACAACATTTTTTTTGTCCCGGTGAACGGCCCGGCTTTCAACCTGTAGAAATATACTCCGCTCGGAAGCGACGAGGCATCCCATCGGACTGCGTAATAACCGGCGTCCCGTTCAACATCAACCAGAGTAGCAACGGCCTGCCCGAACACGTTGAATAATTGTATTTTGATATGCACGTTTTCCGGAACCGTGTACTGAATGGTCGTTGTCGGATTAAATGGATTGGGATAATTCTGCTCAAGTCTGAACTCGCCGGGAATTCCGGCGGGCGATTCACCAATATTGCCCAGGTCCGGAGGCGGAGGCGGCGGCTCGGTCGATGGTTGGACCCTGATCATCGTCGCAGCATCGATCATTCCCGTTGATGAGAGGATCAACAGACCATCCCCACCCACCTTCACCCAATACGCCTTGCCCGGAAATATTGTATCAGATGTAACGTATTTACCCTGATAGTGAAAAAACGCTGACGTGTGAAGCCCCGGCGGGACGGAGTATATCTGTAAAGCCGGGATAGGGACCGAGAGTGAACCGATCATGTTCCAACCCTCCATCACTTCGATGGAATCTTCCGTTCGCACCTGTCCGATGATGTCAATAGATTGTTCCCCGTCAAACATCAACCAATAGCCTCTCCCATTCGCCAGTGTCTCCTGCTGGGCGTAGCCGCCGCCCTGAAAGGTGGACGCACTCGTGATACCGGAAGGGAAGAGGGCCGCCGTCCTGAGATCACCGACCGTCAGGGGCACAGAAACCATGTTCCAACGATGACCGAGAGCTATGGAAATAGTGGATAATCCAACACCGGTTACGGACACCGTATCGGGGGAACCATCGGCACTGTGATCGAAAATGACATATCCGTTCGCACTTCCCGTGGAGTTCGGAGAAAAGGTGACAAAAAACTTCTGATCGCCGGCGGGTGGGACGCTGAGCGGTGCATCGGGATGGATAGTGAATTCGCTCGAACCCCAAACGATCACGGAATTGATTTCGAGTGGAATATTTCCGGGATTTGAAATCAGCACGCTGTCGGTTTTCTCGGATGGTATCACGACTTCGCCGAAGTCGAGAGTCATCACGTCCTTCGCAAAGATCGGCGCGATACCCCTGCCTGACACTGCGACGTATTCAACTTCTCCATCGATATAAAATCGAATAGTGCTACTAATCGAATCCAGCCCGGTGGGTGTAAAGTGAACATAGTATATTTGACTGTCCGACGGTGCGATAGTTCCAGTTGATGGGACGACGTCGAAGGAAGGATGCCCGGACCTGGCCGAATCAATGACGAGAGGTTTCAATCCGATGTTTTTTACGAGGATGCTGTCCGTCCCCGTTGAGGAGAGGGGAACATCAGCAAAGGGGATACTCTGCTTCCCGATGAGGGCAGCATATGCCGGCGTGCCGGCGTAGAGTCCCATTCCCGAGGAAACAGCGGCATCCCAGTCTCCGGTAAATGCCCACCAGTTTGTCAGATAATTGGTGCCGTATCGAATCGTATTTTTTCGACCAGGCATATTCTGCATCCAGTAGATGTACCACTGAGACTCGGTCTTCTGGGGCAATGATTGACCGCCCGGCCAGTTAATGTTCAGATTTCCCCATGTAAAATCATTGACAGGTTTCGTTTGCCCACCCGCGTCAGGCGACCAGTCTTCAATATCACTATTGACAAGGGTATGATTCTCGTAATCATAACCAGTTGTCGTGTTTGGGGGCATATGAGTCCAGCCGCAACGGCCCGTGATCCAATTACCATCCTGATCCTGACCCACAAATTTCTTCCAGAATAGATCGGTATTCCCATCCTGGAGTTGATTGATGTAACTCAGAATCGCCTCCAATTGATGTCCGCGGTTATGAACTGCTTCCGCTTGTGAGCGTCTAAAATTTTGCCCGTACACGATGTACGTCTTGTCGTACAGGGGCAGATCGTCGGGATCCCTGTCACTGTTCGAGATGTCTCCCGTCGTGGGACTCGACATATTTGACTCCCAACTGCTCCTAAAATTTTCAGGTCGATGAATAGTGGAATCATAACTCGGGTAACCTGGATCGAATCCGCCATTCCAGAACCATACCTCACGTACGCCGAGGTTATTTATGTAGTTCTCAATGTTGAATCGCGTAAATATTTTTTGAAAATCCGGATGGAAGATTGGAAATCCGTTAACCGAGTCCGGGGCTACACCCGGCGGTGTCGGCTCGTAGACAGTGATGTATTCAGCGACCTTGTACCCGATAGATGTTCGCGCTGTAGAATCCTTGTACCCATGGAATCGTGCCCCTTCTTCCAGCATGAATTTTACACTTTTATCGTAGGCGTCTATTGTACTTTTCAGATCCTGCAATGAGGCCGGATCCAGGCCGTAAAAGTTCGGGTCGTATGATACATCGAGGTTTTCACCATCACTTGTCGGCAGATACCTCAGAATGACCACAGATATCGTATCGAGACTATTCGGGGCAGGGGTGGAGAGGTATGGATCGATTGGACCGAATTGCGGCGGCAGTACGGGTGTTGCGACAAAGACGCCAAGCGTGGCCTGGGCTCCGTTGAATGAGCAGGTGATCTGAACCGAGCCCGGGGTCAGCGCTTCAAGTTGCCCCATCGTATCTACGAACACCACAGCAGGATCCGAACTCGACCACTGGGCCGCCCAGGGAGGGATATTTTTACTCCCAAAGTTTGTGATCGCAACGAGTGTCGGGTTCCATGTCCAAGTCGGGTAGAGTTTCAGAGAATCCGGCTGAATTGTCAGAGCTGTCGCGGTAAGCCCGGCATAATAGGAAGCAGTGATTTCTTCAGGAGAGCGTTCAATGTCACTGATGCGAAGTTCGTCGATGACCGCGTCAAGATAAGCACCCGCCCCATCCCCGCCGAGTTGAAAAACAGTGTCAGCGATAGCCGGAAAGGGAAATGTGACGGCCAGATCGTTGCGCAGCACCCCATCGATGTAGAGTTTCACGGATGGTTCGCTCCACGTAAACGCGGCGTGGTGCCATTCTTCGGCATTCCATTCATCGTTGATGAAAATACCCGTTCCTGATTCGGGGTGGCCGCCTGACGCGTAACGATTAAATATGCTTCTCCAGAAATTTGCCCCGTCCTTTCCAAAAAGCATTCCACCCGCGCCGCCGTACCTCAAGAGATAATGATTTTGACCGTCGTTTCCGTCCCATCGCGGTTTTATCCAAAATTCCAGCGACCCGCGTACTGTGTCGATGTTGTTCGCGCTCAGGAAGAAGAGTTGATTACCAGGGGGTAAATAGATGCCCTCCCCGAAAATCCCCGATTCGAAAGAGACTCCGCTGGCCAACACGGGTATTTCCCCCTGCGCCCCGTCAAGTGTGTCGTTAAAATGAAGAAGAAGAAGTGTATGTTCGTCGGCGGTCAATGCCTGGCCGTACAGCGATGTTGGCATCACAATGAGCAACCACAGAATGGCGAAAATCGTGATTTTCATCCTGACTTTTCTCCCGGCTCGAGTGGCGCCGACATCCCACACCCGCCGACTGCATCCCGCTTGATCCGATCACGGGGTTTGGACTTTGCGGTAATGAAAGGAGGGCGGCTTATGCTGCGCCCTCCCCTTCGCCTCCCTCCTAATCCACGCTTCCATGGAGGCAGATATTAACGGGTCAAGATTCGTGCCAGGTCTGAATCCGGGATTTCAGGGGAGATGCAATCGAGGGGATCGTCCCGAAAGTTTGATTTCAAACTTCGGAAGTTCAAAAACGAACCATGGGGTGCTCACGCCGGACCGGGGATTCCGATCTGATATTTCTCCAAGGCCACCGTCCCGATTGTGCTCCCCGTCTGCGTGAGTTTTGTCTTACCTTTCAGCTTGGCCAGGCCAAAATCGGTGATTTTCAACTTCCCATTCCCGTCCAGCATGATATTCTCGCTCTTCAAATCACGATGGACGATTTCTTTCTTGTGGGCATGGGAGAGCCCTTCGGCGATCTGGATGGCGTAGGCCGACGCGACGTCGATCGGGAGCTCCCCCTTCCTGATCACATCCTTCAGGGAGCCTCCCTCGAGATATTCCATCACGATGAACTTCTGTCCCTCGTGATTTTCCAGGGAATGTACTGTCGCGATGTTGGGATGGTTGAGGGACGAGATGGCTTTCGCTTCCTGGAGGAAGCGGGCAACTTCCACGGGATCGGATTCGGAAAATGAAAGAAGGAGCTTGATGGCAACCGTACGGTCAAGCATGGTATCCCGGGCCTTGTACACGACCCCCATACCGCCCTGGCCGAGCTTCTCAAGCACCTCAAAATGTGTTAATGTCGTTCCAATCATCTCCCGTGGGAACGAAATGACGGATTGGCAGGCGACTGATCACGCCGATTGAGACAGAAAACCGTGTCGAGTCAATACGGTGATTCTTTGTCGTTTCTATTTGATTCTGGGGTAGGGATGACATATATTCGCTTTACCGAATACGAATTTCCGGCCCCCATGCGCGTCCTGATCCTTTGCACCGGCAACTCCTGCCGCAGCCAGATGGCGGAAGCCTACCTGAAATCGGTCGACGATCGCCTCGAGGTTCTTTCCGCCGGGACCAGACCCGCCGCCGAAGTCCACCCGAAGGCGGTCGCGGTGATGCGGGAGATTGGCGTCGGTCTGACCGGTGCCCGCCCCAAAATGGTCGACGAATATCTCTCCCTGCCGTTCGATTTCGTGATCACCGTCTGCGACAACGCGAGGGAATCGTGTCCGGCGTTCACCGGCGCCGTCAGGCGCCGCCTGCACATCGGGTTCGACGACCCAGCCGAAGCCGTCGGGACGGATGAAGAGGTGTTGGGGGAGTTCAGGCGCGTGCGCGACGAGATCCGGGACCGGTTCGATTCACTCTACGCCGACGAGATTCTCCCGATCATGGCCCCGCGCCCCTGATGCCATGACCTCTCCGGAAACCAGGAGCCCCGGAAAACGCCTCTCCCTCTTCGAGCGCTACCTGACCCTGTGGGTCGGGCTGTGCATGATCGCCGGCGTCGTCATCGGGAAGGTGCTCCCGGGCGTCACCGACTTCCTCCGGGGGATGGAGCTCGGCGAGGGGAGCCGGATCAACGTCCCGATCGCCGTCCTCATCTGGTTGATGATCTACCCGATGATGTTGCGGGTCGATTTCAAAAGCGTCCTGGGGGTCCGGAAGCGGCCGGCGGGGATACTGGTGACGCTCTTCGTCAACTGGATGGTGAAGCCGTTTTCGATGGCGTTCTTCGGATGGGTGTTCTTCCGGCACCTCTTCCTGCCGCTCATCGGGCCGGAACTCGCCGGTCAGTACATCGCCGGCGTCGTGATCCTGGCGGCGGCCCCCTGCACGGCGATGGTCTTCGTCTGGTCCTACCTGACCGACGGGGACCCCGCCTACACACTCGTGCAGGTCTCGGTGAACGACCTCCTGATGCTGCTGTTCTTCGCGCCGATCGTGAGCGTCCTGGTGGCGGGGGCGAGCGGCCTCGTCGTGCCTCTGCCGGTCCTCGTCTACAGCGTGATAACCTTCATCGTGATACCGCTCGCGCTTGGGGGCGTCAGCCGGCTCGCGCTGATCAGGGCAAAAGGTATGCGGTGGTTCGAGGACACCTACCTGAAGATGTTCCATCCGGTGACCATCCTCGCCCTGCTGGCGACCCTCATCCTGATCTTCGCGTTCCAGGCTGACAATCTCACCGACCGTCCGCTCCACATCGTCCTGATCGCCGTCCCGATCCTGGTCCAGGTGTACTTCAATTCGTCACTCGCGTACGGACTGATGAAGTTGTTCCGGGTCCCCCACAACATCGCGGCGCCGGGGGCGTTGATCGGGGCGAGCAATTTCTTCGAGCTGGCCGTCGCTACGGCCATCGCGCTGTTCGGGCCCGACTCAGGGGCCGCGCTGGCGACGGTCGTCGGCGTGCTGGTGGAGGTCCCGGTGATGCTCTCGGTCTGTTCGATCTGCAACAGGACGAGGCACTGGTTCGACGCGGCGGGTTGAGGTGGTTGTTTAGGGCGATTTCCTGCCGCCCGGTCTCCGGGGCGCGCTCTTCCCCCCGCCCGATTTCCAGCCGCCCGGTTTCCCGCCGGTGGGTTTTCCACCCCTCTGTTCCCAGCCGCCGGAACCAGTACCGCCGGATTTCGACCCCCCGGGTTTTCCACCGGACTTCCAGCCCCCCGGCCTGCCGCCCGGGGCCTTCCATCCGCCCGGTTTCCCGCCCGCGGGTCTATCGCCGGTCGGTCTTCCGCCGGTGGGTCTCTCACCCCGGCCCTTCCACTCCCCCGACCCGCATTCGCGTGGACCCGCGCTGCCCGGACGTCCCCCTGATCGTTTCAACCCCCCCGACTTTCTCCCCGTCGGTTTCCAGCCGAGCGGCTTCCGGATACCCGGCCTCCGGGGCGTGGAGGTCCGCTCCTGCCCTGATGCCGGGGAAATCCGCCGTCGTTCAGCCACCCGTTCCGCGGCCGCCGGGCCGATGGACATCGGTTCCACGGGTTGCGGCCCGCGCGCCTTCTCCCCGGCGATCCGCGCTATCGCCGCGACGAGCCGGTCGAGCGCCGGCGGGTGCTGCAGCAGGAACAGCGACGGCTCGATCAGCTCCAGTTCCGACACGAAATATTTCCCGCCCGGGCCCTTGACGACGTCCACGCGTCCGTAAAGAATTTTTTCGGCGACCCGCGCCATCGCCTGTTGCGCGAGCGCCAGCTCCTTCGGGCCGATCGTGAGCGCCCCCGAAACCTCCTCGTCGGCGCCCGAAAACCTCGGCGATTTCCGCACCGCGTGCGTAAATTCACCGTCGATCCAGACGATCGCCTTTTCTCCCTCATCCTCGACCGACGGCATGT
>CAZQSM010000066.1:0-11827 GCA_964596065.1 uncultured Chlorobiaceae bacterium | reverse complement strand
TGGGGAGGGGCGATGGAGCACCAGACGATGACCTCGACCGGCAGCTACGACGAAACGATCGTCGCGCACGAGCTGGCCCACCAGTGGTTCGGGGACATGATCACCTGCGGAAGCTGGGCGGACCTCTGGCTCAACGAGGGCTTCGCGACATACCTGGCGGGGGTGTACTTCGAGGCCGCCTACGGCGCGATGCCGTATTACAATTACATGACGACGAAGCTCAACTCGGCGAAGACCGCCGTCGGAACGCTCTACGTCCAGGACACGGCGAACGTCACCAACCTCTTCGCGGGATCCCGCGTCTACAACAAGGGCGCGTCGGTGCTGCACATGCTCAGGCACGTCCTGGGCGACAGCGCGTTCTTCGCCTCGCTGCGCTCGTATGCCGCTGACACGGCGGTGAGGTTCGGCGCCGCGACCACGGCCGATTTCCGCCGGGCCTGCGAGACGGTCTCGGGTACCGACCTCGGTTACTTCTTCGACCAGTGGGTCTACGGGGAAAAGTTTCCGACGTACCGGTACGGATGGACGTGGTCCTTCACGCCGGTGGGGTACGCCGCCTACCTGAGGATCGTCCAGACGACGGGAACGACGAACCCGGCAACCTTCACGATGCCGCTGGATGTGAGGATTGCGGGGGCCGGTCGGGAGACGACGATGGTCGTGGTCGATTCACTCCCGGAACAGGATTTTACGTTTCTGATCCCCGTCGAGCCGACGAGCGTCAGGATCGATCCCGGCCGGTGGGTCCTGCGTAACCTCGACTCCGTTTCGTACGCCCTGCTCGACGTGGCGGCGGCCGGGACCGTCCCGGAGCGCCCCTTCCTCCTGCAGAATTATCCGAACCCGTTCAATCCCTCAACGACGATCGGATACGGCGTCTCCGCCAGGAGCAGCGTGAGGCTGACCGTCTTCAACATCCTGGGCGAGGCCGTGGCGCGTCTGTTCGACGGCGAGAGGGGACCCGGCGAATACGAGTCGGCCTGGAACGCTTCGGGACGCCCGACGGGCGTCTACGTGGTGGAGCTGCAGACGGAACCGCTCGATGGACGAGGGCCGGCCTTCCGGTCGGCCCGTAAACTGCTCTATATCCGATGACCGCTCAGTCCCCCGACGGGGGAGAAAGGAATCACACGATGAAACGTCTCAGGAAAATCCTCATCCCGACAGATTTTTCGGAGTACTCCCTCAGTGTCATCGACAACCTCCCGATGTTCAACCTCCCGAGGGAGGTCAGGGTCATCTTCCTTCACGTCCAGGCCGAACATCTGTTGACCGACCCGGTGTTTAAAATTCCGCCGGCCGGGGGAAAACGGGACGGTTCCGGGTCGGGAGAATCGGAGGAGAGCCTGAACCGCCTTGCGGCGGACCGCCTCGCGGAATATTCGCACGTGAAGCGCATCGTCCGGAAGGGGGACCCGGCGGCCGAGATCGTCAGGCTCGCCGAGGCCGAAAAGGCCGACCTGATCCTGATGGCGACGCACGGGCGCACGGGGCTCGCCCACATCTTCCTCGGGAGCGTGGCGGAGAAGGTCGTGCGGACGTCACACGTCCCCGTCCTGACCGTGAAACCGGCGGAGATGCGCCAGCCTCCCATCCTGCCGGAGGACGTGAAAGAGCAGCTGCACTTCAGGTAGGCGTCGTCGTCAGAGCTCGGACCGGTGCTCCAGCGCGAAGCGCGCGAGGCCGCGCGTCCCGCCGAGGTCCAGTTTCTGCGCGATGCCGCACCGGCGGTTTTCCACGGTCCGCTCGCTCAGCGCCAGCAACTCCGCGATCTCCCTGGTCGTCATCGATTCGGCGATGAGCCGCAACACCGTCCGTTCCGACGGCGTCAACCGTCCGAGGCATTCCGGAATGTCCATCGTCGGAAATGTAGCAGGAGGGGGGAGAGTTTCAAGGGGGTGCTGATCCTAAAAAACACCGACCCGGCATTTCGCCGGTCCGGGCCGCCCGAGGCAGCCCGTATCCGTCACCGCGTGTCGAACCTACTCGTTCCGGAGCGCGGCCACCGGATCGACGCGGGCGGCCCTCGCCGCCGGATAGAGGCCCGCCACGACGCTGACCCCGACGCCGACGACCAGCGAGATCCCGATGAGCCAGAGGGGGAGCGCGAAGAGATCGATCGGCGTGATCCCCTTGTCCTCCATGAATCGCTGCGCGACGAACGACACGACCCTCGTGATGGTCCACCCGAAGGCGATTCCGCCGATGGTCCCGAAGATCCCGATGACCCCCGATTCGACGAGGAAGAGCCTCCGGATGTCGCCGTCGTCGGCGCCGAGCGATTTCAGCACGCCGATCTCCCGCCGGCGTTCGTTGATCGACATGATCATCGTGTTGGCGATACCGAGCGAGGCGGTGGTGAGGGCGATCAACCCGATCAGGCCGAGCGCCATGTTCAGGTAGAGAAACACCTGCTGGATCTCTTCGAACTCCTCCGCGAAGCTGAACGCCCGGTACCCCAGCCCCTCGACGGAGTCCTTCACCGCGCGGTAGGGGACCCTCGGGTCGAAATCGAGCGTCACGCGCGAAAAGGTCCGCCCCGTGCCGTCTTCCCCCTGGTCGAACAGCGTCCCGCTGCTCAGGGCGCCGAAGATCTCGGTCGGGCTTCCCCCGAACCCCCCCGATTTGAACCGCACCGCGGTCATCACCGGCATGATGACATCCTCGATCCTGCCGCCCCCCACGCCGTCGGTCAGCCGGACCGCGCAGATCGTCAGCGTGTCATCGAGTGCCGCCTGCGCGTTGATGAAACCGTCGACGAACCGGCGCACGACCTCGCTCACCTCGCCGCGGATCACCCGGCCGCGGTACTCCGCGTGGAGCAGCGAATCGAAATGGATTTTTTTCGCACGGTCAAGGAGCGATTCGTCCCTGTCGACAAGGATATGCGACAGGCCGCTGTCGATGAGCGAAACCCGGACGGTGAGTACGAGGGTGTTCCCGAGGACGGAATCGTAGTTCGTAATGCCCGCCGATTTCAGCAAGTCGTCGGAGACGATGACCGACCGTGAGGAATCGGTCTCGAACACCGTCCCGGCGGCGAGTTTCGAAAAAAGCCGCGTCCGGATCGCGGCCGCCGGGAGCGCCTGTGCCTTCGTCGAAATCACGGTGTCGCCGACGGCCACCTTCACGCTCACGGCGTCGTAGGGATACACGAGGTTGACGCCGGGCACCGCGCCCAGTTTCACCAGCGCCGCCTGGTCGAGTTTGGGCCGCGGCAGGCTGTCCCTGACGTCCTCGTCCCGTTTCGGGTAGACCTGCATCGTCGTGAACAGGCCGAGCTTGTTGAACTCGGTCTCGATGTACTCCTGGTTCCCGGCCCCGAAGGAGACCATCGAGACGAAGGCGGCGATCGCGATGAGGACGCCAGAAATCGTCAGCACCGCGCGGAGCTTCATCCTCCAGAGGTTGCCGGTCGAAATGACCATCAGGTCGCGGAGGATCACCGGATCGCCCTCCCGGGGCTCGTGTCCACCACCCGCCCGTACTCCATCCTGACAACACGGTGCGAGAGCTCGCGCGCCATCTCCAGGTTGTGCGTCACCAGGACGATGGTGAGCCCGTCATTATTATAGTGCCTGATGAGCGATGAAATAAGGCGGGAATTTTCGTAATCGAGGTTGCCGGTCGGCTCGTCGGCGAAGAGGATTTCGGGTTTTTTAACGATGGCGCGGGCCACCGCCACCCGCTGCTGTTCCCCGCCGGAGAGATCGGCGGGCCGGTGCGTGAGGCGGTCGGAGAGGCCGAGTCTTTCGAGCGCCTCTTCCGCGAGCCGTCGGCGTTCCGCGGGCGGCGTGTCGTTGAAATAGAGCGCCGTCTCGACGTTCTGCAGCGCGGTGTAATGCGCGATCAGGTTGAACGACTGGAAAATCATCCCGATTTTCCTGGCGCGCTGCCGGGCGCGTTCCTTCCGGGGAATGTCGGCGAGGCGGACGCCGTCGAACTCGACCGACCCGCCGGTGGGGGTGTCGAGGCCGGCCAGGAGGTTCAGCAGCGTCGTTTTCCCGGAGCCCGACGACCCGACGAGACTCACGAACTCGCCCCGCGCGATCGACACGCTGACGTCGTCGAGCGCCCTGACTTCATGCCTGCCGCGGCGGTAGTAGCGGCAGAGGGAGTCGGTGTGTATGTGGGGCGGCTCGGGCATTGATGAATGTACGATTCGGCGAGGGCATAAAAAAATCCCGCGGGAAGTCCCGCGGGATTCTGATTGTTCGTGCCGGTCGGCCCCGGGTCCTACCTGAGCAGGAGCATCTTCCGGACCGGACCGAAAGGCTCCCCCCCGCCCGGTACATCCGCCCGGATGGAGCAGTAATAGACGCCGCTCGGATGCCCCGACGCGTCCCATGTCGTCCGATACACGCCCGGCTCTTTCCGTTCGCGCAGCAGCGTCGCGACGATCCGGCCGAGCGCGTCGTAGACCGTCAGGATGACATCTCCCGCCGAGGGTACCGAAAACTCGATCGTGGTCGCGGGATTGAACGGGTTCGGATAATTCTGTGAGATTGCGATGCGTTCCGGGATGGCGGATGAGACCAGCTCGACCGATGTCGTGAGCGCTTCGGGCGTGCGGTAAATCCCGTACCCGCCGCTCCCGAAGAGGTGTCCGTCGGGGGAGACGGCAAGATAATCCAGTATCGTCCAGAGGAGTCCGTCCAGGTAATTGTTCCAGCTCAGGCCGCCATCGGTGGATTCGTGGACCCCGTAGGTGGAGCCGAGGTAGATCGAACCGCCGTGGGAGGCGAGGGTCCGGTACTGCGTCCCGACCGGAGTCCCCGTCACGCCCGCCCAGGAGGCGCCGTCGTCCGTTGAACGGAAGAGCCCGAAGAGTGTGTGCACGTAGACGTGACCGTTGGTGAGCTGGATGAACCGGCCGACTGTGATGGTGCCGAACACCGCCGTCCCCGAATTTGTCCAGGTCGCGCCGCCGTCGGTGGTCCGATTGATCCCGGAATTATACGTCCCGGAGAGGACCGTTCCGGCAGCTGTGACGAACACCGAATAACTGTTTCCACCTCCCCCCATCGGGGCCCAGGTCGCGCCGTCGTCGGTGGATTTCAGGACGCCCGACCCGGTGCCCGCGTAAAAATTCTGGCCGGCGTCGGTGGCGAACGCGCGCACGTCGCTGACGGTGGAGGTTTTCGTCCAGGACACACCGTCGTCGGTCGAGGCAAACGCGCCTTCGCCCGCTCCGGCGACGACCGCGCCGTGGCCATTCCCTTTCAACGCCGTGATCGCGGCGAAGAGAATACTCCCTGTGTAGGGGACCGACGTCCTCGCGAAGGTGGTCCCTCCGTCGGTCGAGTATTCCACCCGTCCCCGTCCCAGCCCGCTGATGATCCGGCCCGAGGGGGTCACCGTCAAACTCATCACCGCCCCGTTGTTCATACCCTGGTTCGACTCACTCCAGGTTCCCCCCCCGTCGGTCGACCGGAACATCCCGCCGAATCCGCCCCAGAGCTCCAGGCCGCCTGCGTACACCATGCCGGCCGGACCGGTCGCGACATCCTCCACCGAGGTGGAGGACAGATTCGACCCGGTCAGCAGGGTCCATCCGATGCCTCCGGCGGATGCCCGATACAGGCCGGTGTACGTCGCGGCGAACACTTCGTTGGCGTCGTTGACGCTCATCGCCCGCGTCCTCGCGGTGGTGGCCATCGGAAGCGAGTCGGATTGCGTCCAGGTCGTGCCGCCGTCCATGCTCCGGTAGATCCTGTTCCGAACACCGACGAAGACCGTTCCGTTCGGTGCGGAGGCGATCGGCCTCACCTCGACGTGCTCGAGGAGACCCGTCACCGACCTGGTCCAGCTGTCTCCGTTATTCGTCGAGACATAGACGCCGGCTTCCGTGGCGGCCGAACCGGAGTTTACGCTGCAGAGAAGATTCCCCGATCCGTCGGACGTGACGCCGGAGACGCTGCGGTAGTAGGTAAAAAATATGACGTACGACGGCAGGCCGGTCGACGCGATCTCCCACGTCGCGCCTCCGTCCGTCGACCGGTAGATGCCCTGGCCACCCGCCGACAGTTCGGACCCGGTGAAGAGTACCCCGCCCGGGGTGATATGAAGGTTGGTCGTTCCAGCCGGACTGGTCGCGAGTTCAGTCCACGTGTCCCCGTCATCGGTCGTTTTGTAAACCTTGTCCACGGCCGCGTAGGCGACCCCGCCCGTGGCGAGGACATCCCGGATGTCGATGTTCGGGGGGATGCCGTTGACTTTCAGGGCCCAGGTGAGTCCGGCGTCGGATGATGTATAAATGCCGCCGCCGACCCGGCTCAGGGCGTACACCCGGCCGGTCCCCTGGTCCACGCTGATGCTGTTGATATTGTAGGTTCCATTCGGACCCGGAAGCCGCTCCCACGTGAGTTGGCCGCTGACCGTCGCCGCGCTGATGAACAGCGTGAACAATGATAAGACCACTTTCATGATCATGTCTCCTTATGATGGATGGGGGCCTCTGACGCCGAATCTCCACCATTGTAGCCGATGGAATCGGCCCGATCAATACCCCATTAGCGGTATTTCGGGATGTAGCGGAGGATCACGCCGCCGTTTCCATCAGAATGGCCCGAATTTTCAGACAGGGGGATGCGTCCGTCAGAGAAAGCCGCGCTGGAGCGCGATCCTGACAGCGGCGGCGCGGGACTGGACGTGCAGCTTCTTATAGATGTTCCTGATATGGGTGCGCACGGTATGCGGACTGATGAAGAGCCTGACGGCCAGCGTCGCGTATGTCTCCCCCTGCACGAGACCTTCCAATATTTCCCGCTCGCGGGCGGATAGTCGGAGATCCCGCGGAGGGATGGCATCTCCCGCCGTTTCAGAGGGCGGCCTTTCGGGTCCGGAAGGGGCGCCGGGAGCCGCCGGGACCGGTTCTCCCTCCCGCAGGAGACCCAGGACCTTGTGGGCGATCGTCGGCGACATCGGGGCGCCTCCGGCCGCGAGTTCCCTGATGGCCTCGACGATGGATTCGAACGCCTCATCCTTCAGGAGATACCCTGAAGCGCCTGCACGGATGGCCCGGAATATTCTCTCTTCGTTTTCAAAGACTGTCAGGATGAGGACGTCGCACGCGGGCATTGCTTCCCGCAGCTTGACGGTGGCATCGATGCCGTTCATGCCGGGGAGTTCGATGTCCATCAGGACGACGTCGGGAGCGTCGGCCGGGGGAAGAGCGGGAAGGGCCTTCAGGGCGTCCTCGGCGTTTTCGAAACTACCCACGCACCTGATCCCCGGGAAGAACGAACACTGTTCCGCGAGGTTCCGGCGCAGGGCACGGTTATCCTCGACGATGGCTATCCTGACGTGCATGAAAAAATATCCGTCTCCAGTATGAGAACGTCAATACCACAATAGCGGTATTTCTCGCTCCGCAGTCCGGTCCATTACGACCCGCTGTGGGTGAAACTCGCCACGACGCGGAATATCCCCGCGTCGGAGAGTTCCCAGTGAAGCGAACCTCCCAGGCCGGACATTCGCAGCACCATGTTGTCAAGTCCCCGGCCGGCGAGCGGATTCGCGGGGAGATCCCCTGCGGCGGCACCGTCGTTCACCACTGACATCCTCACACAGCCTGCGGCGGGGTCGGATTCCACGAGGACTTCCACCCTGGTCGGCCGGGCGTGCTGAAGAGCGTTGGCCAGTGCCTGTTGCGCGATCCGGAGGAGTTCCAGCACTTCGTGGGGGTGAAGAACCGTCGAGGAGGTCCCCCGGCATTCCACGGTGAACCGGACGGCGGGGAGATAGCGGAAATGGCGCGTCCCGTATTTGCGCACCTCGGCGCAGAATGATTCCACCGTCAACGCGTTCGCCTGGAGTGCCCAGATCGTTTCACGCAGCTGTTCCATCGAGCTGCGCGCGTCGTCGCGGAGGGCTGCAAGCACCTCCTTCCGTTTCCCTGTCTCGGAATCCTCGTAACGGTTCGCGAGATCGAGTCCGGTGATCAGGCCGGCGAGCTGGCCGCCCACGTGGTCGTGGAGGTCGCGCGATATGCGTTCGCGTTCGTCCTGGATCGCCTGGCGGCGCTCCAGCTCCCTGACCGTGGAACGGATTTTACCGAGCGTGAACATCCGGGCGCCGAAACCGGCCAGCGCGAGCAGGACCATCCCGACGCTCCCCACGAACCACCACCGTTTCCACACCGGAGGAAGGACTGAAAAATGCAGAACGGCCGGGATCGTCGATTCAACGTTCCATTCATTCACCGCGATCACGTGGAAGCGGTATTCGCCGTCGCTCAGACTCCTGAAGAGGGTCGATCTCCCCCTCCCCGGATCGGAATACCGGCTGTCGACCGGTTCGAGCTTCGTCCGGTATCGGACACCCCCCTCCGCCATGAAACTCAGGCCCGCGAATTCGACGACGAGGTCGTTCTCATCAGGGCCCAGCGGCGGGAGCTCCAGCTCGCCGTTCCGGTCCCGTGTAACGGGGTATTGTCTGTCGCGTCCGGACCCCACCCGTATCTCGGTAATCGATACTTTCGGGGGCGGGTTATCTGTCCGCGTCATCGTCAGGTCGAGCCGAAACGCCCCGCCCGTCGTGCCGAGCCAGAGGATAGAGTTCGTACTGTCGTAAAAAGCCCCGTTCAGCGAAATACGGTTCTCCAGGAGGAAGGTGAGGGTCTGCACGACCGTGATGGAGTCATCACGAATGAGATGGACGGCGGACGGTGTGATGACGTAGACCGGATCGTCGCTTCCCCGCCCGGATCCTCCCGGGTCCTTTCCCGTGGCTGCCGGAAAAATTCCGACCGCGGGCAGTCCCCGCAGGCCATCATCGCCCGTATAACTACGCATCCGGTCTCCATCCAGCCGGATGATCGCATTCCCTGTGCTGAACCAGAGGTCCGGTTTCTCCTTCGTCGATCGCGCCGATTCAAAGAGCGCGTAGACGCTGGGCGCGACAAGACTCTCCCGTTGCGGGAGCGGGTCGATCCCCCGCTCGTCGACGCGGAAGGCCCCGTCGGTGCGCGTGAGGATCCAATTCCAGTTCCGTCCGGGAACCACGCCTTCGATCATCGTGCCCGCCATGCCGCCGTGAGGGGCGTGTTCAACCACAGTATCCCGGTTTGCGAGCGAGAGGCCGTTGCCGTAGGTACCGACGATCAGGTCGTATCCCGTACGGGGATCGACGCGCGCGAAACCCGACACCCCATATGGAATCAGCTGGACCGTGAGCCGCCCGGGCGCGGCCATCTCCCTGGCCCCCGCCGGTCCGATCAGGTGCCGGAGGGTGCCGATGTAATATCTCCCGTCCCGGTCGGTCGTGATCGCCCGGATCTCGTTCATCCGGCCGTCGCGGTTCGGAATCGCCCTTATCCGCTCCCCCTCAAACACATTCAGCCCGGACTGCGTACCGATCCAGAGGCGGTGTTGTTGGTCGAGGTAAAAACATTGCACCTGGTCGTCGTGCAATCGTTCGCTGTGCGTGTACCGCACGGCATTGAACTGCGTCAGCTTCCTGACGCCGTGGCCGAAAACCGAAATCCAGAGATTTCCCTCGTAATCGGTGAGGAGTGATTCCACCCTCGGGGTCGGGAGCCCTTCGTCGACGCCGTACCAGTGAACCTCCCGCCCGTCATATCGAAACATTCCCCCGGAGGTAGTAGCTCCCCAGATGTCGCCGTCGGGAGTTTCCGTCAAATCAGAGACGCTGAATCCAGCCACCCGCGTGACGGTCTCGATCTTCCCGTCACGGTTGGATTGGAGCCTGAGGACACCATTCCACGACCGGAGATAGAGGTCACCGTTCGAGGCCTGAATGCCGTCCCCGATCATCGGCTCGAGGATCGTCTGCAGGATGCTGTCGGGCAGGTTGAGCCGCTCCAGCCTGCGATCAGGGGGACCGACTGCCTGAAGGGGATTCGTCGGGCCACGGGTCGCGTAGAGCGCCGAACTATCCCTCATACATATCAAGAACGCACCCTTTCCCCGGACAAGGGCGGCATCGACCCTGCCCTCCGAGAGCCAGGCGATGCCGGCCGATGTCTCGAAGAGCATCGTGCCATGGCGATCTCTCATGATATCGCGCACGTAATTTGAACGAAGGCCCGACGCGGTATCATAGACGACGATTCCCGAATCCGTTACGTGAACGGCGCCCCCCTGGTAGGTCCCCGCCCAGACGGTTCCGTCGGTGTCGGGGAAGATGCTGGTCACAAACAAATCCGGCAGGCCGTCGGCCTCCGTGAGGTGGAGATAATTCTTCCCGTCATACCGGCTTAACCCGCGATCGGTTCCGAACCAGATGAAACCGTTTCGATCCTGCTCCATGCAGAGCACATAGTCGCTCAGCAGGCCCGATGACCGGTTATATGTCGTGAGCGGAAGCTGTTGGGCGCGGAGCGGGTGGAAGGTGGCCGGGATCAGCATCCAGATCGTCAGGGTCAACATCCCCGCTACTTGATGCGGGCGATGACCGGCCGGTCGCGCGCGGCGGGGCCACCCCCCACCCCCGGGACAACAGGAGGGATTCATAGACTGGTCTGGAAGAATCCGTGGTTCGGGGTAGTATAGACAAAACCCCGCGGAGAGGCAACACTGTTTGTTTCGCTCCGATGAAAAAGGTATACTCCGGGATCGACAACCCCTTTTCCACCACGAACAAATGCGATGGATGTAATCCCCGCGGCCTGGAAGATCGGTCCGGCCGGCCTGATGGAGCTTACGGAACTGTTCGGCACGCCCGTCTATGTCTACGACGGGGACCGGATCGTGTCCCAATATCGCACGTTGAAGGGGGCCTTCCCGGGTGTGGACGTGCGGATTCAATACGCCTGCAAGGCGCTCAACAACCCGAACATCCTGAAACTGCTCAGGCGCGAGGGAGCCGGGATCGACGCGGTGTCGCTCCAGGAGGTCGACCTCGCGCTCCATTCCGGTTTTACGCCGGGGGAAATTCTCTTCACCCCGAACTGCGTTTCGATGGAGGAATACCGGGCTGCCGTCGATCGGGGAGTGCAGATCAACATTGACAACATTTCCATCCTCGACCGCTTCGGGCACGAGTACGGGGGGAGGATCCCGGTCTGCGTCCGGATCAATCCGCATATCTACGCGGGCGGGTCGCACCATCTGCAGACAGGCCACATCGACTCGAAGTTCGGCATCTCGATCCACCAGCTGCGGCACGTCCACCGGATCGTCTCCACGCACGCGATGAAGGTCGACGGACTGCACATGCACACCGGCTCCGACATCCTGGAGCCCGACGTTTTCCTGCGGGGGGCGGAACTGCTCTACGAGGCCGCGGAAGGATTCCCCGACCTGCGGTTCATCGATCTCGGGAGCGGGTTCAAGGTGTCGTACAAGGAAGGAGACGTCACGACCGACGTGGCGCATCTCGGGGCCGCCCTCGGGAAGAGTTTTTCGGAGTTCTGCACGTCGTACGGGCGCGCCCTGGAACTCTGGTTCGAACCGGGGAAATTCCTGGTGAGCGAGGCGGGGATCCTGCTCGTGACGGTCAACGTCGTCAAGCAGACCACCGCGACGCTGTTCGCCGGCGTGGACTCGGGCCAGAACCATCTCATCCGGCCGATGTTCTACGACGCCTACCACCGGATCGTCAACATCTCGAACCCGGGCGGGACGCCGAGGATCTATTCCGTGGTCGGATACATCTGCGAAACCGACACCCTCGGCTACGACCGCAAATTGAACGAAGTGCGCGAGGGCGACGTCCTCGCCATCCTGAACGCGGGTGCGTACGGCTACACGATGAGCAACAATTACAACGCCCGGTTCCGGCCGGCCGAAGTCCTCGTGAGGGGGGGAAAGGCCCGCCTTATCAGGAAGCGGGAGACGTTCGACGACCTGATCCGGAACGT
>CAZQSM010000065.1:0-11866 GCA_964596065.1 uncultured Chlorobiaceae bacterium | reverse complement strand
CCCCGGCCGTAAATCGGTTACACCTGTTCTACTCAAAAGCTCCGGCCCACCAGGGTCGGAGCTTTTTCATTTTGGTATCTGATGCCTTAATTCAGTATGTTGGATCAGAATCATATTCTGATCGTCAGAGCCTAGCCCCCACCAGCAACCCCACAGTTGATGCGCCAATCCATCGGATTCGTCCGAGCCACCATTCACATGGGGCTCTTCCTGATCACTTTTTTTACGACCACCCTTGCCGGTGTCTCCTGGGCCAATCGCGACTTTCAGGAATTGTCAAATTTCCACTACGGTCTCCCCTATTCACTGAGCATCCTGGCTATCCTGACCGCCCATGAATTCGGGCATTATTTCGCCGCGCGTCATCATCAAATTAACACGACACTTCCATTCTTCATACCGATCCCCCATTTTTTATTCAACCCCTTCGGCACGATGGGGGCTGTCATCAGAATTCGCACCCCCCTGACCCGGAACAAGGTGCTTTTCGACGTCGGTATCGCGGGGCCGCTTGCGGGGCTCGTCGTAACGGCGGGGATTTTGCTCGCTGGGCTCGCCACATTGCCCTCAAAAGAATTCATCTACAGCATCCATCCCGAATACCGGCTTTTGAGCTCCCTGCCCAGTGAAGGTTTCTCCTTTGGAAATTCTCTCCTGTTCTGGACGCTCGGGAAGCTCAACCTCTGGGGCGGATACTTTCCACCGATGAATGAGGTCTACCATTACCCGTACCTCTGCGCGGGTTGGTTCGGCCTGTTCGTCACCGCGATCAACCTGATGCCGGTTGGCCAGCTGGACGGAGGCCATATTTTATACGCCCTTGTCGGATCGAGGTGGCAAATCCTGGTGGCCCAGATTTTTTTCGCCGTGCTGGTCCTCGGCGGCCTCATAGGCCTTACCCCGTTTCTCGATCCGGGCCTCCGGTTCGGCACCGCGGGATGGTTGGTCTGGGCCCTCATGATCTTCTTCGTCATCAAATTGAAACACCCGGAGGTCCCGGACACCGAAGGCATCGATGAGTGGCGCCGGATCCTGGGTTGGGCGACGTTGCTCCTGCTCTTCCTGATCTTCCCCCCCATCCCCTTCATGGAGTGACGACCCCCGCAGGTCGTTCCTTGACTTTACACGGGAATTTTGATAATTTTATCTACATTCTACTCACAAACCTCAAAACCCGCGAGCGATTGATACTTCGTTAACCGGCTTCTCAAGGTATCGGTCGGATACTGCGACGAGGCCACCCGGACACAGACCACTTACACCCGGCCAGAGAAAGTATCAACCAATGAAACGCGGATTTCCCATCCTCTTCCTGGTCGCAGGTCTTCTCAGCTCCTGCGAGCGCACCGTCGACTCCCCCCTGGACGTCGATTACAGGCAACCGTTCCTGCACGACCTGGAGATTTATCCGGAAAGCTTCAATACCGACACCATCCTGGTCAACGGCCAGACGGCGCCGACGGACATCATCACCCTCTCAATGAATTGCATTGTCGGCGTGGACAAAGCGCCGGGTACCACATCGACGACGGTCCGATATTCGGTGACGTTGCCGTCGGAGGAGCGGCTCTACGGGACCGGCACCCTGCGGGATGACGGGGTGAGCCCCGACCTCAACGCCGGCGACGGGCTTTTCGCAGGCACGGTCAACTTCCAACTCCGGAGGGTGGATGTCGGTAATTTCCAGGTGTCCGTCACGGGATTTCATCTTCCGGAATACCCCTCGAACACGGTGCATCGTCAGTTCGGGGTGTTTCGATCCAATCGTCCACCGATGGTCTCCGGGCTCTCCGCCCCGGACACGGTCGAGATCCCGCCGAGCGGGCAGGTGTCGCTGATTATGATGTCGGTGATGGCCGCGGATTCCGACGGACAGGGGGATATCGCCGAGGTGTTTTTCAGAAACCTCGACTCCCCGTCCGACACGACGAGAAGATTCCTGATGTTCGACGACGGCCACATCAACGGAGTCAGCGGCGATTCGGTCGCGAACGACGGCACCTTTTCGATCATCGTCCAGCTTCCGTCGGGCACGCCCGCCGCGACATTCCGGTTTCGTTTCGAGGCCGTCGATCGCTCGGGCGTCTCCTCGAATACGATCCTCCACCCATTGACCATCCTGAATCCCTGATGAATCATCGTCTTCGTCACCTGTCCGTCGCCTGCTGCGCCCTGATCGCACTGGGGCCGGCATCGAGGGCCCAGGAACTCCCCGGACGGGCGTTCACCCTCGGCGCGCCATCGGGCGAAACGGGACCCAGAATTCCGAGCAACAGTATCTCCCACATCAGCGTGGGCGACGACGGAACGCTCTGGATCGGAACCGGGAAGGGGCTGGCAAAGAGGGGTGCCTCGGGGGCGGAATGGGAGAGTTATCGCTCCGATCCCGCGTTCGCGAATGACGGAATATTTGCCGTCACCTCGGCGGGCGACACCATCTGGTGTTCCACGGGGTTCGAGAAGGACCTTGACGAGGGCAGCGTCCAGACGGGATCCGGGTATGCCTATTCGACCGACAACGGCATGACGTGGAACCATCGCGACCAGGTGCTCGATGCCCGGGGCGACAGCATCATCAGCTACGGCATCAATGATTCGATCAGGCTCCTCCCGATCGTGGTCAGGGAACAGAACGTCACGTTCGACGCGTCGCTCCAGAATTCGACCGTGTGGATCGCCAGCTGGGCCAGCGGCCTTCGAAAATCGACAGACCTGGGCGCGACGTGGGAGAGAATCCTGCTTCCACCCGACAACCGGAACACCATCTCGCCCGGCGATACCCTCTGGGCCTACGCGCCCGGAGATTCACTCAAACTCTTCAGGATTTTCGAACGGTTCGACCCCCGCCGGAACAATAACTTCCTGGCCTTTTCAGTGCTCGCGGTCGACGACACCACCATCTGGTGCGGCACCGCCGGGGGGATCAATAAATCGACGGACGGTGGGGTGTCGTGGACGAAATACACGGCGACCAACCAGGCATCCCCGATCCTCGGGAACTGGGTCATCGCCATCAGGCGGCAGGTGTTCCAGGGTCCCGATTCGCTCATCAGCCGTATTTGGACCACCAACTGGCAGGCGGAGGGGCGGGACGAACAGTTTGGAGTGAGCTACACCGAAGACGGCGGGAGAAGCTGGACGAATTTGCTTCACGGCGTGCGGGCCTACGATTTCGGGTTTCGCGATTCGATCGCCTACATCTCGACGAATCAGGGGATCTTCAGGACTTCCGATGGCGGAAGGACCATCGTCCAGACCGATGAGATCGTGGACGAGGGCGGGATGGTGAGGGTGACCTCCAGCAGCTTCTTCGCATCCGGAGTCATCGGCGACACGGTGTATGTGGGGACCGCGGACGGCCTCGCGTGGACAATCGACAACGACCTCTCCCCGTTCGGATCGGTCTGGCACGTGTCCCGGGCGTTTCAATCGGTCGGGACGTCCGGCGCCACGTACGCGTACCCGAATCCCTTTTCCCCCCTGTCTGAACCGATCCGGATTCATTACGGTATCGACGCGGGTTCCCCGGGCGCCACCGTCGGTGTGCGCGTCGAGATTTTCGATTTCGGCATGAACCGCGTGCGGACGCTCATCAACGGGGCTTTGCGCGCGTCGGGCGCGGAATACGACGAACTCTGGGACGGGAACAACGACGCCGGAGGGCTGGTGTCCAACGGGGTGTATTTTTATCGCATCGATCTCGGATCGGACGAGCCCCTTTTCGGTAAAATTGTGGTGATGCAGTAAAATGAAACTACTCCTGGGGATAGTCTGCTGGTGGGGTCTCGCGTACGGAACCGCCGGGGCGCAGTCGGCCGGGCGTGCGGGAAGTTTCGCACGGATGGGGTTCGGCGCGCGCGGCATGGCGATGGGTAACGCCATGACGGCGGTGATCGGCGGCGAGGTGAGCAGTTATTACAACCCCGCGCTGCCCGCCTTTGCGACGGTGAGGCATGCCGGGGCCTCGTTCGGGATTCTGTCGCTCGACCGATACCTGAACTTCCTCTCCTACACCCAGCCGATCGATCCGACGGGCGGCGTGTCGATCGGCCTGATCAACGCGGGCGTCAGGGACATCGACGGCAGGGACAGCGACGGCGAACACACCGCGCTCTATTCGACGTACGAAAACCAGATCTACCTTTCGTTTTCGAACCGGGTCGACGCCAGGGTCTCGATCGGCGTCACGATGAAACTCTATCACAGCAAGCTGTTCGAGGGGGTCACCACCACCACGGTCGGATTCGACGCGGGCTTGCTGGTCACCCCGGCCGAGGGCATTGCCGTTGGGCTCGTCGTGCAGGACATCGGTTCGAAATACAAATGGAACACGAAGGACGTCAATTCCGACGGCCGGGAAACGGAGGATAAATTTCCGATGCTGAAGCGGCTCGGAATATCCTATACCTTTCCCGGCTCCGGGGCGATCGCGGCCGTCGACATCGAACACGCGTCCGGAGGATCCGCGGTGATCCGGTCGGGCGTGGAGTACAGGATCGTGCGGGAGTTCACGCTGCGCGGTGGCGCCGACCGCATCGAGACGGGCGGGGAGGCGACCGGCGTCAAGCCCGCCTTCGGGTTCTCGATTGAAAAGCCGCTCGACGGCTGGTCGCCCTCGCTCACCTACGGATACACGCACGAATCGTTCGCTCCGAACGGTTTCCATATGATCACACTTTCCGCTATATTTTAACCATGACAGCGTTCCGCATACTCGCCCTCGGGCTGGTCCTGATCGCGACCGCCTCGCCGGCGCGTTCCCAGGGCGGCGCGACGGGACTCACGTTCCTCACGCTCGGGGTGGGCAGCCGCAGCCTCGGCATGGGCGACGCTTACGTAGCCGCGGCGAACGATCCGGCCGCGATGCACCACAACCCCGCGACGCTCGCCTCGATCGACGCCACCGCCATCACATTCATGCACAGGTCCTGGATCCAGGGGACCAACGCGGAATTCCTCGCCCTCGCCTCCGGCCTGGGCGACGTGTCGCTCGGGTTCTCGGTCTATTCGGTGACCACCGGCGACATCGAGGTCAGGAACGCCCCGGGGCCCGCAACCGAAACCTTCACCGCGCGGAACGCCGCGCTCGGGATTTCCATCGCCTACGCCCTCTCGCCGGAGTTATCCCTCGGCGTCACCGCGAAATATCTCTACGAAAAAATCCTGATTGAGGAGGCCGGCGGCACGGGCTTCGATGTCGGCGGGGTCTACGTGCTGCCAGCCGGCCTGACAGTCGGGGCGGTCGTGTCCAACCTCGGATCGATCAGCGAACTCGGGGCGGAATCGAGCAAACTTCCGACCCTCCTTCGTGGCGGCGCCTCCTTCTCGGCGGACCTGTCCGGCGCGCCGGTGAGGTTGACCGGTTCGCTCGACCTGCTCACGCCGCTGGGCGACGGCACGTCCCACGTCCACTTCGGCGCGGAGGGGCTGCTGTACGGGTCGATCGGGGTCCGGGCAGGCTTCCAGACCGGCTACGAGGCCCGCGGGTTCACGGCGGGAACCGGGATCCGTCAGGGTATTGTTGCCGTAGATTATGCATTCATGCCGACCAATTATGACCTCGGTACCACGCACGCCATCACCCTTACATTGCGACTCCGGTAGCGGGCCGCCCGTGACGACCACGCGCGATGCCCGGACGCCGTTCATCTGCGCGCTCCTGATCACCCTCGCGCTCGGCCTGCCCGGCGTCGCGGAAAGTCAGAAGGCTGCCCCGACCCGCGGGGCGGAGGTCCAGTGGACAAACCTCGAGCTGGCGGTCGCAAAGGCCGCCGACCAGAACAAAGCCGTCCTCGTCGACGTCTATACGGACTGGTGCGGGTGGTGCAAGAAGATGGACAAGGAAGTGTTTGCCGATCCCGCGGTGTCGGAGGTCCTCGCGAAAAGCTTCGCGACGGCGAAAGTCAACGGGGAATCGAGGGAGAGCTTTACCTTCAAGGGGCAGAAAACGGACGGAGTCGGAATTGCCAGGTCGTTTGGCGTCCGGGGCTACCCCGCCCTCATTTTCCTCGACGCGAAGGGCGACATGCTGACGATGATTCCCGGATTCATCGACGCCCAGAAATTCCTTCCGGTCGTCCTCTTCATCGGCAACAAGGAATACGAAAAAATGGAATGGGAGGCGTACCTCGCGTCCTACAACGCGTCCAGGGGCCCGGCGAAGACGCCGGAATGACCACGCGACGCCCCCCCCGCCTCACCGCCCGGAGTTCCGCCGGGCAAAATCCCTGACCCCGGAGACGATCGCGTCCAGGTCGACCATCTGGATGCATTCGAGATTATAGGGACACTCGCGCTTCCAGCAGGGGGCGCACGCGAGCCCTTCCGGGATCAGCTTGATCCCCCTCCCGAAGAGATCGATCTCCTGCGGACACGACAGCCCGAACCAGACGATCACGTGCTTCTTCAACCCGATCGAAGCGTGCATCCCGAACGAGTCCCCCGAGACGACCACGTCGCAGACGTTGATGTAACAGAGGCCCCTCCTGATTCCCTCCGTCGTCGGCGTATTCACCACCTTGTCTCCCAGTCTGCGGACCAGCTCGGCGTTCCGTTCGGTGTCCTCCGGCCCCCCGAGCAGCACCACCCGGAGGCCCGGGTCGGCGGCCAGCTCGTTGATGAGGACCACGTGCTGGTCGAGGGTCAATTTCTTGTTGGGGTAGAGCCCGGAACACCCGGTGTTGAAGCCGACGACGGTCCGGCCGGGCGCCTCCACTCCGCCCTCCACGACGTCCCGTCGATACTTCCGGCAGAACGCCACCTCCTCCGGAGAGAGGTTGAGGATGTATTCATCCCGCCGGTAGGCCAGACCCATCGCCTCCGTGAGCAACCGGGTGTTCGGTTTCGTGTTCACCCGGAACTTGAGTTCGTCGTTCAACCCGAGACGATAATTGTACCACGCTTCGCGGTTCACCGGGACGATGACGCCGTCGGCGTTCAGGCCGTAGCCCGCCTTCCTCTTCGCCTTCACTGACATCAGGAACGCGCAGGAGTGTTGCGCCTTGTCGATGTTCAGCGCGAGGTCGAACCCGCGCCCGGAGAGCTTCATCCAGGACTCGGGTTCCCATACCAGGATTTCGTCGAGGAGCGGATTATGGTCGAGGAGCCTGTGGGCGTTTTTGAGCGTGATCCAGGTGATGGTGCTGACCGGATATTTCCGCTTGAGCGCGGGAAGCAGCGTGGTCGTCACCAGGACGTTGCCCATCGCTTCGAGGTTGATGATCAGGATCCGCTTGCCCCGCCTGGCCGGCTGGGCGCACTCCTCGAGGCAGTCGGTCCCGGGAAAGCACGGCTTGTACCCCTGGAAATGCTTGCAGTCCGGGATCGGGAGTGCCCGGGGTTTTTTCCCGGCGACCGGTTTCCTGGATTTCGTCTTCATGATTTACCGTGTGAGTGCGTCGGTGATCGTTCGTTTCCGGAGGTCCCGGTACGCCGCGAGCACGTCCCCCGGGGAGAGATCCGTCATGCAGGGGTTGCCAATCGGACAGACGGTGTACCCGCAGCCGAGGCAATCGAGGGTTGTCAGGGTCGCGATTACCGATTCGGTGTTGACGGGTCCCTGGAGGCGTGGGACCGTCGGGCCGAAGATCGCGGCCACCGGCACGCCGAGCGCGGCCGCGATATGCATCGGGCCGGAATCATTCGTCACGAGGGCGGACGACCTCCGGATCAGCGACGCCAGACTCTTCAGCGAGGTTGGGGGCGCGAGGACGGCCTCCGGCCCGATCGCGTCGCGTATGCCCGAGGCTTCCGCCTCCTCCCCCGGCCCCCAGAGCAGCAGGATGTTCGCGCCATCCTCGGCGACGATGCGGCGCCCGAGTTCGGCGAAATGTTCAGGCCGCCATTTTTTCGAGATCCACCCCCCGCCCGGATTGAAGGCCACGACGCGGCCCGGGGGGAGGCCCGCCGACCGGTAGAAATCTTCGGCGAAGCGTTCCGCCCCGTCGTCAAGGGGAAAGAGGGGCTTTCCGGACCCTGGAGGAACTCCGAGGCGGCGGAGGGAGTCGAGGTTGAACTCGACGTTATGGACCTCCCCGCCGCGCGGTTCCACGAGCCGGTTGTAGCAGAGGGCCCGCCAGTTGAACCTGTAACCGACACGCGTCCGGGCCCCGCTCAGGATCGAGAGCACGGCGCTGCGCGGATTGCCGAATAGGTCGATCACCAGGTCGTACCGCTTCTTGCGCACCCTCCGGATCAGGGCGAAACTCCGCTCGGAGGCGGGATCGAAGAGCAGTACCTCGGACAGGTCCGGATTGCCCTCGAGGACCCCGGCGCAAAATTTCTCGGTGAGGAAATCGATGGAAGCCGCTGGGTAGGCCGCCCTGAGGCCGGGGATCACGGCGGTGGAGAGCAGGACGTCGCCGATGGCCCTGAGCTTGATCAGGAGGATGCGGCTAACGGGGGGGGTCATCGTCGAAAAATTCCGCGTGGGTCCGACGCACCGCCTCATCGATGCCACCGGCATCGATGACGGCGGCAAGGGAATGGGGCGAGGCCCCGAGGGAGAGGAAATGCACCGTCAGGTTGCCGATCGCCCGCAGGAACCGTTCGGGGACCCCGCGGCCGGCCCCGATGTTCTCCCCGACCGCGCAGAGGAGCGCTTTTCCGGACCGCACCTCGACGCGGCACACCTCCTTCAGGGACTCACGGATTTCCTCCGTCGCGTCCGCCGACCTGACCACCGCGGCCATCCTGTACTCGGCGGTGTTGACGAGCAGCGCTTCGGCCCTTCGTTCGGTGAGGACGCCGTAGATGTGTTCCCAGAAAATGTACTGGCCGTGGCGTTTCACCGGATCGAGGGTGATGACCGAGACGTCTTTCCGGTAGGTGACGGATTTCACGCCATGCGCTCCCGCGGCGGGGACCGCGGGCGCCGCCATCGAGATGCGGGTACCCGGGGCGGAGGGTTCCCGCGAGTTCATGATGTCGATCGGGATCTGCCTGGCCTCGGCGGGATGCATCGTGCCGGGATGGAGGACCTTCGCCCCAAAGTAGGTGAGCTCGTACGCTTCGGCAAAGGTCAGCTGACGCACCTGGCGGGGACGTTCCACCAGCCGGGGATCGGCCGTGAGTACACCGGTGACATCCGTCCAGATTTCGATGGCCTCCGCCCCGAGGGCGCTCCCGATGAGGGAGCCCGTGTAATCTGAACTTTCCCTCCCCATCGTCGTCGTGAGGCCGCCCGCCGTCGCCCCGATGAATCCCTGCGTGACCGGCACCGCGCCGGCCTTCAGCAGGGGCGGGACGAGTTTCGCCAGCCGTTCCTCGACCAGGTGCATGATCGGCCGGGCCCGGTTGAACGAGTCGTCCGTTATCAGGAATTCGCGGGCGTCGAGCCAGCGCGCGTCGATCCCCGCGTCGCGGAGCGCCGCCGCGACGATCCTGGACGAGAGGAGCTCGCCGAAGGAACAGATGGCGTCCATCGTTCGCGGCGTGAGCTCACGGAGCTTTTCCACGCCGGACGCCAGCGTATGCAGGGTCACCCCCGCCCGGGCGATGTGGCCGGCGAGCTCCCCCTTGAGTCCCTCGTTCCTGAGCAGGCGGTTGACGATCGTGATGTGGCGCCGGAGCAACGCGTCGATCTCCTCCTTCGCCGCTGCCGCGTCCCCCTCGCGGGCCAGCCGGCCGATTGTCTCGAGGGTGTTGGTCGCCTGCGCGATGGCCGAGATCACCACGACTGGTTGCCGGGGCAGGGCGGACCGTACGATGGAGGTAACGTTGGTGATGGCCTCGGCATCCTGAACGGAGGTGCCGCCGAACTTCATCGTGATCATGGGGTGGCGTAAAAAGGTACAATATAGAGACGGCGCCAAACAGGCGCAACCCCGGCGGGTCAGGGGTCTTTGTGGAGGAATTTCTGGCTGCGCCGCTTCCGTATCAGGATGACGAGGTAGACGATGACGACCAGCACGAGGACGCCGATCAGGATGACATTCAGGCCGAGAAATTCCGAGGTGAGCATCCCCCTCCCTTCTACCGTCGACGTTTACCGGGATCCCCGGGGACCGTGCCGGGGTTCCCGTATGAGTGGATCGATTCGATGGCGATGCTGGCCGCGTCGGCGAACGATTGGACAATCTGCGAATCTTCCTCCTGGAAACCGGGATGCCTGTTCCGCGCGACCGTGAGGATCCCGTAGGTTGAATGGCGACCCCGGATCGGCGCGGCGATGATGTGCTCGATCTCGGGCTTCATCCCGGGCGGGTAGACTGAACGCGGGTCCTGCTGCGCGTCATTCGCCGTCACCGTGACGCCGGAGGCCGCCGCCGAACCGACAATCCCCTTCCCGGGCGTCAACGGGAGCTTTCCGAGCTGCCGTGAAAACGGGGTGAGCCGCGAGACCGTATGGGGACGCAGAACGTTTCCCCCCTCCTCGAGCACATAGACGCCCGCCAGGTCGTGGTCGACCAGCCTGCCCACGCCCTCGGTGATGCGGCGGTAAATGGTGTGGACCGATCCGCTCCGGAGGATCGAGCTGTTGATTTCCTGGAGGGTTTTCCAGCGCGCCGCGTTGCGCTGGACCTGGGTTTTCAGACGCTCGATCCGTTTCTCGGCCAGTTGATTTTCGTGGACGGGGTGGATGTCGCTGATGTCGCGGACCGAGGCCAGGTAGAGCCCCCCGGCGAGGGGCAGCGTCCAGATCGAAAAACTGAGCGCGATGGGCCGGTCCTCCTCGCGCTCCTGGACGATCAGGAGATGGGCCGGTACGCCGGTTCGGACCACGCCGGCGAGCGCCGCGGCGAGCCGGGCGTTTTCCTCGACGCCAAGCCAGGGATACGGCGGTGCGACGCCCGTCATTTCCCCGCGGTGGAGCCCCGCCATCTCCGCCAGGGCGGTGTTGACAGACAGGATGCTCCCGCCGGCGTCGACGACGCACAGCCCGTCGCCCACCGACGCCAGCAGGCCCGGGGCGTTGATGCCGTCGGTGAGAATGTCCCTGTTCCGGGAAACCCCCGCCGGCGCGCGGTTGGCGAGGACCAGCGCCCCCGCCGGTTCCCGGCCGTGGGCGTCGAAGTAGTAGACTTTTCCCCGACATTCGATCCGGCGGCCGTCGCGCGTGAGCACCGAGAAATTTTTTCGCTGGGGGTTCGATTTCGACTGCGGACGGAGGAAGGATGGGGCGAGCGGCTTGCCGTCCGTCCTCCTGAGAAGCGTCGGCAGGGGCCTGCCGCGCACCCCCTCGATCCTGTGCCGGGACGATTTCAGCAGGCGCTCGTTGGCGAAGGAGATCGACCCGTGGCCCGAAACGATCAGGGAGAATTCGTAGGCGCTGTCCCCCGCGAGCCGCGCGATGGCGGAGCTGGCCATTCCGATGTTCGGTCGCGTGCGGGGGGAGGGCATGACACCGCGCTCCTCAGGCCCCGGGGCGGGACGCTCCGTCGAGCGTATCGAGGTAATCGACGGCGCGCCGCAGGTGGGGTATGACGATCGAGCCGCCCACGGTGAGTGCCACGCTGAAAATATCGAAGAACTGGTCGTGCGTCACCCCCTCTTTCCTGCACTGTTCGATATGGTAGGAGACGCAATCATCGCACCGCAGTACCATCGAGGCGACCAGGCCGAGCATCTCCTTCTCCCGCGCCGGGAGCGCTCCCGCTTCATAGGTGAGGGTGTCGACGCCGAAGAACCTCTTGACGGCCCTGTTGTCGACGGAAAGGATCCGCTTGTTCATCCTCTCGCGGAATGAACGAAATTCCTGAACGCGGTCGGCCATGGTCTGTCCCCGAAATGATGGTCGTGAAGTGATGCCGGCAGGGCGGAAGTTACTCCATGCAGGATGGGGCGGAACACCGCCCCCGCACTGCCGTCTCGTCTGTCGTGGAGTGGAGCTGAGGGGGATCGAACCCCTGACCTCGTGAATGCCATT
>CAZQSM010000064.1:3965-12055 GCA_964596065.1 uncultured Chlorobiaceae bacterium | reverse complement strand
TGATCTTCTCCACCTTGAGCGCGTCGTTGCCGTGGTAGGCGAAGTACGACTTGAGTCCGGTGTAAGGGTTGGTGGCCGTCCGCTTGACGTAGAGGAAGAGTTCCGAGTGGTTGGGCGACTGGAACGCCTGGTTGAACGTCGCGCGGAACGTGTGGTTGGCGTCGGCGGACCAGACCACCGCGAACTTCGGCGAGACCCGCGTGTCGTGGAGCGTGCTCCGGTCGAGCCGCGCGGCGCCGGTGAACTTGAGCGCCGGGGTCGCGGCGTACTCGAGCTGCGAGTAGACGCCCGCCATGTTGTCGTCGTGAGGCTCCTGCATCAGCGTGCCCCTCGTGTCGATGTGCTGGTACCGGAAGGAGGCGCCGCTCACCAGGAAGAGCCGGTCGCCCTCCAGGAGACCGGTGCGGTACTGCGCCTCGGCCTGGGTGATGGCCGACTTTTCGATCAGCGGGAGGCCGCTCGAAAGCGAAAGCTGTGGCTCGCGCGAATCGCGCCCCGCCACCCAGACCTGCGCGTAAAAGTTCCTGTTCGAGTAGTTGATCCTCCCCCACGGCTTCTGCGCCTTCGGCACCTGGACGCGCCCGATGCCGGTCACGAACACCTCGTTCTCCACCTGCGTGGTCCCGCCCTCGACGGTCGCGACTCCGCCGTCGGCGAGCTCCCGGTCGATCCGCAGCGAACCGTACGTCGAGGCGACGCGGCCCGGGAGGAGGCTCACCTCCTCGTTGTTCAGCACGGTGAACCCGTCATACTCGAAATTGAGGTTCTTCCGGTCGACCGACCAGCTCTTCCCCTGGGAACGGCCGAGGTTCATCTTGTAGCTCCAGATCCCCCGGGTCGCCGCGTACCGCACGTCGGTCCTCAGGTAATCGCGCTCGCCACCCGCAAGGGTGAGCTTGGTGCCGGTGATGTCGTGCGGATGTTCCGAGGAAATGTTGATCACGCCGTTGAAGGCGTTGGCCCCGTAGAGGGCGGAGCTGGGGCCGCGGATCAGTTCCACCTTGCCGAGGTCCTCGATCGGGACCGAGAGCCCGTTCCATTCCTGAGCGCCGAGAAACGCGATCGCGAGGTCGCGGCCGTCGAGGAGGACGATCAGCCGCCGGTTGAGCGAGCTGTTGAACCCCCGCGTGTTCACGTTGAAGTCGTTCAGGCCGCTCTGGACGATGTCCACGCCGGGCTGGGTCTCGAGGAGCCTCGGGGCGGAGCCGCTCCCCCCCAGCAGGCGGATCTGGGCCGGCTCGATCACCGACATCGCCGAGGGCGCCTCGGTCAGCCGCTCCTTTCGGAACGACGCGCCGTAGACCACCACTTCCCCGATCGACACCGACGTTTCCTCGAGCGAAAGGTCGAGCGTCGTTTCTCCCGACGCGTCCACCGCGATCCCGGAACGCCTCGACGGCTCATAGCCGATGAGCGACGCGACCACGACGTACACGCCCGCCGGGACACCCTCGATCAGGTAGGAACCGTTTTCCCCGCTGGCGGCGCCGAGGGGGCTCCCTTCGATCCTGATGTTGACCTGCGGGAGCGGGGAGCCGGTGCGGCCGTCGGTGACGGTCCCGCGGAGGGTGCCGCCAACGGCGGCGGGGGGGGCCGGCGCCATCGAAAGGCCGGCGACGACCAGGGACGCGAACAGTCGGAGCGTGGGTCTCATAGGCACCTCGTCGATCGGGGCGAACGGTTCGTCATGAAAACAGAAAGGCCGTACGTATGCGACGCACGGCCTCGTGGATCGTTCCGGGGGACATCAGAAATTCTTTTCCCTGAATGTCCTGAACTGTCCGAGGTTCTCGGTGTCCTGGGCGATGAGGACCTGGACCGGCCCGAACTCCCGTCGGAGCCATAGCCGCGAGGTGGTGGCGTTGTCAACAACCACCGCCCCGTTGACGCTGATGCGCCTCCAGGTGCGGAACCGGATGGTTTCGTGGGTCGCCGGGGTCGACGCGCTGTCGGTGATCACCTCGCCGCCCTCGACCCTGCCGAGGATTTCGAGGCGGATGTTCGACGTGCCGAGGCTGTCGACGTAGGTGGAATCGAGCGCGACCCATTCGCCGCCGATGCCGAGTTCCGGTTTCGCGATCGAAAGGACGCGCACCGTGTCGGTCCGCTCGATGTTGAACGCCCTGAAGAACGGTCCGAGCGTCTGGGCGAAGAAGAATTCGCCGGTGATATTGCTCTTGAGGATCAGCAGGTTCCTGGCGATCAGGATCTCGCCGAGCGTCGGGTGGATCAGGCGCGTCGAGTCGACGATGATCGTCGAGCCGGGGAGCGGCCCCGCCGGCCCGATGGTCCAGATGGTCTGGTACCGGTTCGTCGGATCGGGGAGGGTGACCCCGGAAGTGCTGATCGCGTGTCCCGCGAAGGTGTATTTGTGTCCCATCACGAGCGGGAAGAGGTCGTCGGTGATCGCACCGGTCACGACGATCGAGATCGTCACCGATGCCGCCGCGGCGTCGCCGACGGTGACCGTGGTGAAGCCGCCGTCGACACCGGAGACGGTCAGGTTGCCGCCGCTGAGGGAGGCTGTCGCGACGGCAGTGTCCGTCCCCGCGGTGATCGCGTAAGGGGTGGTGCCCCCGGAGATGGTGATGATGACGTCCCCGCTGGGCGCGACCGTGGCGGTCGCGGAGCTGACGCCGAATCCCTGCGGCGGCGCCGTGGAATCTTCGGTGCAGCCGGGGACCAGGAGGAGGAGGTTCAGCGATACGATCGAGATGATTGCGAGAATCTTTTTCATGCGGCGGGTTCCTATTTTGTGTAGGGGGAGAATCCGCGTAAAAGATAGCGATTGAAGGAAAGAGTTGCAACTGACTCTTCCGCGGGGGCGACGGCCCGTTTCGTTGCCTTTCAGGGCCGGTCTTGTTACATTGCATTACTTTTTTCGCCAACATTGTCCATGAAAACCCTCCTCCTCGACGGAAATTCGCTGACAGTCGCCGACGTCCACCGGCTTTCCCGGCCCGGGATGAAGATCGGTCTTTCCCCCTCCGCGAAAACGCGCATGCACGCCTCGAGGAAACTGGTGGAAAAATGGGTGGAGCGCGGCGACACGATCTACGGCGTCACCACCGGGTTCGGCGAACTGGCCACCGTCAGGATCGGCCGCGACAACATCGAACAGCTCCAGCTGAACCTCATCAGGAGCCATTCGGCGGGCGCGGGGGAGCCGCTTTCGGAGCAGGTCGTCCGGGCGATGATGGTGCTCCGGCTCAATGCCCTGGCGAAGGGATTTTCGGGGATCAGGGTCGCCACGGCGGATTTCCTCGCGAAAATGTACAACAGGGGAATGATCCCCGTCATCCCCTCAAGGGGATCGGTCGGCTCGAGCGGCGATCTCGCCCCGTTGTCCCACCTGGTCCTGGCGATGATCGGGGAGGGGAGGGTCACTTTCCGGGGCCGCGAGATGGCCGCGGCGCGGGCGCTGAAGCTCGCGAAATTGAAACCGGTACGTCTCACCGCGAAGGAAGGCCTCGCCCTCGTCAACGGGACGCAGATGATGGCGGCGATCGGATGCATCGCGGCGACCGAGGCCGACGCGCTCTGCCGGGTCGCCGACATCGCCGGGGCGATGAGCACCGAGGCGCTCCGCGGGAGCGACACCGCCTTCGACGACCGCATCCATTCGCTCCGCCCGCACCCGGGGCAGCGCGCGAGCGCCTCGAACCTGCGGAACCTTGTCGCCGGAAGCGAGATCCGCGAATCGCACCGCTACGGCGACCCGCGGGTGCAGGACGCCTATTCGATCCGCTGCATGCCGCAGGTGCACGGCGCCACGAGGGACACCCTCCGCCACGCGAGGGAGATTTTTACGATCGAAATCAACTCGGCGACCGACAATCCGCTGATCATCCCGGCTGACAGGACGCACCTCGAGGGTGGAAATTTCCACGGCCAGCCGCTCGCGCTGGCGCTCGATTTCCTGGCGATCGCGCTCGCCGAGCTGGCGAACATCTCAGAGCGGCGGACCGAGAGAATGGTGAACGGCAACCTGAGCGGCCTCCCGAAGTTCCTGACCGAAAACGGCGGCCTCAACTCCGGGATGATGATCGCGCAGTATACGGCCGCCTCGCTGGTGTCGGAGAACAAGGTGCTCGCGCACCCGGCGAGCGTCGACTCGATCCCGACGTCGGCCAACCAGGAGGACCACAACAGCATGGGTTCGATCGCCGCGCACAAGCTGCTGCGGGTGCTCTCCAACGTCCGCACGGTGCTCGGGATCGAGCTGATGGTGGCCGCGCAGGGGCTCGATATGGCGCGGCCGCATCCCAAAACGGGGAAACCGATGAAGTCCGGCAAGGGAGTCGAAGCGGCCCACGATGAAATCCGCGGCCGGATCGGCCGGCTCAGGGCGGACAGGGTCCTCTCCGCGGACATCGCCGCGTCGGTGGGACTGCTCGACGACGGGACGCTCCTGGACGCGGTGGAAAAAAGCGTCGGGCCGTTGAAATGACGGGACGGTCGGCGGCGGGATCCGCCCCCGCCGGGGCACGCTTCGCGTGGCCGCTCCTGGCGGCGTCCATCTTCGGCGTCCTGGTCCTCGGGGGATGCTCTGCGTCGAAGGACGCCGCGGTCACGCGCTTCCCCGCCCCCGCCGAAACGCCTCGCTCCGCGGAATCCATCCCGGAAAACGCCCCGTCCCCCCGTTCGACGTTCAGTTACCTGGTCCGGAACGAGAACTGCGGCTGCAGGGAATACACCACGTCGGACCGGAAATATCCCGTCCGCTACAGGTTCGAGGCGTCGTACAGGATGGACGCGGGATTCATCACGTCCATCAGGGTCACGTTCGACAACCGGAGCGCCGACACGCTCTTCCTCGATCCCGGCTCGCTGATGGTCGCGTCGAAGAACATCGAGTACCAGTACAACAACAAGTTCATCCCGCTCCCCGACCTGGTCGTTCCCCCCGGGGACGACGAGGAGATCAACCTCGACGGCAGGGAAGTCACCTCCGCCCCGAGCTGGAGGAAAATCGCGGGCGAACAGATGACGCTGACGCTGAAGGGGATGCGGCTGGGGGAAAAGGTCCTCGGCGCCCAGTCGGTCACGTTCGTCCCGGAAAACCCCCTCCTGAACGACCCGGACTGACCCGGATCCTTCCTTGAGTCAGACGACGGATTTTTGTATCGTACATCCACCAGTTCATCAATCAGCCGGTGTCCCGTGACCAATTTGTACCGTTCCGCCCTTCTCGTGCCCTGCCTCACACTCACCATGGCTTCCCTCTCCGTTTCGGCCGGGCTCACCCTCGTCGGCCGGCTCGACAACAAGCACGGCACGACCAGCGGGGTTTCATACTCGGGCTGCTGGGGGTACGTCGCGCCCGACGGGAGGGAATACGCCATCCTGACCACCGCGACCGGGACGGCGATCATCGACATTACCGACACCTCCGACATCCGCGAGATCGACCACATTCCCGGCCCGACCTCGCTCTGGAGGGAGGTGCGCACGTACAGGGAACGGCTCTATGTCGTCACCGAGGCGGGGGGAGGGACGCAGATCATCGACCTCTCGCAGCTCCCCGACACGGCGTTCCTCGTCAAGTCGTTCACCCACACGAGCGGGGTGAAGAACACCTCGCGCTCGCACACGATCGAAATCTTCGACGGCTACATGTACCTCAACGGATGCGCGAGCTGGGGGACGACGGCGCAGCGTGGGGCGGTGATCTTCAGCCTCGCAGATCCGGACAACCCCGCATTCGTCGGGGAATACTCGCCCAATTATTTCCACGACTCGTACGTCCGGAACGACACGATCTTCGGGGCCTCGATCTACTCCGGGGGCGGCATCTACATCGCCGACATCACCGACAAGGCGGCCCCGGTCCCGATCGGAAAGATCAGCTACACCGGCAGCGGCACGCACAACGTCTGGGCGACGAAGGATGGCGCCTACATCATCTCCACGGACGAAATCGGCAGCACGCTGAAGAACCTGAAATTCTGGGACCTGGGCGCCCTGCCGACCATTCCCGCCGCTCCGACCTCCACGTATGCCGTCAACCCGGTCGACATCGGGCACAACGTCTTCGTGCGCGGCAATTACGCGTACGCAGCGTGGTATACCGCCGGCATCGCGGTCGCGGACATCAGCGACCCGACGGTCCCGTTCACCGCGGACAGCTACGACACCTCGACGGAGCCTGCCGGATACGACGGCGTCTGGGCGGTCTACCCCTACTTCCCGTCGGGAAAGATCATCGCAGGCGACATGCAGAACGGTCTCTACGTCTTCACGTTCGATTCGCTTCTGGCTCGAAATCCGGTGTCACTCCTTGAACCTGCAGACTCGACATTCCTCGCCGATACGCTCCAGACGCTTTTCCGCTGGACCCGCGCGGCGGACAACGACCGGGACCCGCACACCTACAGGGTCGTCATCGAAGGGGCGTCGTTCGACACGACAATCGACGCGGGCACCGACACCTCGGTACTGTTCACCGGCGTCGCCGCGATGGGGATGGGATCGTTCAGCTGGCACGTCCTGACCGTGGACGAAGTCAACGCCATTTCCACGCTGGACACGTTTTTCCTGACGAAACCGTTTGTCACGATGGAATCGCCCAACGGGGGCGAGGCCCTGCTCATCGGCTCGACCCGGACGATCGGATGGGACGGGGACACCGACAGCGTGGAGATCGCCTTTTCCGCCGACGCCGGGGCGACGTGGACGACGATCGCGACGGTGTCCGCGACGCCCGATACCCTCGGGTGGGAAGTGCCCGACGTCCCGACCGTCGACGGCTACCTGCGGATCAGGAGCGCGGTGGACAGTTCCGTCGTCGATCTCAGCGACGGGCCGTTCACCGTCTACGCCGCCGACGTGCCGATCGAAGAGGGATGGAACCTCCTCTCCGTCCCCTCCACGCCGCTCGACGCGTCGCCGGCGGGGAATTTTCCCGGCGCGACATCGGCCGCGTACCAGTATGACGGAGGATACGGCGCCGCGGCGACGCTCACGCCGGGACGCGGCTACTGGGTCAACCACGGCGCCGCGTCCGCGGAAAAAAGCGTGGGCACGTTGCTGCTCGTCGACACGATCGCTGTGTCGGAAAAGTGGAACATCATCGGGTCACTCTCGCGGCCGTACGACGTCGCGGGCGTCCAGCCGGAGCCCGGCACGATGGCATTGACTGAATTTTTCGGCTACTCCCCCTCCGGCGGATACTACGCGGCCGACACCATCTGGCCGGGCGCGGGATACTGGGTGAAATGTTCGGAACCGGGCGTGTTGATCGTGAGCGCGGACGGTCCGGCCGCGGCCCCGAAGCGCGGGTCCACCGGCATCGCGGCAACGGACCGGATGAACCTCCTCGAGTTCAGCTCGGAAGGGAAGACCCGGACGCTAGGGTTCACATCCGGACCGGCGGAGAGTGGAACGCGGCCGGTCTACGAACTTCCCCCGCCTCCCCCGGGAGATGAATTCGACGTCCGCTATCAGGACGGGACCTCGTTCCGGTCCGGCGTGGACCGGTCTCCGGCCGGGATCGTCGTAAGGGGCGGCGGGGCCGGGCTCGAAGTCCGCCTCGCGGCGGGGAGCGCGGGATCCGGCGGCTACCGGCTCACGGTGTCGGCGCCCGGTGGCGAATCGCGCTCATACCTCCTTTCGGCGGTGCCGGTGCGGGTCGATCCAGCCGGTGGAAGCCTCGTTCTCGAGCCGGCGGGGCTGACCATCCCCTCCGAATTCCGCCTCCATCAGAACCATCCGAACCCGTTCAATCCGGCGACGGTGATCGCCTACGACCTGCCGGTGGATTCGAGGGTGCGCCTGGAGGTGTATACGCTGATAGGGGAAAAGGTGGCGACGCTGGTGGACGAGGTGCAGTCGGCGGGATCGCGGTCGGTGGAGTTCAACGGCGACGCGCTGCCGAGCGGCACCTATTTCTACAGATTGCAGGCGGGCGGATCGACCCAGGTCGGGAAGATGCTGCTGGCGCGCTAGCGCCGGGGGAGATCGCCGCGGGGAGGCCGAGGCGCGGCGGGCCGGGAGCGGCTACATCGCGCCGCTGCGGCGACGTGCCAGGTCCAGATAGGGACTGGCGGGATAGACGTCGAGCACTTTCTGATATTCGGATTTGGACCTGG
>CAZQSM010000064.1:0-3865 GCA_964596065.1 uncultured Chlorobiaceae bacterium | reverse complement strand
TAGGGACTGGCGGGATAGACGTCGAGCACTTTCTGATATTCGGATTTGGACCTGGCCGTCTCGCCCATCCTCGCGTAGCAGCGGGCGATCATCACCTGCGAATCGTCCTTCTTGTTCGACCATGCGAATTCCAGCACCTTGTCGAACCGCGCGATGGCCGCCTGGTAGTTCTTCAGTCCGAAGAACGACTCCCCGATCCAGTAGTGGCAGTTGTCTTCGAGCGGGGCGGGGATGCCCGCGGCGAGCAGCGCCTCGAACTCCGTGACCGCCTCGTCGTACCGTTTGTCCATGTATTTCCGCAGGGCGTCGCGGTAACCGGACTCAAGGTCACCCCCCTTCTTCGGGGACTTCGCGCGCTCGAGTTCGGTTTTCATCTGGTCGAGCTCCCGCTTCAGGTCGACCGCCCTCGCGGTGACGTCGGTCAGGTTTTTTTCCAGCTCGCCGACCCGCCCCTTGAGTTTTCCATTCTCCGACTTCATGTCCTGGTTCTCCTTCCGGAGGTCGTCGATCGTCGTCTGCTTTTCCGCGATCGACGCCTCGAGCTGGCGCGTGTTGCCGCAGCCCGTCAGGAGCGTGACGGTCAGTGCGAGGACCGAAAGAGACGCGAGGTTCCGTTTCAAAGCTTCTCCCGGGAAAGAATGGTAAGCGTTACCGCCGGCCGAATAAGTTAGAAAAATCGGTGTGGAAAATCAAGACGGACCCACCCGGGATCACATCGCGGCGCCGGGCTGTTCCTATTGTTATTCACTACCCAATTTTCTATATTTTTTCGATGAATATGATGAAAATACAACATTTCAAGAGACATTCCCTCAAGTGCTTCATCATCCTCGCACTGCTCCTGCAGGCCTGTTCCGGTCAGAAGGAAACGGCGCCGCCGGCCCCCGCCGAGAACCAGGAACTCGCGCTACAGTACTTCCTGGCCGGGTCGATGCTCGACCAGAAGGGGGAATACGCGCAGGCGGTGCTCGAGTACCAGGACGCCCTGAAGCACAAGCAGGACCCGGCGATCTACCACGCCATTTCGAAGGACTATTCGATCCTCGGGAAGCACGACCTGGCGATCGGGAGCGCGAAGGACGCGGTCCGGTTGGAGCCGTCGAGCGTGAAATACCGGCAGGCGCTGGCGGAGATCTACCTCCACGCGAGCGACCTCGACGCCGCGATCGGGGAATACGAGCGGATCGTCGCGATCGATTCGACGGAGAAGGCGATCCAGATGAACCTCGCGCGGCTCTACCAGCTCCATTCCCCCGCGAAGGCGGTCGCGATGTACGAGGCGGTCATCCGGCGCTTCGGCCCGGAGGGGGACGCCCTGGCGCAACTCGCGCGCCTCTACGCGATGGCCGGGGAACACTCGAAGGCGGTGGGCGTGCTCTCCGAACTCGCCGCTCTCGAACCCACGAACCTGGAAGTCAAAAAGGCGCTCGGCGACATTTACCTGAGGCAGGACAGCGTCGACGCCGCGCTGAAGATATTCCGGGAACTCGCGGAACTGCGCCCCGACGACATCGAGCTGCGCGCCGCGATCGCGCACTCCCGCCTGCTGAAACAGGACTACGAAGGGGCCGCCGCGGTGTTCGAGTCGGTGTTCCAGGGGGGCGACAGCCTCTCGGCCGACGACCAGGTGCGTTTCGGGCAGATTTTTTTCTCCTTCGTCCAGCAGGATTCAGCGGTGGTGCCGTACGCGCAACAACTCTTCCAGACGATCAGGGCACGGTTCCCCGACGACTGGCGGCCCTACTGGTTCCTCGGCGCGCTCGCCAACACCACCGGGAGCGACTCCGCCGCGCTCGGATATTTCGGCAGGGTCAAGGAACTCGCGGAGTGGAATCCCGACGGCTGGATGGGCGTGGCGGCGGTGTATTACGACGCGGGAAATTTCGCCGAGGCGATCAACGTCCTGAACGAGGCGAAGCAATTCGTGCCGGACGAGTTCCGGATCCATTTCCTGCTCGGCATCTCCAGCCAGCGGGCGGGCCGGAGGGAGGAGGCGGCCGCGGCGCTCGAACGCGCCATCCAGCTCGACGCGAAAAACGTCGAAGCCCGCTCGGCGCTCGCCCTCGTCTACGACGAACTCGGGCAGACGGCGGATTCCGATTCGCTCTACGAGCAGGCGCTGCGGCTCGATCCGGACAACCACCTCCTCCTGAACAATTACGGGTACAGCCTCGCGGAACGGGGTCTCCAGCTCGAACGGGCCCTGAAGATGGCGGAATCGGCCGTGGCGCAGCAGCCGGAGAACCAGTCGTACCTCGACACCTACGGGTGGATCTGGTTCCAGATGGGGAAATACGCCGAGGCGCGCGAATACATCAACAAGGCGATCCTCCTCGGGTCCACGTCCCCGGTGATCCACGAGCACCTCGGCGACATCTATTATAAACTCGCCGACAGCGCGCGCGCTCTCGAGTACTGGAAGAAGGCGCTCGAGTACGATCCGGCCAACCGGTCCCTCTCCGAAAAAATACGCCGGGGAAGCCTGTGAGGTGGGGACCCGCCCTCATCATAGCGGGAGCGCTCTGCCTCGCGGGGTGCGGACAGACGGCACGGGCGAAGAAGGAGCTCACGCTCTCCCCGGAGATGGTCGGGGCGCTGGTGCGTGAACGGAGCGAGGCGATCCGGACGGTGAGGGGGGAGGGCGTCATCACCATCGAATCCCCCGGGCAGTCGGGGAGCAGCAGCTTCGTCCTGAACCTCCGGAAGCCCGACTCGGTGCTCGTCGACCTGAGCGGCCCGTTCGGGATCAGGTTCGGCACCCTCCTCTTCTCGCGCGATCGTTTCGTCTTCCACAACTACCAGGACAATTACGCGTTCGTGGGGTCGTCCGACGGCACCACCCTCCACTCGATGTTCAACCTGCAGATGTCCTTCGACGAGGTGATGCGGGCGTTCACCGGCGAGTTCCTCCCCCCCGGGGCGGGAGCGCCCGACTCCTTTTCCACCGACGGCGAATCGTACGTGCTCACATACCGCGCCGGCGCGTCGCGGACCGAGTACCGCGTCGACGGGCAGGACTACTTCGTCCGGAGCTACCGCGTGATCGGAGCGGACGGACGCGCGACGCTCACGGCGATGGCCTCGGAACCCGGGGAGTCGGGAGGCGCGGTGACTCCCAGGCTCCTGAGGGTGGTCTTCCCGGTCGAACGGAAAAGCATCTCCGTGGCCTATTCCGAGCTCGAGGTCAACCGGGCGGTGTCGTGCGCCTTCTCGATCCCGAAATCAGCCGACATCTATCAGCGATGAGATCCCCCTCCCCGGGAATCGCCTCCATCGCCCTCCTCGTCGCGGCCGCGGCGCTGCTCGCGCCATCCCCCTCCCCGGCGTTCCAGAAGGAGCTCAGGTCCAAACAGAGCCAGCTCGAGAAAATCCGGAAGGAGATCGAGCAGTATGAAAAAAAGATCAGGGACAGGGAGAAGAAGGAGAACCGGACGCTCGAACAGCTCGACGATTACGGCAAGCAGGAGGCGCTCCTCAGGAAGCTGGTGAAGAAATTGCACAACGAGGAGGCGGAACTCGAAGCCTCGATCAGGTCGACGACCAGCTCCGTGGCGGGACTCGAGGCCCAGCTCGAACACCTGAAGAAACAATACGCGGCCTACGTCCGCAGCGCCTACACCAGGGGGACCACCGGCGACCTGGAGCTGCTCGTGACCTCGCAGTCGGTGAACCAGCTCTTCGTACGCGCCGAATACCTGAAACGCTTTTCCGCGCATCGAAAACGTGACTTCGACGCGATCACGGCGAAGCGCCGGGCGCTCCAGGAGGAGCAGGACCTGCTCGCCCGGCAGCTGGGCCGACGACAGCGGCTGATCGCCGACAAATCGGCCGAGCAGGGCAACCTCAGGAAGATGACGAAGAAGAA
>CAZQSM010000063.1:0-12102 GCA_964596065.1 uncultured Chlorobiaceae bacterium | reverse complement strand
GTCTGGCCGCTGCCGCTCTTCGAAGAGTACGAGAAACAGATCAAGAGCGACATCGCAGACGTGAAGAACGTCGGCGGCCGATGGGCCGGCGCGATCACCGCCGGATTGTTCCTCAGGAAGTTCATCGGAAAACATCCGTGGGTCCATCTGGACATCGCCGGCACTGCGATGCTCGAGGAACCGCTCCCCTACGCGCCGAAGGGCGGTTCGGGGGTCGGCGTCCGGCTGCTGGTGGAGTTCCTCTCCAACCGGGCTTCCGCCTGAGCCGTTCCGGGACGCATCGGCCGGCGGCGGAGCCCGCGACGATCCTTCCCCCGGTTCGACCGGTGGGGGGACGCCTCCCCCTGCTGGGAATCACCTCGGGCGACCCGAACGGCATCGGTCCCGAGGTCGTCCTCCGCGCCATCCTCGACCGCCGGGTCCGGAGGGCCTGCCGGACGCTTCTCGTCGGTGATGCGGGCGTCTTCGAGCATTACCGGAAAAAGCTCGGGCTCCCGCTGACACTCCTCCCGCTCGACCACCCGCCGCCCTCGTGGGGTCCGGGCATCGTCCCGGTCATCGGCCCCACGGTTCGAACCGCGTTCCGGGTACAGCCGGGGGTATCCTCCGGTGCCGCGGGGTCGATCGCGGCACGCGCTCTCCTGCTCGCGGCGGAACTCTGGCGCCGGGGCGCGATCGATGGGATCGTCACGGGCCCCCTCTCAAAACAGTCGATCAACGACGCCGGGTACCGTTTCCCCGGCCAGACCGAAATGCTCGCTGCCGGGGCCGGCGCCGGTCCGGCGCTGATGGTGATGCTGGCGGGTCCGCTCCGGGTGGCGCTCGCCACGATCCACATGCCGCTGCGGCGGGTCGCCGGGGCCATCACGAAGGAGCTGCTCGCCAGGACCATCGCCCAGTTCATCTCCTCATTGACGTTGGATTTCGGGATCAGGCGGCCGCGCGTGGCCGTCCTCGGCCTCAACCCCCACGCCGGCGAAGGCGGTCTCCTCGGATCGGAAGAACGCGACGTGATCGCCCCCGCCGTCCGGCGCGCCGCATCCCGGAAGGCCCGCGTCGAGGGCCCCTTCCCGGCGGACGGTTTTTTCGGGAGCGGCGCGTGGAGGAAATTCGACGGCGTCCTGGCGATGTACCATGACCAGGGGCTCATTCCCCTGAAGATGGCCGGGCTGGCCTCGGCCGTCAACGTGACGGCCGGCCTTCCGCTGGTGCGTACCTCACCGGGCCACGGGACGGCGTACGATCTCGCCGGGACGGGCGCCGCCGACCCGTCGAGCACCGTCGCGGCGATCGTCACGGCCGCCGGCATCGTCAGGCGCCGGAGATCCGGGATGGCGGGACACCGATGATCCGGCTGAAAAACGTCAGCGTCCGCTTCGGAGCCGTCCCGGTCCTGGAGAACGTCTCGCTGCACATCGCCCCGGGGGAATTCGTCTGCCTGGTGGGGAAAACCGGGTCGGGAAAAACCACCCTTCTCCGGCTCCTCTACTTCGATCTCTTCCCCGCCTCCGGGGAAGTCATCGTCGATGACACATCGTCGTTGCAGGCCCGCAAGCGGGACATCCCGATCGTCCGCCGGAAACTCGGCGTCGTCTTCCAGGATTTCAAACTGCTCGAGGAGCGAAACGTCTACGACAACGTCGCTTTCGCGCTCAGGGTGACGGGAACGCCGTCGGGGGAGATCGGGAAGAAGGTCCTGCGGGTGCTCTCGGACGTCGGCCTCAGCCACAAGCGGAGCAGCATGCCCGGCGAGCTCTCGGGCGGGGAACAGCAGCGGGTCGTCATCGCGAGGGCGCTGGTCAACAACCCGGTGATCATGCTCGCCGACGAACCGACCGGCAACCTCGACGGGGCCACGTCCCTCGGCATCCTCCAGATCCTCAAGGACATCAACGCGCGCGGGACCGCGGTGCTCCTTGCGACGCACAACGACGAGATGGTGAAGCAGTCGGGGGGACGCGTCGTGACGCTCGCCGACGGCACCCTGGGGTAGGCCGGCCCGGAGTCGAATGCCGGGATGGGCGGCTAGGGCACCGACTCAACGCGGCGGATTTCGGGCGCGTGCCGCATCACCACCCGTTCGACCCCGGCGCGGAGGGTCATCGTCGAGAGCGAACACCGGCTGCACTCCCCCGTGAACCGCAATTCGGCGATCCCGTCGTCCGTCACACGCACGAGTTCGATGTCGCCCCCGTCGGCCTGCAGGAAGGGCCTGCACACCCCGAGCGCGTCCATCACCCGCCGCTCCACGCCGCCGCGGGCGGCGCCGTCGCCCGCCTCAGCCATCGAGCCTGATCTCGATTTCCGGTTTCGCCAGGTCCGAATACTGCCTGATGCTGATCTGGGCGGCGAGGTTCCGGGCGACGTCCCGAAGGATGCCCGATTGAACGGCGTCGGGCTCCATCACCACGATCGGCCTGCCCGTGTCGCCGCCCACCCGGATCGGCGTGTGGATGGGGATTTCGCCGAGGAGCGGAACACCGAGTTCGGCCGAGGCCCTCGCCCCGCCGCCGGCGTCGAAGATGTTCTCCCGGTGCCCGCAGCTTCCGCAGACGTGGTAGCTCATGTTCTCGATGAGGCCGAAGACGGGGACGTTCACCTTCTGGAACATCGCGTACGCCTTCCGGACGTCGGCGAGGGAGATGTCCTGGGGCGTCGTGACCACGACGGCTCCCGAGAGCGGTATCGACTGGGCGAGGGTGAGGTGGATGTCGCCGGTGCCGGGGGGCAGGTCGAAGAGCAGGTAATCGAGCTCGCCCCACTCGACGTCCGACATGAACTGTTTCAGGGCCCCGCTCACCATCGGCCCCCTCCAGATCATCGGCTGCGACGGGTCCACCAGGAAACCGATCGACATCACCAGGACGCCGTGCGCCTCGAGCGGGAACAGCTTGCCGCCGACGACTTCGGGTCTCCGGTCGATTCCCATCATCAGCGGGATGCTCGGCCCGTAGATGTCGGCGTCGATCAGGCCGACCCGCGCTCCGTCGAGCGCCAGGGACACCGCCAGGTTCACGGCGACGGTCGACTTTCCCACCCCCCCCTTCCCGCTCGCGACGGCGATCGTGTTTTTCACTCCCGGGAGGAGGTTCACCCTCCCGATCCCCTGCGTGGTCCGGACGTTCGACGTCATGGTGATGTCGACCGAACCAACGCCCTCGATGCCCCCCTTCACCGCCTGCTCGGCCTGGGCCTTGAGCTCGTCGCGGACGGGACACGACGGCGTCGTGAGCTCGATGTCGAAGCGCACCGCGCCGCCGTCGATGGTGAGGTTTTTGATGAATTTGAGGGAGACGATGTCCCGGTGCAGGTCGGGATCCTTTACGGCCTTCAGGGCCTCGAGGACATTTTCCTGGTTGAGCGTTTTTTTCATTCGTGAAACTCCGTGATTCCGGGTTTGATGGCCTGTGTGCGGTGCACCGGGGTCAGATGACCTTCATCGATTTCCCCACCTTGTCGAACGCGTCCAGGGCCCGGTCGAGGTCCTTCCTCGAGTGGGCCGCGGAGATCTGGACCCTGAGCCGCGCCTCACCCTTCGGGACGACGGGGAACCAGAGCCCCTTGACGTATACCCCCTGCTTCAGGAGCCGGAGGCTCATTTCCTGGGCCGTGGCGGCCTCGCCGAGCATCACCGGGACGATCGGGTGGGTGCCCTCGAGGATCCGGAAGCCGGCGGAGGCGATCTCCTTCCGGAAATAGGCCGTGTTCTTCCGGAGCCGGGCGACGATCGACGCGTCCTCCCTGAGAAGGTCGAACGCCGCCATCGCGCCGAAGACGATCGAGGGGGGGAGGGAGTTGGAAAACGTGTATGGCCTCGATTTCTGCCGGAGGTACGCGATCAGGTCGGCGCTGCCGCTGATGTATCCGCCCGCGGCGCCCCCGATCGCCTTTCCGAGGGTCCCCGTGATGACGTCGATCTTCTTCAGCGTCCCCGTCGCCTCGGGGGTGCCGCGCCCGTTCTTCCCGCACACGCCGATGGCGTGTGAGTCGTCCACGAAGACCATCGCGCCGTGCGCCGCGGCCAGTTCGACGATCCTGCCGAGCGGGGCGAGGTCGCCCTCCATGCTGAAGACGCCGTCGGTCACAATGATGCGGAACCGGTAGGGCTTCCCCCGGTCCTCCCCGAGGAGGCGCTCCAGGTCCGCCATGTCGGCGTGGTTGTAGATCTTCCTGTCGACCGACTCGGCCCTGCAGAGCCGCTGTCCGTCGATGATGCTCGCGTGGTTGAGCCGGTCGCTGTAGAGGGCGTCGCGGTGACCCTCGGTCCCGAGTTTTTCGTTGACCAGGGAGGCGAAGAACCCCTCGTTGGCCGCGAAACAGGAGGAGAAGAGGATCGTGTCCTCGCACCCCACGAACTTCGAAATCTTTTTCTCCAGCTTGAGGTGGATGTCCTGCGTCCCGCAGAGGAAACGCACCGACGCCACGCCGTAACCGTACCGGCGGATCCCCCTGATGGCGGCCCGGTTGACGGCCGGATGGTTCGAGAGTCCGAGGTAGTTGTTCGACGCGAGCATCACCACCTTTTTGCCCCCGACACGGACGACGCCCCCCTGGGGGCCCTCCAGCGGGGTCTCGATCTTGAGCGACCGCGCTTCATCGAGCCGGCGCAGTTCGGCGTTGAAGAGGTCTGGTGTCATCGGGTTCCTTTCGTCATCGTCCGGTCATCGTTCAGTCCGGCCGAAGCAGGACTTTTAGCGCGTCCCCGTCCTCGATCGCCTCGAACCCCTTCCGGTACTCGGAGAGGGGAAACTGGTGCGAGACGAATCCCGCCTGCCGGAAGCGGCGCGCCAGCCCCTTCCGGAGGAGGTCGGTCATCATGTCCCACGTGGACCAGACCCTGCGGCCAATGATCCCGTGGATCGTGATGCCGGGGAAAATCACGTGTTTCGGGAAGTCGAGGTTCATCGAGCCCGAACCGAGGCCGAGCAGCGACAACTCCCCCCCCATCCTCAGGACCGAGAAGGCGTCCTCGTACGCGTGGTAGCTCCCCGACATCTCGAGCACGGCGTCGACGCCGGCGCCGTGGTTCCGCGACTTCGCGGCGCGGTGGAACTGCTCCCTGCCCGCGGTGAGCGACACGTCGAAGCATTCATCCGCCCCGAGGGCGCGGGCGACCCGGAAGCGACGCTTCACGAGTTTTTCGTGCGTGTTCCGCCCGTGCGACGCGTCGGTCACGAAAATGGTTTTCGCCCCCGCCCCCTTCGCGATCGCCACCGACATCAGTCCGATGACCCCGGCCCCCAGGATGGCGACCGACTTCCCCCTGATGGAGCCGAGGGACTGCACGGTGTGCGTCGCGTTCCCGATGGCGTCCATGAAGGCCACGATCTCCTCGGGGATCTCCCCCTTCCGGATCAGCACGATGTTCCCGGCCGGCAGCGCCACGTACGGAGCGAACGCCCCGTCGGCGTGGAGGCCCCGGATGACCGTGTTGGTGCAGACGTGGTACTGTCCCAGCTTGCACTGGGCGCATTCCCCGCAGGTCACGTGCATCTCCGCGGTGACGATGAATTCGTCCTTCAGGAACTCCAGGAATCCTCCCCCCCGGGCGAGCGCCGAAGGCGTTTTCCTCCCGATGAATTTTTTCAGTTTCCTGTCGCCCGAAAATTTCGCGATGACGCTGCCGGCGAGGATCGCCGCGGCGCGCGGCCCCGCCCCGGCGATCGTGCCGCAGAATTCGTGCCCGGTGATGACCCCCGCGGGGGCGATCCCGGACATGCTGGACCGCAGCGAGTCCTTGGAGTGGTAGATGCCGACATCGGTGCCGCAGATTCCGCCCGCGGTGACCCTCACCAGGACGTCGGTCGGCGATGAGAGGCCCGGGACCGGCCGCTCGACGAGGGAGAGGCCTTCCGGCCACCGGCCGGACGCGGGAGGTTTCGATTTGACGAGGGCTTTCATGGGGTTCAGTTTCTGTTGTTTCGTAATCGTGCCGCGAACGACCCGTCCACATGGTGGACGTGGGGGAAGGTCTCGATAAAGCCTTCCGGCGTGACGACAGCCCGCGCGACGAACGCCGAGGCGTCCTCAACGCTGAAGCCGGGATGCCGGGACAAAAACGCCTCGACCTGCTGGCGGTTTTCCTCGGGTTCGGTGGTACAGGTGCTGTAGACCAGGACACCCCCCGGTTTCACGAGGGTCGCGGCGTTGTCGAGGATCTCCTTCTGCAGCGCGCAGAGCTTCACGATGTCCTCAGGCTGGCGCTTCCATTTGATGTCCGGCTTCTTCCGAAGGGTGCCGAGGCCGGAACAGGGTGCGTCCACGAGGACCTTGTCGGCCGGTTCCGCCGTGAACTCCCTCGCGTCAGCCACGGCGAAGGAGACGTCCGTGATCCCCAGGCGGGCGCAGCCCCGCCTGATGAGGTCGAGCTTGTTTTCGTACCGGTCCACGGCCACCACGGTGCCGCGGTTCCCGGTCAGTTCGCCGATGAACGTGGTTTTCCCCCCGGGGGCCGCGCACAGGTCGAGGATCGTCTCCCCCGGCCGGGGATCGAGCAGGATGACCGGCAGCGCCGCGCTCTCGTCCTGGATCGAGAAATAGCCGTCCTGGAAGATTTTCAGCCTGGCGATCTGGCCGAGGCCCTTCACCTTGACGAAATAGTCGATGAAGGCCGATCCCTGGTACGGCACCCGGTTTTCGTCGAGCACCCCGAGGAACTCGGGCGGGGTCAGCCTGAGCTTGTTCACCCTCAGGGTCAGGCCCGGGATCTCGTTGTTCGCGTTGAGAAATTTCACGAGTTCCTCCCCCTGGAACCGCCCGGCCCACCGGCGGACCATCCAGATCGGGTGGGAATGGTACACGGCGAGATATTGCAGCGGGTCGTTGTCGGGGTTCGGGTAATGGATCCCGTCGAGCGTCCGGAGGATGCTGCGCAGCACCGCGTTGACCATGTTGCCCGTCTTCTCGCCCCTGATCCGCTTCACGAACTCGACCGCTTCGTTCACGGCGGCGTAATGCGGGACCTGCGTGAGGAAGAATATCTGGTAGAGCCCGACCCGCATCGCGTTCTTGATGTTGACGTCCGACTTGCTGAAGTTTCCGTGCGTGAATCCATTGAGCACCCAGTCGAGGCGCCCCTGCCACCGCACGACGCCGTGGACGATCTCCGCGAGGAGTCCCTTGTCGGGGTCGGAAAGTTCGTTCGAGCGGAGCTCCGCGTCGAGGAGTTTGTCCAGGTAGGCGTCGGTGCGCTCGACCCGGTTGAGGATCTTGATCGCGATTCCCCTCGCGCCGGCGTAGAGGATGCCGGCCTGGGCGGGGACGCCCTCCGTCTGGCCGGTCGTCGCGGGGCCGCTCATTCAGCGCACCCCGGCGATCTCGCGGTCGGGGGCGGTCCGTTCGAACACCTCCCTGACCGTCCTCGCGTACGCCTCGCCCGGCCGGATGTTGCGCCGGGCCATCACGATGGCCATGACCTCGAGCCCCTTCACCGGATCGTACGGCGTGAACGCCGTCGGACCGCCCCAGCTGAACGATGGGATCTCCTTCGGGGGAAGGCCCGCCCCGAAGACGTTGCAGCAGACCCCGACCACCGTCCCGGTGTCGAACATCACGTTGATGCCGCTCTTCGAATGATCGCCCATCGTGAGCCCGAGGAACTGCATCCCGGTGTCGATCCGCTTCCCCCGCCGGACGACCGACACGGGGCCGTAGGTGTTCTTGAGGTCGCTGGTGTTCGTGTCGGCACCGAGGTTCACCCAGCTCGCGAGGTAGGAGTGCCCGAGGAATCCTTCGTGTTGTTTGTTCGACCAGGGGAGCATCACCGACGCCTCGACCTCCCCCCCTACCTTGCAGTGGGCCCCGATCGTGGTGCCGCCGTAGATTTTCGCCCCGACCTTGATCGTCGAACCGGTGCCGATGGCCGCGGGCCCGATGATGACGGCGTTGGGCATGATCGTGACGTCGGGACCGATGACCACCGGGCCGCGCTCGGCGTCGATGACCGCTCCCGGCTTGACGACGCACCGTTTTCCGGCGAAGATCCCTTCCCCCCTGACGAAGTGGGCCCCGGGATGGTTCTTCGGTTTCAACCGACGCAGTCCCTTGTTCAGCAGCTCCCGGTCTGAGGAAATTTCGTCCGCGTTGTGCCGCACGAGGTCCCAGAAATGCGAGATCCGCCGCGCGGGGGCTTCGACCCGCCGGATTCCCGGGAGGAGTGAAAAGTCGGGGAGCGGGGACGTCCATCCGGAAAAAAGGGCGTTGAGCTCCGCCTCCTTCACCGACGCGGCCACGACGGTGGCCCCGTCGGTGTAGACGGTGGAAACCCGGGGCGTCTTCCGGAGCAGCCCGGTGAGCGCCGCGTCGGGGAAGACCGTCGCGTTGATGAGCCACGTCCACTCCGCGGAAGCCGCGTCGGGTCCGGCGAGCCGGTCCGGACGGGCGCGGTATTCATGGAGTTCCCCTCGCATCGCGAACTTCAGCTGTTTGCCGCGGAGGGCCGCCTCCCATTTTTCGCGCATCGTGAGGACGCCGCACGTCAGGTCGTACACCGGCCGGAAGTGCACCAGGGGAAGAAAGTCGGGGGCCTTATCTTCGAAGAGGCAGTGGATCATCGTTGTGGGATGAAAAAAAACGGAATCCCGGGTCAGCGAGATTCCGTTTCAATGTCCTGTGAGAACGGTCAGCCGATGCCGGGGTCAGGAGGCGGGGACAGCTTCCGCTTCCTTCGGCTTCTTCGCATATTTCTTCTGAAAACGTTCCACGCGGCCCGCCGAATCGACCAGCTTCTGCTTGCCGGTGAAAAACGGATGGCAGGCGGAGCAGATTTCCACCTTCAGGTCACCGAGCGTCGAGCGGGTTTCGAACGCGTTGCCGCAGATGCAGGTGATGGTCGAGCGTTTGTACTGTGGATGAATGCCTTTTTTCATCGAAAATCTCCAAAAAATCGGGTACTGGGATGAACAATATAAGAAGAAAAGGCCTGTTTCGCAATACGTTCAGAGGTCCGCGCGGCCGATCCAATACCCCTCCTCGAACGCCTGCCGGAGCCTTTCCGCCTCCTCCCGCGCGCCCGCGATCGTCCTGTACCGGCCCAGGCCGACCCGGTACCATCCGGAGGTATGCCGGATGAACGCGTTGTAGCCCGCCTTCCTCCAGCGTCCCGCCAGTTCCTCGGCATCGGTCGCCAGGCTGTACGCGCTGATGAATATTGTGTAGTTCCCGTCGGTATCAGTCGGCCCGCCCACCGATCCGGCCCGCCCCTTCCCCGTGCCGACGGGAGCGGACGTTTCCCCGGCCGGCGCGGGCGGGGTTATGGAATCCCCGGGACCCTGGTCGGCGACCGCCGGGCCGGTCGGGGGGGGATCACCGGCCGCGGAGACGCGCGGATCGGGAGCCTTCCCCGTCGGAATGATACCGAACTGGATCGCCAGGAAGACGCCCGACGCGACCACCGCCAGGAGTACGATCCAGAGGACCACCCCACGCCTTCCACCGCCGCCCCCTGCTGGCTCCGGCCCGGGCGGTTCAGGCGGCACGACGGACGACGGTTCCTTCCGGTCTTCGGATTCGTTGACGTTCAGAGGCATGGGGTTCTCCCGGTGGTTGAGCTCGGACGATCAATGTACTACATCGGTGAGAGGATGTCAAGAAACCGGCCGACGGTCACTCCGGCCGCGGGTTCCTGAGGGTATCGCGGAGGCCCTGCGTGGTACCGTTTGGTGTGTCGGTGTTCAGCGTGTCGCTGACGGCCACGGAATCGGTGATTCCGGCCGTGTCCCGGAGCGGAGGCTCGGTCATCAGCGTCCTGCCGGGAACGTTCTTCCCCCGGAGCGACGGCTCTGTGGTCACGTTTTCCTTCGCGCCCCGGGGGTCCGAGGCGGAGCGATCCGGCCGGGAATGGGCCGGCGGTTCCAGTTTTTTTTCGACGGCGTTCCGGTCAGTCCGATCGGGAGCCCGGTCCCTCACCCCGGATCCCCGGAGGGGCGCCTCCCGCGCCGCCGGCTTTTCCGTCCCGCCCGCCGGCGGGGCCGCTGCCGGAGACGGGTATTCCCGGATGGATCCGGGCACCGTCGCCGGCGATGGTTCACCGGCGGGGCGTGTTGGCTCCCCGCCTTCGTACCTGAATTGGGTTAAATAGGCAAGATACGAAAGCGCCCCGACGAGGAGGAGCGCGAGACCGGGAACGGCGAACGGCGTCAGCCGTGGAATCCACGGCCGGCCCGGCGCCCCCTCCCGGGCGATCCGCGCGGCGACCCCCGCCTCGAAATCCCCGGGCGCCTTCGCACGCGGCAGTCCGCGGAAGAGCCTGCGGAGCCGGTTGTCCATGTCGTCAGCCGGCGTCATCGGACTCCAGCAGCGGACGCAGGGACCGCTCCAGCATGGCGCGCGCCCGGCTCAGGCGCGATTTCAGGGTCCCCATCCGGATTCCCAGGATGCTGCAGATTTCCTCATACGGCAGGTCCTCGATGTAAAAGAGCACGACCGCTTCCCGGAACGACGCCGGCAGGGCCGCCAGCGCCTCCGCGACCTTCGCCGAGGAGATCGCCCGGCCGGCGAGAGTGTCGGGAAGCGCTCCCGGGTCGGGCGCGTCGAGCACGGGATCCGCGATCGGCTCCGCGTGCCGCGGTCTCCCGCCCGACAAACGCCACTTCCTCCGCCGTAGTTCGCTCCTGGCGAGGTTCGCGGCGATCGTGTAGATCCAGGTCGAAAACTTCGCCACGGGCCGGTAGCTCCCGGCCTTCTCGTTGAGCCGGACGAACGTGTCCTGCACCAGGTCGAGCGCGCACTCGTAGTCCCCCAGCATCCTGTACACGAAATTGACGAGCGGGTCCTTGTACCTGCCCACCAGCGCCGAGTATGCCTCGGTCGAACCGTCCACGAACGCGGCGACGAGCTCCTCGTCGGTCATCGTCCGGGTGACGCGCGGGCCGCCCGTCACGTGGCGACGATTATACGCCCGGGTGGCCGGGATTGTTCCCCCGTCGTCCGGCGGTCAGTTGACCCCGTGGGCATACGGCGCGGCTGATGGGTTCCGCGTGATGGTGTGGACGAGTTCCGTCATGACGCCGGAAGGGGTCCCCCCCGACGATTTGAGGGCGAGGTCCGCGTCCCGGAGCGCCAGGAAACACCCCGAGAGCATCTCGTCGCTGAAATTCCTGCGGGCGTCGACGTATTCGCGTACGAAGAACGGGTGGACGCCGGGGAGGGACGCCGCCCCATCAGGGGCCCCGCCCGTCGCCGGGAGGAGCCAGAGCTTCTCGAAGTACCCGGTGAGCTGGGCGACGCACTTCGTCATGTTTTCCCCTGCGCCGATCATCCTGGTGAGGATCGCCAGCGCGCTCCGTGCGTCCCGCCCGCCCAGGGCGCGTTGGAGGTCGAACACCGAAAACTGCCGCGACACGCCGACCACCGCCGCCACGTCCCCGGCCGTGATCGCCGTCCTGCCTCCGACGTAGGTGTAGAGCTTCTCCAGCTCGTTCGACAGTTCGGCGAGCGAGCCGCCGACCGACACCCTCAGGAGTTCGATCCCCTCCGCGTCAAGGCTCCTGCCCGCGGAGGCGATCTCCGCCCCGATCCAGGCGGCGATCTTGTCGTCGTACGGGGTGTTGCACTCGACCACCACCGAGGCCTCCCTGGCGACACGGAACAGCTGCCGCCGGAAATCCGGTTTGGCGGCGATCAGGACGAGCGTCGTCGTCGGGCTGGGATCCCGGAGGTACGCCTCGAGGGCTTCCGTGGCGCCGAGTTTGTCGGCGTCCTTCACGACGACAAGGCGCCGCATCCCGAGCATCGGATACGCGGACGCCGCGAGGGCGATATCGCGCGAGTCGGCCTCGGTGCCGTCGAACAGCTGGCGGTTCATCCCGGAAGGATCGCCGGCGGCCGCCCGATCGCCGATCAGCGCGGCCGCGCGGTCGATCAGCAGCTGTTCGTTCCCGTGGATCAGGTAGGCCGGACCGGGTTCACCCTTCCCGAGCGACTGCCGGAGCGTCTCGAACGAGTCCCCCGGTTTTCGGTATGACGTCTGTCTGCCCATAACAACGCGCGCGGGAAACCCGACGGCCGGGGCGGCTTCGCGTCCCGACCCCGGATCTCCCGCGGGCTCCCGGCGCTCCGGTATTCTCCCGGCTATTTTTTCTTCTCCTCCGCGGCCCTCTTCGC
>CAZQSM010000062.1:0-12159 GCA_964596065.1 uncultured Chlorobiaceae bacterium | reverse complement strand
CGCTGTCATTCCGCTTGTCCCCGTGGAATGAAGAGGGCTCGCCCCGTTATTTTACAAGGAGCATTTTCCGTGATGAGGTGAAGTGAACCGGGGAGTTGTTGGTCCCGGTCGCTTCGATCCGGATAAAATATACCCCGCTCGAGAAAATTCCACCATCCCACGAAATCGACCTGACACCGGCCTGCTGTACCTCGTCAACCGGCACGGAGACGACCTGGCCGAGGACATTGTAGACGGTCAGTGTGACATGCGACGGCGCCGGCAGGGCGTATCGGATGGTCGTCGATGGATTGAATGGATTTGGGTAGTTTTGGTCGAGAGCGTAATTCAGCGGGACCCTGTCAACCTCGCCGGAGGGCGGAAGCGTGAGTGAGATCGATTCAGGTCGTGGAAGAACCGTCGATCCCCGCGAGGCAAGGGTGATCTCCCTCTCGCCGACCCGGAGAACGTAACCGGGATTTTCGGATGCACCAAGGTTCCAGGTGACGGTCAGGGGATACGTGCATCCCTGGACGCGGATCCCTTCAGTCCTCCCGCTACCGTTCTCCGTGAGCCCGACGCTCCGGTGCGATCCAAATCGGACATCAAACGCATCCCCGGGAGGGACCGGGGGAAGCTCGTACAGCCGGGGCACAATTCCGTCCGCGGGACCGAAGTAAAGCGTCTTCTGCAATCCCTCCGCGTCCGTGATCTCAAGCGTATGAAGGCGATCCAGTTGCGTCATGGGATCGATCTTCTTCTCCAGCGAGGGCGCCGCATTTGCGTTGAGATACAGCTGCCCGTCGGCGTTGGCTTTTATCCAGTATCCACGCATGGGCTCAAGACTTTCGGCGACCGCATATCCCGCGGCCCCCGCTGTCGTCGCCGAACTGAGGGCTGATGCCGCGGCATACTCATAGAACGATGAAGTCAGGATGCCGGGGGGGTACGTCGAGAGGCCTGCCACGTCGACGCCATACGACAGTCCGCCGATCAGGTTCCAGCCCTCGATGAGCGGGATGATTGCGTCCTCCATGTCGATGCCGCCAATTTCGATTTCTTCAGCGGTCGTGTATTTCATCCAATACCCCACGCCGGTGCGGAGCTGGGTGGCCGGGAGATAGCCATCAATGGGATCGAATTCAAATGCGGCACTCGCGGCGGTCGTGAAGACCTGAATTTTTGTTGAATCGACGGGTCGGACCGGCATCGAGAGCAAATTCCATTTCGGGGCGATTTGCGCCGACACGAACGGTCCGGTCAACAGGACGAGGGAATCTTCATCGGTTCCGTCCATGATTTCATCCTCCTCGTACCCGAACGAAATTTCCGCATCGAAGATTCCTCCGCCTTCCTGATGGGATTGATAGAGTCGCCGCACCCGCGGGTCGCCGTATTGCGGGACACCCGGTTTGGTCGTTGTGGCGGACCCGGGGGGGATCCCGGTCGCGATCGGCCTGCCAATCGCCCATTTTGTATTCCGGAAATCCACGGCTCCGAGCGATGACACCCTGTTCTCGGTCGGGATGCCGGCGCTTCCCGTGTGGCTTTTCCATTTCAGGGAAAATGCCCGCGGTTCCTCCCACGATCGGGTCAGGAGGCGCAGCCTGGCAGGGATGGCACCGCTCGCCCCGAGGCGGGAATCTGAACCGGATGTGTACATCGGCAGCACGAAGGTCCTATCGTTCGCAAAGCGATACGGCCGATCCTGGGGAACCGCCGAAATTGCCCGTTCCACCGAGCCCGATCGTATGGTGCCGCTGCCAGTGAATGCGGAGGCATCCGAATGTTCGACGACCAGCCGGTCTGCGTCACGCAGCGTGAGATCGGCCAGCAACTTCAGGCTTTGAGTCACAGTGATGTCCCCGGCCGATCGGAGTTCGGATGAAGCGTCAACGGTGAGATGCTGATAACTTCCCGTCACCTCTCCCTTGCCGTTGAAAAGGTATCGCCCGGGGGCGGCTGCTCCGGCCGTGCCGGGTGTCGCACCGGTATTCCGTGTCCCGGGGGCATTAAACGGTCCCCCGGGCTGCTGAAGGTTGCTGCCTCCGACAATGATGTTCTGGTCGTCGTCGGCCACGAGCGTACCGTATTCCACGAGGTCTCCTTTGACGACAAAATGGGCGACGGTGGGATCGACGGTCAGGGTGCTCCCGATGACGATGCTCCCGACGGTGACCTGGTCGGCCGGACCCGGTATCACGGGATTGGAGGGTGTGAGGGCGGGGATCACCACATTCTCATACTTCAACGGGATGCCGGAGGGGCTCCAGTTCGATGGCTCGAACCAGTTGGAGCTGCCGCCGAGCCAGGTTTTCACATTTTGATCCGGGAGGGTGATCGCGCAGACCATGCCCGCGCCTACCGCTCCCCCGATGTATGCCGATCCCGGTGTTTGAGAAAAATGGATCCTCCTCAGGTAGCTGGAGGGAGGGACCTGGGCAGCCCAGGTGTCACCCCCATCATTGGTCGCCAGGATGTATCCTGTCCCAAGTTCATTCGGGATAAATGCGTGGGTTTGATAGAGCTGGAATCCGGAGCCTCCCACGGCATATCCCCTGTTTCCATCGAGGAAGAAAACATCCTCCAGGTACCCCGTTGATCCCTCGAGCGGGTGATCCACCAATGTCCAGGTGGTTCCCCCATCGGTGGTCTTGATGATCAGGGGCTCGACTGTCGGGAAGGTTCCCCTCAAACCCGTGACGATGCCGTCATTCTCATTCTGGAACGAGACGCCCTGCAGGACGGCGTCGCTTCCGCCGAGGAGAGTATGAATCGGGCCGGTGACATCGCTCCATGTCTGTCCGTTATCGCTTGTGTGGAGGAGCAGCGGCCTGAAGTTTGGCCATATCCCCGTGTCTCCAACCGCCCACCCGTTCTCCCCGTCGAGGAAGAACAGATTGTACAGGTACCCGCGTGAGGTGCCGACGATATTTTCCAGTTCCGCCCAGCTTGCCCCCCCGTTGGTGGTACGGTAGGCGCCCGGCGTCACGTGGGGATACGTCCCGCCGGCACCGATAACGACTCCGGTGTCTTTGTTGAAAAAATGGAGGGCGTTATTTTCGGCGGATCCGGTGTTGTGGTCACTCCAGGAGAGCCCGTGATCATAGGTCCTGATGATTTTGCCGAGATTACCCGCGATCCAGCCGGTATCGAAGTTCAGAAAATCCACCGCCGTGAAGGCGTGATAGCCTCCCCACCATGGACTCGTGCCGCTCCAGTATGGCAGATTTGTCACCTCCTGCCATTCGCGTCCGGCATGTTGCGTGTAGGCGACGCGCCCGTTTGCGCCGACAACCCAGGCGGTGTTCCCATCCGTGAAATCGATATCCTGGAACGAGCCGGTCTTCTTGACCGATTTTTCCGTCCAATCAGCCCCCGCATTCGTGGTTTTCAGGATCATCCCATAGGACCCGACCGCCATCCCCGTCGTGGGGCTGGAGAAGGCGATGTCGTAGACCGGGGCTTCCCGGCTGAATGTGTCCGTCTCCCACCACGATCCAAAATTGTACGTCGTCCACATATGGATGTTGGATCCGATGATGATGGTATCATGGCTGAGGGAGGTGATCGTCGTGAAGTGCTTCGGAATCGGTGAAAAAGCCGAGTCCGGATCACCGCTACCGGTGTCGATCGGTATGATTCCCCACCAGAGCCTTCCACCGTTCGGCGTCCAGTACCGCCCGCCGGGATCGCCCGCAATGTACGCCGTGTCCCTGCCCCGGAAGAAGACATCCTTGAGGTCGGCGAGGCCGATCTGATTGGAACTCCATGTCGTCCCGCCGTCGGTCGATCTGAGGACGAGGGCGGTATCACCGACGATGATGCCGGAATCGCTGTCTCCGAAGTCGACCGCGTTAAGATTTCGGGATGTCGGACTGGCGATGGAGCTCCATGTCCGACCGGCATCGGAAGACCTCATGATCACCCCCCCATAGCCGACCGCGACGACCCGATCATCGCCCGCGAACGCCACACCGAGGAGATCTGCCGACGTGTTCGACTCCACGCTTGTCCAGTCGTCCCCGCCGCTGGTGGTCCGGATGATCGTGCCGCCGCTGCCGACAACGACGCCGGTGAGTTCATCCCCGGCAAAGTCGATCCCACGAAAGGTGGCGAAGGTATTGCCGGGGCGGTAGACCTGCTTCCATCGTTCCCCGCCGTCCGTAGACCGGAGCATCAGGCCGCCGCCGCCGACCGCGACGACCGTGTCGGGGGTCCGGTAGTGTATCCCGTAGAGTGAATTGCCGGACGGGAAGGGGAAGACAGCCTGCCAGCTTGTGTTGGTGTGCGGAGAGGGATTCAGCGTCCCGTTCTCATACACCCGCTGGGCATAAATATCGTACCACGTGTCAGGATCGTCGATCCGATTCTCGTGCCAGGCGACGATCGCTCCACCGCCGCCGTCCTCGACCATCGCAGGATAACCGGCCGGGGAACCCCAGTGGATAATCGTGCCTGCGAAATTCCATGAGAACGTCCCGTCCCCCGCGATTCGTTGCCCCTTGATTTCCTGATCTCCGGGCCACGAGACCAGCGCCCCGTCCTGACCATCGCTGACGAGCGTCGCCCGTAACCCCGAATACGGTGCAAGAAGCTTCCCATCGACATCCCAAACGGCCGTCCCCGTTGCATCGAGTCTCTGCGCGAACCAATCCTGAAAATCATCCAGGTAGGTGATGATCAGGCCGCCCGTGCCGTCAGAGATGATGGTGTGTTCACCCTGAAAACCTCCAGACGTTGTGACGGGAACACCGTGAAGAGCCCAGGAGGGTGTCCCGGTGGCATCGAGCCTCTGGGCATAAATATCGTCCTCCATGCCGTTCCGTCTGTCCAGCCATGCGGCCAGGACTCCCCCGGAGCCATCGCCCGCGATGGCCGGGGTCATCTGATAATCATCCAGATCGGAGACCACCACACCCTCGTCTGACCATAGCCTGTTTCCATTTCCGTCGACTCTCTGACCGCGGACACCGAGGGAATTACCTCCGTTGTGGTACCCGTGCCACACGATGATCGCCCCTCCGGACGCATCGTGCACGATTTTCGGAAATCGTTGCGCCAGACCCTCGTCGGTAAATACGGCGAGGCCGTCGTCGGCCCACTGAATGACGCCGGCCGCGTTCACCCGCTGGGCGTAAATGTCGAACCATCCGATCCCCGGTCGCCCATCATCCCACGAAATGATCGCGCCCTGCTGACCGTCATCGGTCAGCACCGGGTAGATCTGATCGCCCGCGGCATCCGTTACATTGACGCCCCCTGACTGCCAGAGTGGATTTCCGGCGGCATCGATGCGTTGAACGTAGATGTCCCAGTTGGTGCCCGACCGCCGGTCCTGCCAAACGATAATCGCCCCGCCATTGTCGTCCCCGATGATACGGGGACGCGTCTGGTCATCGGCGGCCTGACAGACGGGGATGCCTCCCGAAGCCCATTCCAGATTGCCGTTGGCATCGACGCGTTGAGCAAAAATGTCGAAGTCTGTTCCGTTCCTGAAATCCCGCCAGGTGATAATCGCCCCGCCGGATCCGTCGGAAGCGGCCACGGGATAGGTTTGATGATACTGTTCCGTCGTAATCGGTGTGTTGACATCCGGGTTGGCTGACCACTGTCCGTGTGAAAGCGAAAGCCATCCGACCGAGAGGATCAGGATGGAGAGCGGCCGGAATGGACGGTTGGGACGCGGTGAGTTCCCGCGGCGACCGATCAGGGATGGGTACATAACGACTCCTTATGATGGTATGACCTGATGGAACAATTATTCATTTCCAGTGACCTGATTGCGCTCGATCCTCCCATCGCGTGGACGGTGTACCGGGAGGATCACCCGGCGATTCGCCCCCGGGGGACCGGGGCGCCGGGGCATGGTCATGATGGTACGGTATCGATGTATCAGGCGCAATCCCTTATTTGAGGGGTTCCGCCCCTCGGACCCGGCCGGCAGCAAACCCACCCCGTCTTGACGGCTGCGGAACATTTCTTTACATTCTCCCTTCAATCAGGGATTGCGCGTCAGACGGCCGCGGCATAGATTGCACAATCACGTCGGTCACATTATCGATGAAGAAAATATGGTATTATATCGCCGGGGTCATGACCATCCTCGTCGCATGTTACGGGCTCCTCAACGGTTCCCTGGCGGACAGTGTCGGGGATCGCTGGCTTGAGCTTCTGCAGCGAACGCGGACTGACCGGCATGTTCCCGACCCCAACCTCGTCATCGTGTACATATCGCCTGATACGACGCACGGAGAACTCGGGAAGATATTCGATCTGCTGGTCCGGTCGGAACCCGCCATGATCGTTTTGTTCCGGTCCCCTCGTTCAACGGCTGCCGATCGGTCAGTGATGACGATATCCGATCCGGCGTCGGCCGGGCCTGACGGCGGACCCGTCATGATCCTCGGTACGCCGTTGTCAGGCATCGGAGGAAATCCAAAACGTGCCATCTTCGAGGCCCCCGGGTATTGGCGCCCTGACCGTTACTGGTACTCCCCCGTCCCCGCGGGGAGCATTCCCGCCGGGACGTTGCAGGGCGCTGAGACGATCACACTCGAGAATAATTCTCTGCCGACGAAATATTACTGTCCCTCCGTGCTGTCCGGCGATGTGGGGGGAACTCTCGACCGGGAACTCGATGTCGGAGTCGTGGCGGCACGACTGATCCTGGCGCCGAGGGGGGATACGTCGCTTTCCATCGACCGGTCAGGATTGAACATGGCGGGGAGGAAAATCCCGATCCTGGATGACGGCAGGGCAATCATCAATCATTACAATTACCGGTACGACGATAATGAGCTCTTCCCGCGTCGGTTCACGACGGTGGATTTCTACGTCGATGCGTGCCGAAGCCGGGGTACGATCGAGGTGCCCAACGCGGGCTCCCGGGAAATCGCGGAATACGCGAGTGATTGCGCATCAGGGGGATTCCTGCGTCACCCGGCCGATGCCGGGGAGAAGGGCTCCGGCGTGCCCGTCGATGCCATTCCGGAACTCCGGGACAAGGTACTTTTACTCTGCGTCGTCAGGGAAAATACGGTCAATCTGCTACCCCTGTCCGTCAGTTATGCCACCATCATCCAGAACATCATCGATGACGATTTCATTTATCCCGTTTCGCGTGCCTGGCAATATCTCATCACCCTGGTCATGGCCCTCTTTGCCGGGATCGTCTTGTTCCGGTTCCAGTGTTGGAAGGCCTCGTACGTGATCTTCCTGGCGATCGTCTCCTGTCTCCTGATCACCATCGGGGTGTACTCGTACCTGAACGTGTTTCTCACCCCGATCCCGACTCTCGCGCCGGGGTTGCTTTCCCTGGCCGTGTTCCTGCCATTCGAAATTCTGCGTGAACGGGAGATCATTCGCGCCCAGCCGGGGCGGATCGGCCGTGATATCCGGCAGCAGATCGCATCCGACCTCCATGATGAAATCGGGGCGCAACTCACCCGTATGACGATTACCAGCGACATCGCCGGAATGGAGCTGACCAGGTTATTGAACAATCAGCGATTGACGAAGGAGGAGATGGAAAAGGTGATATCGACCATCAGGGAGATCGCCCAGGATTCACGGACAACCGTGAGTCTGTTGAGTGATGTGGTGTGGGCGATCAATCCATCGAGCGATTCGTTCGAGGATTTCACATTCCGTATGCAGGAGTATATGACCCGGTACCTGAAACCGCACGGAATCGTTCCACGGTATGCGGTGTCCTCCGGATTCAAGGCCGACTATCTCACCCTCCATCAGAAAAAACACCTTTTCATGATCCTGAAGGAGGCCTTGACAAACATCGTCAAGCACTCCGGTGCCACCGGCGTGGAACTCTCCCTCGAGAGAACACCCGATTCGATGATCCTTGCCATCCGGGATAACGGCCGGGGCCTGCCGTTGTTCAACGGTCAACCGGATGCCGGGGGAAACGGCCTGAATAATATGAAAGCGAGAGCGGAGGCGCTCAACGGGGAGCTCACGGTCGATTCCCTGCCCGGGGGGACGATGGTAACCCTCAGGATGAAGATATCTGAACAATAACCTCGTATGTTGAATCAGGAGCCGGCGGGCCGACCACCGATCAGAGTGGCGCTGATCGAGGATGACGATCAGTTGAAGCTGATGTATGGGAAAATCATCAGTCAGGCCGACGGCCTGGAACTCGCGGCGCTCTTCAACTCATGTGAAACCGCCCTGGAGGATCTGGACGATATCCTCCCCCATGTGATCCTGATGGATATCGGGCTGCCGGGTATGGACGGGATCGAGGGGACCCACAAAATAAAAACACTCTATCCCTCGATTGACATCATCATGCTCACGATCTACGACGACGATGATAAGATATTTCGCTCGATCTGCGCCGGCGCATCCGGCTATATCTTAAAAAACGCTCAGACGGGTGATTTCATCCAGTCGATTCGGGACATCCAGTTTGGATCCCCGATGAGTGCTCCCATCGCCCGGAGGGTGTTGAACCTCGTGCGACAATACGTGCCCGCCCCGACGGACATCTTCAAGCTGACGAAACGGGAGATGGACATCCTGCAGAGGCTCGTTGAAGGAGATAGTGATAAACAGATCGCCGACCGGCTCTTTATCAGCCCACACACCGTGAACTCTCATTTGAAAAGGATCTATGAAAAGTTGCACGTCCATTCAAAAGCCCAGGCTGTGATGAAGGCGTTTCGAAACAGGTTGTTTTAAGGAGTTGGGCCACCTTCTTCAGCGTTCCCGGTTCAGCGCCGGGTGATGCCCGGAATTACGAGCGTGAACAGGACGTGGCCAACGGTTCCGGTTGGTCCGGGGGTGACGACAGGGTGGGGGCGGACCCCGCAGCGTGGGCACCGGATCGTCGCCCCCGAAACGGCGATCACCCTCCCCGATATCCCTTTCTGGTTCCCCTCAGCGTCCGGCCATACCGGCAACCTGGAAGGAGTCGGGGTCCGGTGAAATGGTCGGTTTCCATCCTGCGGGAACTACCCCAACCCGTTCAACGTTGAAACATCACTGCATCAGCACAGCCTTCCTCGTCGCCGTGAAGCCCCCCGCCCTCATCCGCACCAGGTAAATCCCCGTCGTGGCTTCGAGACCGTTCGCGTCTTTCCCGTCCCACGCAGCGTCGTACGTTCCCGCGGCTTTCAGTTCATCCACCAGCGTCCTCACCTCGCGGCCGAGCAGGTCGAACACCTTCACCGTGACGTGGCCTCCTTCCGGCAGGGCATACGAAAACCGCGTCGCGGGATTGAACGGATTGGGATAGTTTGGTCCCAGCGCGTACGCCGCCGGCCGGCCGGCTCCGCCCGCGTACCGCAGCGAGTACTCACCGGAATTCTTCTCCCGCACGACGGCGCTGCCCGAACCGGTCAGCGTGGCCAGGACCCCTCCGCCGTCGTTCACACCGCTTTTCCCGCCGGCGAGGACGAACGCGGCATCTCCCGCCGGTTCCCGCAGGATCTCCCAGGTGACCGTGACCGGGTACCGGGCGCCGGTCAACAGCACCGGCAGGATGGTTCCGCCGGCTGGTCCGGTCGCGTCAGGAAGGCGTTCAACGAATGTCTGCGTCCCGAACCGCACGTCGAAGGCTCCCGCCGGGGGAGGAGGCGGCAGCTCGAACGTCCCCACGTCGCCGCCCGTCGCGTCGCCGGTCCCGAAGTAGAGCGTCCCGCTCCTCCCGGCCGCGTCCCGGAACGTAAGGGAGTTCAGCCCGTCGGGATCGGCGCCGGGAGGTCCGGACGCCGCGGCCTTGGGCACCGCCGCCGTCGAATGCATTTCAAGCGTCCCGTTACCCGACACTTTCACCCAGTAGCCCTTCCCCTGGTTCAGCGTCGACGTGCTGAAATAACCGGAGGGTCCGTATCCGAAGTAGGACGAGGCGACGCTCGTCCCGGTAGCGACGATCGAGGCGGTGGGAACGAAGCCGGTCGGGCCGCCGATCATGTTCCACTTGTCCTGGACCGGCGCAGTGACGTCCTGCACGAACGTCCCCGGGGCCTCGCCGGCGTTCCCCGAGCCGTTGAATTTGATCCAGTAGCCGAAGCCGTGCTGGAGCGTGTCGGAGGCGATATAGCCGGCAGAGTAGCGGAACGCCGCGGACGCGCCCCCGGGCACGCCGGTTCCGGGGAAGAGCGAAGACCGTGCGTAGTCCCCGCCCACCGGTTCGAGCGACACTGCCACCATGTTCCACCCGTCGTTGACGGCGGTCCCGACCGTCGGGTAGAACCTGACGCACCACCCGTTCCGGGGGGTGGTTTCGGCGGGCGCGCCCATCCGGTTGAGGTAGATCCATCCCGGCTCCGGCCCGGAAACCGCGTTCGAATCCGCCTGCATCCCCGCGAGCGCGGACGATTCCAGTCCGAAGGTCCCCACGTTGACGTATTCGAAATCGATCGTCCCTGTGCACCGGTCGATCACCACCCGGAACGTCGTCGCGTCGGCGACCGGTTCGCCCGCGTCGAACGCGCCGAGGGAATCCCACTCGACGATGAACGCGCAGCTGTCGCCGTCGTTACCATGGACGATCCGGCCGTACTCCGCCGAACTGTCGCCCACAACCAAATCAGCCCAGTAGGGCGCGATGAACATCCCGGGCATGTCGAATGCGCCGGCGGTATCCGGCCGTCCGGCCTTCTGGTCATTCGGAAAGTCCCACTGCAGCGTGCCGTACCCGTTCGAATTGACGTCGAGCGTGTCGGTCGGAGACTTGCCCAGGGCGAGCCCGCCGTTGACACCCACCCACGCATACCGGAACGTGTCGCCGAACGCGGTGAACGGGTACCCCATGTCGATCGGTCCTGCGGTGCCGTCGTCCTTCGGCAATGTGCCGGCGCCGGGGTAGCCCGGAACGAAAAACGATCCGGGGTTGATGGTGCTGCCCGTCAGGCGGATGTCACGGTCGGCGCAGATCGCGCTTGTATCGGCGGCGTACCAGCCATTTGCAAGACTGACAACCCGGTAGGCGGTCGCCGACGTCGAGTCGGCGAAACCGGCGGAATCGACCGCGATGAGCTTGTAGCTGATCCGGTCGTTGACCGAGGCGCCCGGGATGGTGCCCTCCCAGGTGTCCCCGCCGAGGTAGGTGAGGGGGATGTCGGGCTGCGCGACGTCGTTCAGGACGTAGCGGAGCGACGCCTCCTCCACGCCCGCGAGCGCCGGGTTGGCGGCGTCGCAATCGACGATCGTCGCCTGGACCGTCCTGTCGGCGGTCGAGAGCGTGTTGCCGAACCTGGTCACGTCGCTGAAGGACGGCGGGAGGTTCGTCGTGACGGTCATCGAATACCAGATGAGGAAGTTGAAATCGCCGCGCGCCACCCACCCCGGGCAGGTGAAACCGGGACCCTGGTAGATGTGTTCGTAAAATTTCCAGTTGTGGGTCTGGAGGGAATCGCTTTCCGCGACCGCGAGGTAGCCGGTGCGCCGGTCCTGGGCCTGCTCAACGTGGGGGCCGTACATCCTGATGGTGATGAAAAACGGCTGGCCGGCAGTGACCTCGGCGTCGGCGAGCTGGGTCAGATCGACGAAGTTCGTGGTATTCGCGCTCATGACCTTCGGAAAACCCCCGAACCCCCAGATCTCCGTCCCCATCGGGGTGAAGGAGGGGTTCGCGCCGGGTACGGTGGAATACCAGATGGAATCGGTCGCATCCTCCGGGAAGGCGGCGAGTCCATTATCGTCGTCGTTGGTGCTCAGGTAGTATCCCCAGCAGAGTTTGCCCGGATTCGGGTAACCGCCATAGCCGGGGCCGCTCCCCGGATAAATGTTCGAATTGAAGAGGCGGATCGTCACCGTGGAGTCCTGCGTGCCCACGTCGAGATTATAGACGAACACCGTGTCGATGGTGCCGTCTGCGGGCGCGACGTACCACATCGCCACGATATCCTTATGGAACGCTTCAAACGGTATGTTCGCGTCCGGATGCTGTTCCCTGGAATATCCGAAGGTCCCCTGGTTGCTGCACGCCGACGAGAGGAGCCTCGCCGCGTCAGCCCGAACGATCGAGGAGGCGGATTCCCGGCCCGTCAGGGGACGGGCGTCGCCGCCGGGCGAAACGAGGAGTCGCTGCTGCGCCGGGGATGAGAGTGAGAAGAGAAGAACGAGAAGAACGAGATGAACAAGCGGGACGAGCTTTTTCACAGTACCCCTGATGGTTGGTTCGTTATGCTGGAAATATAATGAAAAAGGGGG
>CAZQSM010000061.1:8624-12252 GCA_964596065.1 uncultured Chlorobiaceae bacterium | reverse complement strand
AGGTGCGGGACGATCACCTCGCGTTCATCGCGGAGGATCTCCGCGACCCTCTCCCACATCGCCGGACCGCCGAGCCCGTGGATGAGCATCACCGGGCGGCCGCGGCCCGTCCGGTCGACGTGGATCGCGACATCGTCAACGGCGGCCGTGGTCATTGTTTTCTCACGGGCTCCCGCAGCCATTCCTCCCCCAAATCCATCACGGCCCGCTTTTCCTTCGCGGTCAGCTTCCGCTGTCCGCGCGCGAGGCGCTGCCGGAACGCCTCGTAGAGCGTCACCGCGCAGGCGACGGAGACGTTGAGGCTCTCGATCATCCCCACCATCGGGATGCGGAAATTCACGTCGGCCAGGTCGGCGGCCTCCTGCGACACCCCCCGGTGCTCGTTGCCGAACACGAGCGCGACCTTTCCGGTCAGGTCGAGGTCGTGCAGCGGGACCGACTCCTTCCCCAGGTGGGTCGCGCAGATGGTGAACCCCGCCGCGTGGAGCGCGTCGTAACACTCCCGGATGGAGGGGTGCCGCGTCTTCCGCACCCACTTCACCGCGCTTGCCGAACTCTTCTTCCCGAGCTTTGGGAACGCGTCGACCGCGTACACGAGGTGCACGCCGAGGATCCCGACGGCGTCGGCGCTGCGGAAGACCGCGCTGACGTTGTGGGGGTCGTGGATGTCCTCGAGGACGAGCGTCAGGTCCGGGCGCCGGGCCGCGATCACCCGCTCGAATTTCTCCCTCCTCCGTCCGGTCACGGCGGGACCCCGGGAGGGGTCACCGGAGCGACGTCGGCCTCGTGGCGCACCTGGAGCAGGGCAATCGCCCCGAGCACCATGACGGCGCCGAGCGCCTGCACCGGTCCGGGCGTCTCGCCCACGAAGAACGCGGCGGTCGCGATCGCCACCACCGGCTCGAACGTCGCAGTGATGATCGCGCGGGAGGCGGTCAGGTACCGGACCCCGTTGAAATAGAGCGAATGGGGGATCAGCACCGAAATCACCGCGATCCCCAGGAGGACGAGCCAGGTGTCCGCCGGGTAGGCGGCGGCCGCGATGGCCCAGGGGGGATTGATGAACAGCCAGAAGAGGGAGGCGAAGATGAACGACCAGATGACGCACGTCCAGACGGCGTACGCCTTCACCATCCGCTTCAGCCACACGTTCGTGAACCCCCAGCAGAACGCCGACGCGAGGCCGCTCCCGATCCCCGCAGGGCTCAACCGGAACACGTCGAGGCTCCCGCCGGCGATCGCCAGGAAACAGCCGGCGATCGAGACGGCCGCGGCGCCCACCTTCACGGGCGTGAGGCGCTCCTCCCGCGTCGAGGCGGCCCAGGCCAGCACGAGGACGGGGGCGAGGTACTGCATCAGGATCGCGGTTGCGACGTTGGTTTCCTGGATGGCGAAATAATATGTGAAGTTCGACCCCGCGACGCCGGCGATCCCGAGGAGCGCAAGGTGGGGCAGGTCGCGAGGGGCCACGCGCAGGAGCCGCGGCCGGAAGGCCAGGAAGACGGGGAGCAGCAGCAGGCAGGAGAGCGTGATCCGCATCTGCACCAGCAGGAGCGTGTCGAACCGCAGGGTGATGAGATATCTGGCGGCCGTCGCTGAAACCCCCCAGAACGCCGCGGCCCCGAGGATGAACAGGTACCCCCGCAGGCGGATCATCTCGATCCCGGGTCGGCCCCGTGCGCGGACCGCGCGTCGTCGCCCTTCCGCCTGTAATAGTCCTGCATCTCATCGTTGCCGAGGATCTCGTAAAAGTAGACGAGCCGGTCGTAGAGCTCCAGCGGCCGGGGCACGTTCTCCGTCCCCGATTTGAGGAATTCGATCAGCCTGGAGATCGGGGGGATGTTCAGGTCCGGTTCATAACAATCGGCGGCCCGCAGGTAGGAATCGATGATGTCCGGCCTCACGGCGGCGGCCTTCCGGTAGTAGGCGAAGGTCAGTTCGTAGTTGTCGAGCATCGAGTGCGTCGCCTCGAACACGCGGGCGAGCCAGAGGTAGATGTCGTAGGCGATTTCGCGCACTTCCCCTGCGAGTTTCTCGCCGAAGAGGCAAAGCTCGTCGGTCGAGAGCGACGGGTTCATGAAGAGCAGGCGGTAGAGGTCGATGTCGCGGACGTTCTGCGCGAGCGCGGACTCGAACGCGTCGAATATCTCGTTGAAATCGGTCGAAAATTCAAATCGCCTTTTTATCTCGTCGAGAGTCATCAGGGGTCCGGGGTGTTCCTCAGGCGGAAGAAGGGGTTGCGCTCTTCGGCAAGTCGGTGTTTACACGAAAAAAATATGAACAAATGGAGTGAAAATCAAGGCCCGCGCGGTGTGTATTGCGGTTTCGACCCTTTTTCACTATTATCCCGCCACACAACCGGAGGTCCCCATGGAAGAGAACATTCAATCCGACACCACGCAGGTCGAAATATCGTCGTTCAGCACGCGGGCCGTCAACCTGCTGACCTCTCCCGGTGAACTCTACGGGGAAGTCGCGGCCGCCCCCGTCCAGAGCTCGTCGTGGCTCATCCCCTACCTTCTCCTCATCGCCGTCTTCGGCTTGATGATGTATGCGATCACGAACAACCCGACGCTGTACGACCAGGCGCTCGAGCCCCAGCGCCGGGCGCTCCAGAAGGGGGTCGCGGAGGGGTCGATGACACAGGCCGACGCCGACCGTGCGCGGGAATTCACCGCCAACAAGGGGATGTTCATGGCATTCGGCATCCTGGGCGGCGTATTTTTCGTCAGCGTGGTGATGTTCGGCGCGCCGCTCGTGCTCTGGCTCGCCTCGAAATCGGCGTTCGGTTTCAGGGGAGGGTACAAGAAAATCCTGGAGGTCTACGGGCTGGCGTCGATCATCGGCATCGTCGGCACGCTTGTCACCCTGATCATGATGAACCTGATGGATTCGATGTACGCCCAGCCGAGCGGGGCCTTTCTCATCAGGGATTCGTACGACATGGAGAATTTCGGGCACAACTTCCTCGCCAGCATGAACGTGTTCAGCATCTGGCAGGTCGCGGTGTCGGGGATCGGCCTCGCGGCGGTCTCCGGGAAACGGAGCAGTCTCGGGATGATGCTCGCGTTCGGGCTCTGGATGATTTACGTGGTGTGCGCCTCCCTGCTGGGATGGGGGGCACGCTGAGGAGGTGACGGCGCGGCGCATTCGCGGGGGGCCGTGCCTCCGGGTCGCCGGGGACGAGAGGCCGTCCGGTGCGGGGCCGTCAGGTCCCCGCGAGGCGGCGGTAATCGAACGGCTGGTTGAAGGCGAGGTCGCCCGCGTCGATCGAGGCCGCGGTGCAGTCGAACTCCTCCAGCCCGGCGAAGACGCTCAGGTCGCCGGCGTCGACGAGGCGGGCGGGTCCCTCCGGGTGCGTGTCCACCTGCCGCGAGATCCCGAGGTCGGCCCGGTATGAACCCGGCGTGGCACGCACCTCCACGTTCCTGATGATCACGTCGTAGGCGCGCTTGCCGTTCGGCGGGAGCGCGTCGTAGGCGTCGGACGCGCCGGAGCCGCTCCCCGTCCCCGTCCCCGCGCTTCCGCCGCGGGCGATCTTCCCCGCCGCGATCGCTTCGAGCGCCGCGAGCAGCGCCACGAAATTCATCCTCCTGATCGCCAGCTTATCGGGGTCGCCCTTCGCGTG
>CAZQSM010000061.1:4256-8524 GCA_964596065.1 uncultured Chlorobiaceae bacterium | reverse complement strand
GTCGTACTCAGCTCCTGGTCGTGAAGGTTGAACGATACGGAGGGCCCGAACGCGGCGGCGCGTTCCATCAGGATGCGGCCTTCGGGAGTCCGGAGCGTCAGCGCGTCGCGGTTCATGTCGATTCCCTGCGCGTTGCGCCGCGCGCACCGTTCGGCGCCGTCCGGGTTGAGCATCGGAATCGCCAGCAGGGTCAACCCCGAGAGCATCGCCGCCGTCGCGGGGTCGTTGGCGTTCATCGCGATGTGGCTGAAGATGTCCCCGAGAGCGCGGGTGGCCGTCGATTCGTCCCCGTGCATCTGTGACCAGAGCATCACGCGGACCGCGCCGGTCCCGGCGCCGACCGAATGGATCGGGCGCCCCTCGAACGATGTCCCGGCCGCGCCTAGGCGCAGCGCCCCCTTCGAACGGGAGCAGATGTCGTGGAGGACGGGGTGGAACGATCCGGGCGTGAGGTGCAGCGGCGCGAACTCCCTGACGCGGCAGCGTTCGTGCGCCGCCGAGAGTCGCGCGATGGTCCCGCTGGTTCGGTCCGACGGTGGGTTCATGATAATGGTATTATGTAAAGTCGCCTCCGGTCGGGGCAATATACGAATTTCCGTTTTTCCCCGGGACGACTTCCTTGCATCAGGGGACGCATTATCGTATATTTTCTGACCCCTGCATCCGTCCCTGACCGTTTCCCATGGCCAAAAAAGAAGAGATCAAATATCACGATCGATCGGACGTGTCGGCCGCCGACGTGCCCGGCCGGCTCCCGGTGATCCCCCTTCGTGACGTCGTCGTGTTCCCCTCGATGGTCTATCCGGTCCTGATCGGCCGGGATTCGTCGCTCAAGGCCGCGTCGGCCTCGTGGGACCAGCACAAGTTCATCTTCCTGGCGACGCAGAAAAACGCCGCCGTCGAGGAACCCGGCCCCGACGAGCTGCACGTCCACGGCAGCGTCGCGAAAATCGTCCAGATCGTCAAGCTCCCGAACGGACTGATGAAGGTCCTGGTCGACGGCATCTTCAGGGCCACGGCGAAACAGTTCGAACTCAACGGCCGCTTCCTCGAGGCGGATGTCGAGGTCACGGGCCACGACGCGGCGATGACGCAGGAGATCGACGCGCTCGGCCGGCACACTTCCGCCCTCTTCGCCGAATACGTCCACCTCAACCGCCACCTCCCGGGCGAGACGCTCGTGTCGTACGACAGGATCGCCGATCCGTACCGGCGGCTCTATTTCATCGCGGCGAACCTGAACGTCGGCGTCGAGGTCAGGCACAAAATCCTCCAGCACGCCGGTCTCAAGGACCAGCTCTTCGAGGTGGCCAGGATCCTCACCACCGAGCTCGACGTCCTCCGGATCGAAAAGGACATCGACACCAAGGTGCACGACAGCATCCAGAAGGCGCAGAAGAAATATCTCCTGCAGGAGCAGATCCGCGTGCTGCAGGACGAACTCGGCTCGGACGACATTCTCTCTCCCGAGCTCGAGAAACTGAAAAAACAGCTCCAGGCCGCGCGGCTGCCCGCCGGCGTGAAGGAGAAGGCGCTGGAGGAATTCGCCAAGCTCCGGAAAACCCCGCCGCAGTCGCCCGAGTTCGGGGTGGGGAGGAACTACCTCGACTGGATGGTGAACGTCCCCTGGTACAAGAAGACGAAGGACAACCTCGACGTCCGGCACGTGGAGAAGATCCTCGACGAGGACCACTTCGGCCTCGAGAAGCCGAAACAGCGGATCCTGGAACATATCGCGGTGCTCAACCTGGTGAAGGAGATGAAGGGACAGATCCTCTGCTTCGTCGGCCCGCCCGGCGTGGGGAAGACCTCGCTCGGCAAGTCGATCGCCAGGGCCCTCGGACGGAAGTTCGTGCGCATCTCCCTCGGCGGCGTCCGCGACGAGGCGGAGATCCACGGCCACCGCCGCACCTACATCGGTTCGATGCCGGGGAAGCTGATCCAGTCGATGAAGCGCGCCGGCGTGGTGAACCCGGTGATCCTGATGGACGAGGTGGACAAGATGACCACCGACTTCCGGGGCGACCCGGCCTCGGCGATGCTCGAGGTCCTCGACCCGGAGCAGAACACGTCGTTCAACGACCACTACCTCGACGTGGATTACGACCTCTCGAGGGTGATGTTCATTACCACCGCGAACGTGCGGTACAACATCCCCCTGCCGCTGCAGGACCGGATGGAGATCATCGAGCTCGCCGGGTACCTCGATTTCGACAAGACCGAGATCGCCCGCCGGCACATCGTGCCGAAACAGCTGGCCGAACACGGACTGAAGGCGTCGGAGGTGCAGATCAGCGACGAGGCGATCGTCAGGATCATCCGCGAGTACACGAGGGAGGCGGGCGTCAGGAACCTCGAGCGCGAGATCGCCTCCGTCTGCCGGAAGGTGGCGAAGGAGATCGTGGTCGGATGGAGCGGGAACGGGAAACGGGGCCCGAAGGCCGCGAAAAAGAAAAAGCTGCTCGTCGATCCGAAGAAGGTCGAAGAGTACCTCGGCGTGCCCCGGTTCAGGAACCGGATCGCCGACAAGCGGCGCCGGATCGGTTCGGTGACCGGCCTCGCCTGGACGAGCGTGGGGGGCGACATCCTCTCCGTCGACGTGACGATCATGCAGGGGTCCGAAAAGCTGACGCTCACCGGGCAGCTCGGCGATGTGATGAAGGAGTCGGCGCAGGCCGCGCTCAGCTACCTCCGCTCGAACGCGAAGGCGCTCGGCCTCCCGGCTGGCTTCTCGTCGAAAAAGGAGATCCACATCCACCTGCCCGAGGGCGCCATCCCGAAGGACGGGCCGTCGGCGGGCATCACGATGGCGATGGCGATGATCTCGGCCGCCTCCGACCGCCCGGCGCGCCCCGACGTGGCGATGACCGGCGAGATCACCCTCCGCGGCAACGTCCTGGCGATCGGCGGGCTGAACGAAAAACTCCTCGCCGCCCAGCGCAACGGGATGCGGACCGTGTTGATCCCGAAGGAAAACGAGAAGGACCTCCCGGAAATCCCCGCGCGGGTGAAGGCGGGACTGAAGATCGTCCCGATCGAAAAGATCGAGGACGCGATCCCCTGGGTGTTCGGGAAGTGACCGCGCCGCCCGCGGGAATCGGCTCCCGGCCCCTTGAATTTCGGGGGCGTATCCTTTATATTGCCCCACAACCATGGCCGTGAAAAAACAGACCTCCCCCCCCGAAACCCCGCACCTCGCGACCGCCCGGAAATGGCGTCCCCGGGTGTTCGGGGACATCGTCGGCCAGGAGCATATCACCACCACGCTTCGCAACGCCGTCTCCTCCGGCAGGGTGGGCCACGCCTACCTCTTCAGCGGACCGAGGGGGGTCGGCAAGACCACCACCGCCAGGATCCTCGCCCGCGCGATCAACTGTGCCAATCCGAACGATTCCGATCCCGACAATGCGTGCGAAATCTGCACGGAGATCGCCGAGGGGCGGAGCGTCAACGTCTTTGAGATCGACGGCGCGTCGAACCGCGGCGTCGACGAGATCCGCAACCTGAGGGAGGCCGTCCGGTACGGGCCCGCGAAGGGGAAGTACAAGGTCTACATCATCGACGAAGTGCACATGCTCACCAAGGAGGCCTTCAACGCCCTGTTGAAGACCCTGGAGGAGCCGCCGCCGTACATCGTCTTCATGTTCGCCACGACCGAGGTGCACAAGGTCCCCGCGACCATCCTCTCGCGCTGCCAGCGGTTCGAGTTCCGGAGGATCGCCGCGGCCGAGATCGTCTCCACCATCGCCGCGATCGCGAAGAAGGAGAAGATCGACATCGACGACGCCACGCTCGAGCTGATCGCCCGCAGGGCCGACGGTTCGCTGCGCGATTCTCAGAGCATCCTCGACCAGGTCGTCGCGTTTTGCGGCGGCACGATCAGGGTTGAGGAGGTCCGCTCGCTCCTGAAGATCGTGGACGACGAATTCTATTTCCGCGTGAGCGCCGCGGTCTCCTCGAAGGACGCCGCCGCCGGCTTCGGGATCGTCGACGAGGTGTCGCGCTCGGGGTTCGACCTGCGCGAGTTCGCCGGCGGGCTCGCCGAACATTTCCGCAACCTCCTGGTGGTCCGCACCACGGGGGACGCCCTCCTCGTGGACGGCTCCGAACGGATCAGGAAGCGCTACGCTGAGGAGGCGGGGCGGTTCGCCGAGGCCGACCTGCTCCGGCTGATGAAACTCGCCTCGGACACGGAGGCGGCGATGCGCTGGAGCCAGCAGCCGAGGCTGAAGCTCGAACTCGCGCTCCAGCTGATGGTGTCGATGGAC
>CAZQSM010000061.1:0-4156 GCA_964596065.1 uncultured Chlorobiaceae bacterium | reverse complement strand
CATCTCGTCCATCGCCGAACGCCTCTACGGCGCGAAATTCCAGTTCGAATCGATCCTCTCCTCGATGTCCCGGTCTGAGTCGGCGGGGGCGTCCGAACCGCCGGCCGGCAACGACCGGATGAAGGATTCCCCCCTCGTCAAGGCCCTGGTCAGGGAATTCGGGGCCGAGGAGATCCACTGACCCCCCGGCGGGAACGAAATCCGGGTAAAAGTGATTCCTACATCGTGATGCTCCGTCCCGCGAACCATAACACGCCCAACCCGATCCAATCCCGGTTTCTCATCCTCGCGGCGCTCCTCCTATCGTTCGCGTTCCCCCAGTCAGGCAAGCTCGAGGCCGCCTCCGGAAAATACGCCGGGGAGTTTATGGCGATCGGCGTCGGGGCGAGGGCGCTGGCGCTCGGCGGCGCATCGGTGGCACTCGCCGGCGATGTGACCGCCGGGTACTGGAACCCGGCAGGCCTCGCGCGCCTCACCTATCCCCAAGTCGGCCTGATGCACGACGAGCGCTTCGCCGGCCTTGTCAATTACGATTATGGCGCCGCTGCGATGCCGCTCGGGCCGCTCTCCACGATCGGCCTCGGCGTGATTCGCCTCGGCGTCGATAACATCCCCGACACCAGGAACGCCGGCGTCGACGCCGCGGGCAACCCGCTTCCCCCCGACCAGTGGGAAAATTTTGCCGGGATCGACCCTTCGCGGGTCACCTGGTTCAATTCGGCCGACTGGGCCGTGTATCTTTCCTATGCCAGAAAAGCGAACGAAGCATTCAGCTACGGCGCGAACATCAAGTTCATCAGGAGGGAGAACGGCGGGGCCTCGGCGACCGGGGTCGGATTCGACGTCGGCGCGACGTACGCCCTCGACCGGCTGACGCTCGGCGCCAACCTCCAGGACGCCACGTCGACGCTCGTAGCGTGGAGCACCGGGACCAACGAATTCATCGTGCCGACGCTCAAGCTCGGCGGCGCCTACAATTTCGACCTGTCGGGGAGCCGGCTCACGCCCGTGGCCGACGCCGACGTGCGCTTCGAGGGGCGCGGCTCGTCCGCGAACCTGAACGCCGGGCCGGTCAGCTTCGATTTCCACGGGGGGATGGAATTCTCCTTCAGGGAGATCGCCGCGCTGCGGGTCGGGTACACCGACATCGGATCGCTCAGCATGGGTGCGGGCGTGAAGCTCCCGAAGATCACGCTCGACTACTCCTTCTCGAAATTCGACGCCGAAGACCAGCTCGGCAACACCCACCGGATATCCATCCTCTTCACGCTCGAGGCGGAACGTTTCCTGAGGCCGGGAAACTGAAAACGTTCGTCTGGTTCGGTTTCCAACTTCTGCTCTCCCTCGTCCTCGGGGCGTTGCTCGCCTCCTGCGGTTCCTCGGCACGGTACACCGACACGCATCCGCTTTCCAGCGTAACGTTCAGGATGTTGGAGGGCAATCTTTCCGGCGCCATCCCCCTGGGATGGACGGCCTCCTCCCCGCGCAACGGCGGGGATTCAACCTCGGCCCTGACCCTCTCTGAGGGGGACAGCCTCCGGATCGTGTTCAGGACCGTCGACCTCGACCCGGCGGCGGCGGCGTATTTCTCGAAGCACGGCCTCGCCGACCTCGCGTCGCTCACCAGGACGCTCCACGACTCGACGGCCGGAACCGGTCGCGGGGGGATCGACCGGTTTTCGCTCGAGGGAAGGGACTTCGCGGCATACGAAGTGATGACCGGGGGAAAACGGATGCGCGTGGTGGTCTTTGCGGCGGGCGGGCGTTATTTCGAGTGCGAGGCGGCGGCGGTGGGACGCGCGGTGGGCGCGGCGACGTACAAGCGGCTTTTTTCGGCGCAGCAGACGGTGCTGCGGTCGGTGCGATGACAGTTTATTTCTTCAACATCACAAACTCCCCCTTCCAGTCAGGCGGAGGCGGGACGAGCTTGAACGCCTCGGAGCGCGAAATGTACATCGTCGCGGGGTAATCGTCCGGCATCACGGCGAGCGCCTCGCGGAATTTCCCGATCGCCGCGTTCCACTCACGGTTCCTGTACATTCCCAACCCCTCCCCGTACAGCGCCAGAAATTCCCCGAGCCGGGGACGTTCCTTCGTCTCACCCGGAATGCCGATCAGTTCATAGATCCGGATCGGTTCGGTCTTGCCCGCCGCAACGAGCAGGTCGAGTTCCCGCGCGATGACGCGTCCGGCCACCTTCGCGTGCGTGTTCTCCCCAATGATGATCCGGGTCCGGTATTCCTTGTTCGCGTTCTCGAGCCGCGAGCCGAGGTTGACCCCGTCGCCGACGGCCGTGTAATCGAACCGGTTCACGCCCCCCAGGTTCCCGACGATCACCTCCGCCGTGTTGATGCCGATCCTGGTGCGGAGGATCGGTTTCCCCTCGCTCGCCCAGAGCCCGCTCAGGCCGTCGATCGATTCCTGCATCCGCACGGCCGTTCGGCAGGCGAGGAACGCGTGGTCGGGTTCCGGCAGCGGCGCCCCCCAGAACGCCATGATCGCGTCCCCCTGGTACTTGTCGAGCGTGCCGTCGTTCGAAAAGATCAGCGACGTCATCATGTTGAGGTATTCGTTCAGCACCGAGACCAGGTCCTCGGGGGGCATCTTCTCCGAGATGCCGGTGAAATGCTCGATGTCGCTGAAGAAGACCGTCAGCTCCTTCCGCTCGCCGCCGAGCCGGAGCTTCTCCGGGTTCTCCAGGAGCTCGTCCACGACCGCGGGGTTGACGTACTGCGTGAACATCCCCTTGATCATCAGCCGCTGCCGCCGCTCCGACACGTAATTATAGATGGAGCTCCCGACGTAGGAGGCGATCACCGCCAGGAAGGGGGCGGTCATGTCGATCAGGACGTTCCGGTCGGTGAAGAGCTTCAACCCCAGCCAGTAGATGATTGTCAGGAGGCCGAAGAGGACCGCGGCGCCGAGCAGTTCGAGGAGCAGGCCGTGGCGCGTCCGGATCGCCTTGATCCCGGCCGTCAGCGAAAAGCTGAAGAGGCAGAGTCCGATGACGATCATCGACGCCTGCCAGCGGGGCTGGCGAAGGATCTGGTTCGAGTCGAGGACCGACTGGATGACGTTCGCGTGGATCTCGACCCCGTACATCTGGTTGTCGCCGTCGATCCGCCCCTCCCCGACCGGCACGGTGAACAGGTCCTTGTCCTCCGGCATCACCGACCCGACCAGGACGATCTTCCCCTCGAATGTGCCGTCGTGGAGGTACCCGGCGTCGGGATCGTCGAAGGTGTTGATCCCGACGCCCGGATTGGCCAGCTCCTCCCGGGTGTCGAACGTGCTGTCGTCGAGCACGTCGGCGATGTTCAGCCGGCGGAACAGGCCGCTCGGGCCGTAATAATTGATGAGGAACGACGTCGAATCGTACCGCGGGATGTCGCGGTCGGCATAATGGAAAAATCCCTCTTCGATCCCGGCCGTGGTCCCCGGAGGCTTTCCCAGGACCACGTTGAGCATCGCCATAGAGAACATCGGGATGCGCTGGCCCTGCGAGGAGTCGTACGCGAAGGGCATGTAGCGCCGCAGGACGCCGTCTTCGTCGGTCACCACGTTGACCAGCCCGAGGTGGCTCGCCGACCCGGTAAAAATGTTGCCGTAGTCCTCCTCCGCCCGGAGGATCCGGTAGCGGCCGGTCTCCGGTTCGAGTTTGCCGGCGAGGACGACCTCGGGGCTCTCCGCCAGCACCCGACGCAGTTCACGCTCGGCGGCCGCCTGGTCGGGATCGGAGGAGGAGAAGATCACGTCGACGCCGATCGCCCTGGCGCCCGCCTTCTTCAGGTTCCGCACCAGCCTCGTGTAATATTCCTTCGGCCAGGGCCAGCGGTCGGGAAGTGTCTTGAACGACTCCTGCGATATGGCCACGATGACGATGTCGGAGGAGTCGCGCACCGCCGGGTCCGGTCCGCGCTTCTGGAACCGGAGGTCGACGAGGGAGAGCTCCGCGCGCTTCAGCGGGGGGAATTCAAAAAGAAGTTCCTGCGTGAAGAGGATGACCAGCGCCGCGATGGCGAGCGCGATCCCCAGGTTGGTGAGGATGTCGCGCGTCCGCCGTTGAAACATCCGGGCCATCAGCGGCCTAGACGCCGGCCCTGAGGACGAGGCTCCAGATGACGTCGGTGTCGGCGGCGTCGTTGAAATAGAGGTC
>CAZQSM010000060.1:0-12572 GCA_964596065.1 uncultured Chlorobiaceae bacterium | reverse complement strand
GGAGGAGGACCTGCCGGGAACTGTCGGGGAGGGCGTGCATATCCCCCTTCAGGCCAAGGTTTACGATAAGCTCCGCCGCCGGCACCGGCTGCATCGGTTTGCGGTGCCCCGGGCAGATCTGGACCGAATGGACGGTTCCGGTGGAGGACCCCGGTGATTCCGATGTCGATCTAGGCACTGTCGGTGGTTTTCTGGTGAAGATTGTCCCGCAGGAGTCGCCTGGCCTCCGCGAGAACGGTATCGACCGTAATGTCACTCATGCATCGGAAATGCTTTTCCGGGCATTCCGATCGGCCAATGTGGGAACAGGGCCGGCATTCGAGCCCCCTGTTCTCCACGACGAAGCTCCGCGCCCCCTGCGGATGGAAACCGAACTCCTTCACGCTCGAACCGAAGACCGCCACGAGCGGCACCCCCCTCGCCGCGGCCAGGTGCATCAGCCCGGTGTCGTTCGTGATGAAGAGCGCGCAGAGCCCCGCCGCGGCGGCGCTCTCCGCGAGCGATAACTTCCCCGCGAAGCTCTCGGCGCTGTGGGTGGCCGCCCCCGAGTTGACCAGGTGGGCGAGGTCGGCGCAGTAGTCGGACTCCTCCGCGCTCCCGAAGATGGCGATCTTCACCCGTTCTTCCGACGCCAGCGCGATCCCGAGTTTGACGAACCGCTCCATCGGCCAGCGCTTGGTAAAGTGCATCGCCGACGGGGCGAAACCCACCAGCGTGTCACTCGCCGAAAACGTCCCCGAGCGGACCAGGCCGGCGGCGGTATGGAGGACCTCCTTCGGCACGGGCATCCGCACCGTGACGTCCGGGTTGCCGTAGGTCCTCACCGTGTCGGCGTACCGATCGGTGACCGACCGGGGGTTGTGGTAGAGGTTGCGCTTGAAGCGCACCAGGAGAAATCGTTTGAACGCCTGCTTCCGGAACACCCTGACCTTTCGGGCCCCCGAGAACACCCTGAGATACCTGCTCCTGAGGCTGTTGTGCAGGTCGACGATGAGGTCGTATCGCGTCCCGCGGATCCGTTTCTTCACCGCGGTCAGCTCGCCCGCTTCACCCTCCTCGAACAGGATGACGTTGGTGAGCCCCTCGTTCCACCGCAACAGCTCTGCGTATTTCTTTTTCGTGAGGAAATCGATCTGCGCCCCCGGGAATTGCTCGCGCAGGAACCGGACCACGGGCCAGGTAAGGACAATGTCGCCGATCGAACTGAAACGGATGATCAGGATTTTGGAAGGGACGCGCATGGAGGTCGGGAAACTTACAGATTTTCGGGTGTAGATGCAATGCCCCGCCCCGCGCGGGCCGGGACGCCGGTCAGGGGTGCCGTTTGGTCGAAAACTGCAGCTTTAGTTCATCCTCGAACGCCTTCGCGGTTTCCGCGTCGAAGAGCACGAACCGCACGAGGCGCACCGCGGTCTTCCCGGTGAGGCAGGAGATTGCCTCCTCCATCATGATCCGCGCGCAGTGATGGACCGAAAACCCCCCGACACCGGTGCCGAGCGCCGGGAAGCTCAACGAATCGATGCCATATTTGTCCGCGAGCGTTAACGCGCTCCGGGTCGCTTTCCGGATTTTCATTTCGTCGGTATGGAGGTCCTGCCCCATTACGACCGCGTGGATGACGTGCCGGACCCTGAGCGAACCCGCGCCCGTCACCACCGATTCACCCACCTCCGCCGGTCCTTTCGAAATGGCCTCCGTCTCGACAACGGAACCCCCCGCCCGCTTGATCGCGCCCGCCACACCGCCCCCCATCCAGAGGTGGTCGTTGGCGGCGTTCACGATCGCCGCGGTGTCCTGGAGGACGATGTCCCCCTGAATAACCTCGATCTCTCCCCGGTTTACGTGAATTTTCACCGTCCGGTCCCTCCTTTCCCGATAATATCCACAATTTAGCCAGAAATCAAGGTATTCGTCCCGCCTGTCGAAACAATCGCGGCCCCATCTTCGTATGCCACGTGGAGAGGCCCAGATCATCTTGAATGAAATATCCGGTCAGGTTACCATCAATATGAACATCCGTAGTTTGAGGGCGTTGCCGATCCTCCTGCTGGCGGGGTGCGCCCTCACACAATTCGCCGTCGCCGGCGAGAAAACGGTCGTGTCGCTCCGTGACTTCGAGGCGACCGAGTTGAAATCCGCCGGGATCAGCCTCAGGGCCGATGCCACCCTCCGGATCAAGGCCCTCGGCGACGGGATCGAGAACAAGAAAATGAGCGAGATGGGGATGTTCGCCTACGGATGGATCATCAACGCCGGCACCCGCGAAAGGGTCTGGTCGATGGACCTGAGGAACACCGACAAGGTGAAGAAGGGGCGCGAGTTCGAGGGTACGGTCGACCTGCCCCGCGGCGACTATGAGGTCTATTTCGCGGCGTTCGCGTACGGCGCGTCCACCTGGTTCTCGAATTACTACATCAACATCGACCGGCGCGAGTCGTACAGCGACGGGGGCGGCTCCAGGAAGCGGGGCGTCTTCTCCTGGTTCGAGGATTTCTTCGGCGAGGACGCGAAGCTCGACTGGAAGGAACGCTCGAAACTCTGGGGCATCGAGATCTCGCTCGACAACTCGGTCGCCTACTCCACGTTCACCCCTCCGCGCGAACGGAAGAACATCGTCTACCAGTCGATCGGCGCCGGCGAAAAGGTCCGCGCCCGCACCGGGCTGGAAGTGAAAAAGCCCGTGACGGTCGGAATCTACTGCATCGGGGAAATGGGCAACAGCCGGCACGTCGCCGACTACGGCTGGATCACCGACCGGAAAACCCGCCAGCGCGTCTGGATGATGGAGCAGCGCAACAGCGCCCCCGCCGGCGGCGCGAAGAAGAACCTCGTGTACGACGCGACGCTCAGCCTGGCCCCGGGCGAGTACACGCTCAATTACATCACCGACGATTCGCATTCGTCCGCCGACTGGAACGCGGCGCCGCCCGACGATCCGCTGAACTACGGCATCACCCTCTACCTGCCCGACCCGAAGGACGCCGGGAGCATCTCGCTCACCTCATGGAAGGACGACGACGAGGCGCTGGTGAGCCTCGCCGGGCTTCATAACGACGAATTCCGTTCCTCGACCTTCACGCTCAAAAAGGAGAGTTCACTCAGGATCTACGCGATCGGCGAGCGCCGGTATTCCCGGAGCGAGATGGCGGACCACGGCTGGATCCTCAACGCCAGGACCCGCGAGAAGGTCTGGACGATGGACCCCTCCCGGACCGAGCCCGCCGGCGGCGACGCCAAGAACCGCCTCTCCGACGAGATCATCACGCTCCCGGCCGGCACCTATACGGCGTTTTTCACGACCGACGACTCCCACGCGTTCGACGACTGGAACAGCGACCCTCCCATCGACGAGGAACACTGGGGACTGACGATCTACGGCGCCCGCGACAACTTCAGCAAGGCCAACTTCGCGCCGGGGGGCGACGCGAGCGAATCGGGCGTGATCGCCCAGATCGCCCACGTCCGCGACAGCGAGCGGCGCGACGTCTCCTTCACGCTCAAAAAGCGCACAAAGGTCCGCGTCTACGCGCTCGGCGAGGGGCTGAACCACGAGATGTACGACTACGGCTGGATCGAGCGATCGGACACGCGGGAGATCCCCTGGGAGATGACCTACGCGATGACGTTCCACGCGGGCGGCGCGAAAAAGAACCGGGTGGTGAACACCACGATCGTCCTCGAGGCGGGCTCCTACACGCTCCGGTACAGGACCGACGACTCGCACTCGTTCAACGGGTGGAACTCCGACCCGCCCGACGATCCGACGATGTGGGGCATCACCATCTACGCCGAGGAATGACCAACACGACATGAACCAGACGAGGGTTGGGCACAACTCTCCTCCTGGAAGCGGTCGTCCTGTTCCGCAGTTGCGGGGCGGGACGATTTTTTTTGCTTATGCCCCTCCGTATTTCTACATTTCCCCCGACCTTTGAAAGGGATTCCATGGCACGCTACCGCAGGCGGGAGTTTCTCAGGACCACCGCGCTCACCGGCACGGGGATGCTCGCGGGGGCTTCGGTCCTCCGCGGGACGCCGGGACCCGCCGGCACCCCCACACCCGGACCCTCGCCAGGGTCCCCCCCGGACCCGCAATCCCCCCCCGGGAATCCGGTCCTGATCACGAGCGTCAACGGCGCCGCCGCCGCGGAGAAGGCGATGTCGATGATCCTGGGGGGAAGCGACGCGCTCGACGCGGTGATCGCCGGCGTGAACATCGTCGAGGACGATCCTGGGGACACCTCGGTGGGGTACGGCGGGCTTCCGAACGAGGAGGGCGTCGTCGAACTCGACGCCGCCGTGATGCACGGGCCTTCCTGCCGTGCCGGGGCGGTCGCGTCGATCCGCAACATCAAGAACCCGTCGCGGGTGGCGCGCCTCGTGATGGAGCGGAGCGACCACGTGCTGATCGTCGGGGACGGTGCGCTGCGGTTCGCGAAAGCGCACGGCTTCCCCGAAGAGAACCTCCTCACCGACAAGTCGAGGGAGATCTGGCTCAAGTGGAAGGAAACGCTGAACACCGAGGACGACTGGCTCCCCCCCCACGGCCTCGATGACGACGGCGTCGGACAGCTCTTCGACGAAAACCTCCGGACCTACGGCACGATCCATATGAGCGCCCTCGACGCGAAGGGCGGCATCTCGTGCGTCACCACCACCAGCGGCCTGGCGTTCAAGATCCCGGGGCGCGTCGGCGATTCGCCGATCATCGGCGCCGGCCTGTACTGCGATAACGAGGTGGGGGCCGCCGGCTCCACCGGCCGTGGCGAGGCGAACCTCCTGAACTGCAGTTCGGTGATGGTCGTCGAATGGATGCGGCAGGGGAAAACCCCCGAGGAGGCGTGCCTCCTCGCCTGCAAACGGATCAACGAGCGGCAGCGGGAACGCCGGCTCGTCGACGCCGAAGGTCGGTTCAAACACAACGTGAAATTCTACGCCATCAACCGTAAGGGGCAGTGGGGAGCCGCCGCGATCCGGGGCCCGTGGGAGTATGTCGTCCACGACGGAAAAACCGCGAAAAAAGCGCAGGGGGCGTATCTTTTCAAGATCTGATCCGCCCCATTGCTACTCTCGGGGCGGTTTTGTATTTTTCAATATTACCAACATCCCTTTCCCAGGCCTCTGAGTAATTGACACCGGGTACCGTCGTCACCTTCGATGCAACCTTTTACTCCCGGCGGTCGTCTATTATTCATTTCGGGGCTACTCTACGCCAATGGATCTCCAGAAAAACGCGGAATTCGAGAAGGAAGCCGTCCCCCATATGGACATCCTCTATAATTATGCCCTGAGGATGACCTCCAGCCCGGACGACGCGGCCGACCTTGTCCAGGAGACCTTCCTCAAAGCCTTCAGATTCTGGGATAAATACGAAAAGGGAACGAATATCAGGGCATGGCTGTTCCGGATATTGAAAAATTCGTTCATCAATAAATACAGGAAGGAGACGAAGGAACCGGCGACCGTTGATTACGACGATATCCAGAACTTCTATAACACCATCAAGGCAGAGTCGACCGACCCCAACGACCTGCAGCGAAAGATTTTCGGGGGTCTTCTCGAAGACGACATCGCCCGGGCGCTCGAAACGCTGCCGGAGGAGTTTCGCACGGTGGTCATCCTGTGCGACATCGAGGGCCTGAGCTATGAGGAGATCGCCGAGTTCGTCGACTGTCCCATCGGGACGGTCAGGTCGCGGATCCACCGCGGACGGAAGATCCTTCGCTCGAAGCTGCTCGGATACGCCCGCAAACACGGATACGTCAACGGCCCCGGCGACTGACCCTCCCCCCTGAACACCAACACTGGAACCGAATGGATATTGCTATCACCTGCGACAAAGCGGCCGAATACATACACGATGCACTCGACGGGCGGCTCGACAAGCGACTTGCCGCCCACCTTCAGGCGCACCTGGATGGCTGCGCGCCGTGCCGCCTCGAACGTTCGACGATCGAAGGGACGAGGTCAACGCTCCGCGAGCGGCTGAAAAAAACGCCCGCTCCCGCGGATCTCCGCCGCAGGGTCCTCGAATCGCTCTCCGCCTCCGCCCCGTCCGCCCCGGCCCGCTTACGCGCGAACGGGCTCTCCGGCTGGTTCGATCTCTCGGGATGGCGCGCCCCCCTGGCGTTCGCCGGCGCACTCGGCATCGCCCTCATCGCCTTCACGCTCATCACCGGCAGGTCGGGCCACAACCACACAAGGCCCTCCGACGGGAGCGTCGTGACGGAAAGCTTCAACAATTTCGACCAGGTGGTCGACGGCCGCCTGAAACCCGGCCTCACCTCCGATGACCCGGCGAAAGTCAAGGCGTTCCTCGAGGAACGGGTCCATTTCCCGATCCAGATGCCGTCGATGAAGGAATTCCGCCTCGTCGGCGGGCAGTTCACCGCCGTCGACAATGAAACGACCGCGCACGTCATCTACGAGCGGGACGGCAACTTCCTCTACATCAGCCAGACGGACGCCCGGCGGCTCGTCAGCGGAAGACACCGCTTCATTCCCGAGGCCGCGCTCTCGCAGCTCCACAGCACGGGCTGGTTTTTCGCGGGCAACGTCACCGACTGCAACCTGGCGATGTGGCTCGCCGACTCCACGCTCTGCACCGCGGTGGCCGACCTGAACCGCGAACTGCTCCTGGCCAACCTCACCGGCACAAACCTCCCGTGAACGTCCGGAGCGCCGCCGCGGCGGTCATCCTCTTCGCATCGGTCGCGACATTCTCCGGGTGCGCCGGGCGCCGGGCGGCCTCCGACCTTCCGCCGAACCTCGCCCGGGTCCTCGAAGTCACCGATCACCCCGACCGCGCCCCCGGATTCACCTGGGAGGGGCCCGGCGGCGCCGCCGTCAGTTTCGACCGGGAGCGCGGGCGCGTCACGCTCGTGAATTTCTGGGCGACCTGGTGCGCCCCCTGCAAGAAGGAACTCCCCGACCTCGTGGAACTCAGCCGCGCGTACGCCGACCGGGGCTTCCGCGTGATCGGGGTGGCGACCGACCGCACGCCGAACGCCGAGACCCTCGTCGCCGACTTCATCCGCTCCTTATCGATCCCGTACCAGAACGTCCTCTCCACGCAGGAACTCGAGGACGCGTTCGAAAACGTCCGGGCGATGCCCACCTCCTTCCTGGTCGACCGGGAGGGGAGGATCGTCCAGACCATCGTCGGCATCAGGACGCGCGCCCAGCTTGAAGCCAGCATCCTCCCCCTCCTCTGACGTTTCGCCGCCCGGATGGCAGCCCCCGACCCGGACATATCATCCATCGGCGAATTCGGACTGATCGGGAGGATCCGGAGGATTATCGGCGACCCGCCCGCCGGAGTCCTGGCCGGCATCTCCGACGACGCGGCCGTCTACCGCCCGGCGCCCGGAACGGTGCAGCTGCTCACCACCGACACCTTCGCCGAGGGGATCCATTTCGACCTCACATTCACCTCCCTCAAGCACCTGGGCTGGAAGGTGATGGCTGCAAGCCTCAGCGACATCGCCGCGATGGGCGGCACGCCGCGCCTGGCGACCGTGGCGCTCTCGCTCCCCGGAAAAATCACCGTGCCGATGGTGGAGGAATTTTACGCCGGGGTCGCCTCCTCGATGAAGGCGTACGACTACGCCGTCGTGGGGGGCGATACCACCGGCTCCGCGGGGAACCTGACGATCACCGTATCGATGACCGGGGAGGCGGACGAGGCGAACCTCGTTTACCGGAAGGGGGCCAGACCCGGGGATTACATCTGCGTGACGGGCCATCTCGGGTCCTCGTTCGCCGGTTTGAAAATCCTCCAGCGGGAAAAGGAACGGTACCTCGCCGCCCCCGACAGGGCCGCCTTCCGGCCGAACCTCGAGCCGTACGCGCCGGCGATCGAGCGGCATTTCCTCCCGAAACCGCGAACGGACCTGGCCGGGATGACCGCGGGCCGCGTCAGGATCAATTCGATGATCGACATCAGCGACGGCCTCGCGTCGGAAGTGCACCATCTCTGCGAACAGGGCGGCGTCGGGGCGGCCGTCTACGAGCACAATCTCCCGCTCGTCGCGGTCACGCAATCGATCGCCGCGGAGTTCGGCGACCCTCCCACCGACTACGCGCTCTTCGGCGGCGAGGAATACGAACTGCTCTTCACGCTGAGCGACGCTGAATTTGAGAAGCTCGAAGCGATCACCGACGACGTGTCGATCGTGGGGCGGATCGTGGAGAAGGATAAGGGGATATCGTATGTCCGTGAGGACGGCACGTCCGCGCCGCTTCAGCGCGGCGGGTGGGACCATTTTTCGGGGAAAGGATCGAACGGTGACGCGCACGCGGAATGAGGGAAATCCCGGCGGAAGCGTGGGTCCGGGGCGCACCCCCCCGGAAAGCGGGACACCCCGGGACCAGTTCGGCAGACTCTACCTCTCCTACAGCCGGCGAAGATTGTCGGAAGAATACCTCCCGCGGATCCTCCGCTGCCTCGGGGAGCTCACGGACGACGACATCTGGTGGCGGCCCCACGAAAACGCAAACAGCGTCGGGAACCTGGTCCTCCACCTCTCGGGCAACGTGCGGCAATGGATCGTCTCCGGCCTCGGCGGCGCGGACGACGCGCGCGACCGGAAGGGGGAATTCTCGGAGAGAGGGCCCGTGCCGCGCGATGAACTCGTGGGACGGCTCGTCGCGACGATCCGCGACGCCGACGAAGCGCTCGCGCGTTTCGATCCCGCGAAGCTCTCCGAGACGCGCCGCATCCAGGTCTACGACGTGACCTGCCTCGACGCGCTCTCCCACGTCGTGGAGCATTTCGCGCAGCACCTCGGGCAGATCGTCTACATCACGAAGCTCCGCAGGGGCGTCGACCTGAAATTTTACGACCTCTGAGACCGTCCGCGCCGCACGCTATCGGCGAGTTCCCGCGCTTCCGCCGCCGTGAGGGCCCGCGAAGCGCCCGGCTGCAAGTCATCGAGGAGAAGGGGTCCGACGGCGGTCCGCACCACGCGAAGGGCCGGGTGGCCAACGGCCGCCGTCATCTTCCGGACCTGCCTGTTCCTTCCCTCGCGGAGCGTGATCTCGAGCCAGGCGGTGGGCACGCTCTTCCTGAACCGGATCGGCGTCCCCCTGGGCCATAGCCCGGGATCGGCGGGAAGGAGGCGGACCCCGGCGGGGAGGGTCGGATCCTCCCCGATGATCACGCCCGTGCGAAGTTTTTCGAGCGCGGACGGGTCCGGGATTCTTTCGACCTGCACGAGGTAGGTGCGCGGATGTCCGAACTTCGGTTCGATCAGCAGGTGGTGGAGGAGACCGTCGTTCGTCAGGAGGAGGAGACCCTCGCTGTCCCCGTCGAGGCGGCCGACCGGGTGGACATCGCGCGGAAACGGCCCGAAGTCTGAAAGTGTTTTTTTCCCGGGCGAGGGCCTGAACTGGGTCAGCACGCCGTCCGGTTTATTGAACATCAGGTAGAGCGGCCTGGCCGGCTTCCCCGTCCCGGCTTCACTTTTTCCCTTAACCGCCATGGATTTCACCTACCTCATACCGGCGACATACGCCTGCCCCTATTGCGGGGAGGCAAACGAAATTCTGATCGATCCCACGGGCGGGGAAAAGCAGGATTTCGTGGAGGATTGCGCGGTTTGCTGCCGTCCGGCGGCGATCGGCGTGCGGTTCGATCCGGGAGGACTTCCCTCCCTCACCGTCGAAGCCGAATCGTAGCCCCCCGTTGACGGCAGTCACGCCCCCCTGGGGCTGATTTCGCCACACCACCCCCCGCTCCGTGATACCGCCCACCGGGCGTGACAAATCACACACCCGCCAGGCCGCGTTCTGCCTTCATTGCCCCCGGAAAACAAATAAAAGGGCTCCAATGAAGGTCAGATATCAGCTGCGTCCGCTTACGAGGGAACAACGCGTCGTATTGGAGTACCTGCTCCTTGACGAGATGGAAACCCAGCGGTGGTACCACGTCCTCAAACTCACGCTCTGGCGAACCGAAGGCATCGTCTGCACACAATGACAGGGGGAACGATGAAACTGTTCAGCTTCGCGGCATTCCTTACGAGCCTGGTCCTGGTGGGCGTCTCCGTCCACCGGCGGCACCGGCACGCGACCGCGCCCGGCATTACGGACGCGGAGAAACGGTACGCGATCGACGACCTGATGAACGGGCTCGACTGAGTCGCCGACCGGGGGACGCCGACGGTCCGGCGCCTCCCGCTTACTTCGTGTCGAGGATGACCGGCAGCCCGTCCTTGCCGCTGCCGATGATCACCACCTTGGCATTCGTCGATTCCGCGATCTTCAGCGTGGCTTCGATGCCCTTCCACCGGAGGAGCTGTTCGCTGATGGTGGTCGCCACGATCCTCTGAAAATCAGCCACACCCTGCGCTTCAACCCGCTTCCGGTCCGCCTCCTGCCGTTCCTTCGTCAGGATGAACTCCATCCGCTGGCTCTCCTGGTCCGCGCGCTGTTTCTGTTCGATCGCGTCGGTCAGCTGGGACGGCAGCGCCACGTTGCGCAGCGGCGTCGACTCGATGATGATGCCCCTCGTCCCGACAATTTTCGAGAGCTCCGCCATCACATTTTCACCGAGCCGCTCGCGTTCGGTTGAATAGAGCGCGCTCGCCGCGAAATTCGCGGTCACAGACCGGCTCACCGAGCGGAACTGCGGAATGAGGATGATGTTTTCGTAGTCGCCATCCGAGATCTTCCTGTAGACCGCGGCGGCGGAATCGGCTTCGAGCCTGTAGAGCGCGCTGATCTCCAGCCCGATCGTCAGCCCCTCGCGCGACAGGACCGACATGTTCTCTTTCAGTTCCTTCGTCTGGACGGAAAATTTAATCACCTTGGCGAGCGGGTTGACCATGTTGATCCCGGCCTTGAGGGTGTTTTCGGAGACGATGCCGAAGAAGTCGATCACCCCGACGTGCCCCGCGGGGATCACCGTGAACAGCTGTGAAAAGGCGCCGATCAGCGCCGCGGCGGCGATGCCCGCGGCCAGGTTCATCGAGGCCTTCACCGTCTGCGTGCGCATCACCTGAAACCGCTTTTTTGCGGCGATAAACATGGTCAGCGCGACGACGCCGATCAACAGCAGGAATATGAAAAACATTGCGGGTTCCTTTCAAAGTGGGAGAATGTCAGTAAGATAGGCAAGTCGGGAGGCAATAACAAAGGCGGCGCCATCCGCCGATTCGACCGGCGCGGGGAACGCCGGCCGCCTCCCGGTTGACCCTCACCCCGAATCTCGCTATCTTTTCCACCGACCATGAAACCGATCAAGCCACCGGCACTGCGAAAGGGCGACGTCATCGGCATCTGCGCGCCGGCGAGTCCGCCCCTTCGCAACGACGACCTCGCGAAGGGAATCGCCTACCTCGAGGGGCTCGGATACCGGGTCGAGACGGGGCGCAACATCGCGAAACGGAAGGGCTTTCTCGCCGGGTCGGACCGCGAACGCGCCGACGATCTCAACCGCCTCTTCGCCGACCGCCGGGTCCGCGCGATCATCGCGCTGCGCGGCGGCTACGGGTCGATGCGCATCCTCCCGATGATCGACTACGGGCTCGTCCGAAAACATCCCAAGATCTTCGTCGGCTACAGCGACCTCACCGCCGTCCAGATGGCGCTCTGGAGCAGGTGCGGCCTGGTCTCCTTCGCCGGCCCGATGGCGGCCGCCGCGATGGCGCGCGGGCTCACCGGAAACGCCGAGGAAACATTCTGGAGGATGCTCACGAGCCGGCGTCCCCTGGGACCGCTCGCCACGGCGGCGAGGACCATCCGCCGCGGGTCGGCCGCGGGCACGCTCCTGGGCGGAAACCTCTCGATGCTGAGCCACCTCGCCGGAACGCCCTATCTCCCGTCGGCGCGGAACGCCGTCCTCTTCTTCGAGGATGTGGGAGAGCGGCCGTACAGGATCGACAGGATGCTGCAGCACCTCCGCCTCGCGGGAACCTTCAGCGGGATCAGGGGCGTGGTCCTCGGCAGCTTCACGGAGTGTAATCCGGAAAAGGGAAAGCCCTCACTGTCGCTCCGGACGATATTCGACGATGCCTTCGGCGGCCTCGGCGTCCCGGTCGCGGGCGGCGTGCGCCACGGCCATATCTCCGGTTCCCTCACCCTCCCGGTCGGCCTGAGGGTGAAGCTCGAGGCGGGAGACAAATGCCGGATCGTTTTTCCGGGGGCGGCGGTCTCCTGAGCTGAGACATTCAACCGGCGGCCTCCGACCGCCGTCCTTTCATATTCAACTTCTTTCACGGTAAACCGAATGAACCGATTCGCCACGACCTCCCCCATCGTTTCCGCTCTCGCTTGGCTGTTCATCATCGTTCCTGCGGCCCTGCCCGCGGCCCCGGCGTCGCCGCCCGCGCAGGGTCAGATCCACACGCAGGCGCAACCTCCATCGCAGTCCACACTTCCGTCGCCCGAACAGGTGTTCGGGTTCAGGATGGGCGACGACCGGAAGCTGATCGACTGGAACCAGATCGTCAGCTATTTCACCCTCATCGGCGACGCCTCCGACCGCGTGGTGGTGGAGGAGATCGGGAAGAGCACACTCGGCAAACCGTTCCTGATGGCGACCATCTCGTCGGAGGAGAACATCCGGAACC
>CAZQSM010000059.1:6926-13045 GCA_964596065.1 uncultured Chlorobiaceae bacterium | reverse complement strand
AGCCAGGCGAGCACGCCCTCCATCAGGATGATCAGCGCGATCAGCACCAGCTTGCCGTTGTCGCGGTACACCGCGCGGCGGAAGAGGACCAGGTAGATGACGAAGATCGAGAGGATCACCGCCATGTGGAGCGCGCTGCCCGCCCAGTAGCGCCACGCGCCGGAATCGATCGCGCGCTCGCTTTTCGCCTTGAGGAACGACTCGAGCTTGAGCTTGGTGTCGGCCGTGACCTTTTCGTGCTTCCCGATGATCCGCTCGTTCTCCTGGACGAACCCGACCGTCCTCGGAACGTTGTCCCTCGCGCCGTGGATCAGCGCCGCGGTCGCCCCCGCGTCGAACAGCAGGTTGGGACGCAGCACCGCCAGGGCGCCCTTGATGACGATCGAACCGCCGGCGGCGTCCCGGAACGCGGCCAGCCGCGAGCCGACCGCGTTCATCGCCTCGGAGGGTTCGAACACGCGGTCCACGGAAACGAGCTCCTCCCGGTTCCCCAGCCGCACGGCGATCTGCGGATGCCGCTGTTTGATCCGGCCGGTGTCGAGGATTCCGGCGTCGTAGAGTTCGCCGAGGAGTTCGAGCACCGCCGGGCTGGACGCGGCCAGGAACGATGCGATACCGCCGCGGGTGGTCCGGTCGATCCGGCCGAGCGCATCCCACTCCGCGGCCGTGAGCTGGAGGGGCGCCGCGCCCGACCGCCGGCGGAACTCACCGGCGAGGGCGTCCCAGAGCCGCTTGAGCGAATCGGAGGCCTCGCCGAACGCGTTGACGCGACGCACGAAAACCGGGGGGACCGCGCGCTCGGCCGCGGCCAGCTCCCCGGCGTACGTCGCCTGGTCTTTGACGATCGGGAACGGGAACGGGGAGATGAGGTCTTTTTCGACCCAGACATTGCCGACGGTATAGGTGATTTCGACGAGCTGGCCGTGGGGGGTGAGCATCGTGAGGAGTCCGGTCAGCAGGAGGAAAATCGCGATTTTCACGAGGGGGTATCCTCCGCCCCGCGCGCTGCGCCTCAGCCGGCCGAGGAAGGTCCTGAGAGGATTGTTTTCAAGGGAGCCGCTCGTCATCCTTCGAAATATGGGAAGAAGCGGCCTGAGATGCAAAACCGTTCAGGTTTCGGTCAAATTCCGTACATTGACCGGTCACCTGCGAGCGATCAACCTGAACGATAACGTCGAATGAACCCGATACAGCCTGCCGGCACGCCCGGACGCGGGACCCTGCTGAAGGGGGACCGGAAACTGATCCCCCGCCGGTTCACCTGGAACCTCGCAGACCTGTATCCCGACGATGGGGCATGGCGCCTGGCCAGGGACCGGTTCGCCTCCCGTCTGCCTGAGCTCGAGCGATACCGGAACAGCCTCGGCGACTCCGCAGGCGCCCTCCTCGGGTGCCTCACGGCCGCCGACGACATCGGGAAGGAGTATCTCCGCCTGGTCGCCTACGCGGGCATGAGCTCCGACCAGGACACCAGGGTGTCGGAATATACGGCGATGCAGGGGGAAATCGGCCAACTCGGGTCGGCGTTCGCATCCGCGGCTTCGTTCATCGAACCGGAAATCCTGGGCATAGACCCGGCGACCATCGAGGGCTTTCTCTCCGCGGAGCCCGGGCTCGCGATCCACCGGCATTACCTCGGCGACATCGTCCGGCGGAGGTCGCACACCGGGACGCCGGGGGAGGAGCGGATCATCGCCGAGGCGGGGCTGCTCGCCGACGGGCCGGGGGACATCTACGGGATCTTTTCGAACGCCGACTTCCCCTATCCCGACGTCACGCTCGCCGGCGGGGAAACGGTCACGCTGAACCCGGCCGCCTTCGCCGTCCGGCGCGCGTCCACGGTGAGGGCCGACCGCGAGGCGGTGTTCGCCTCCTTTTTTTCCAGGCTCCACGATTACCGGCGGACGTTCGGCACCCAGCTCAACGCACAGGTGCGGAAGGACCTGTTCTTCGCCCGCGCACGGCGCTACCCGTCGTGCCTCGAGGCGGCGCTGCATGGGAACAACATCCCCCCCGGGGTCTACCGGAACCTCATCGGCACGATCCGGAAGAGCCTCCCCACCTTCCACCGCTACCTGGAGCTGCGGCGCCGGCTCCTCGGCGTCGACCGTCTCCGCTACCACGACCTCTACGCCCCACTGGTGGAGGAGGTCGACCGCGAGTACCCCTACGACGAAGCGCGCGCGTCAATCCTCGATTCGGTAGCCCCCCTCGGCGCCGACTACGTCGACGTCTCGAGGCGCGCGTTCGACGAGCGTTGGATCGATGTCTATCCCACGGACGGGAAGCGGTCCGGCGCCTACTCGAACGGTGTCGCGTACGACGTCCACCCCTACATCCTGCTCAACTACAACGGGCGGTACGACGACGTCAGCACGGTCACGCACGAACTCGGGCACACCATGCACAGCTGGTTCTCGAACAAGGGCCAGCCCCACGCGACCTGCCACTACTCCATCTTCGTGGCGGAGGTGGCCTCCACTTTCAACGAAGCGCTCCTGTTCGACGATACGCTCAGGCGGACGACGGATCCGCGCGAACGGATGAGCCTCCTGGGCCACTACCTGGAGCACTTCAAGGCGACCGTCTTCCGACAGACGCAGTTCGCCGAATTCGAGCTCCTCATCCACGAGGCGGTCGAGCGGGGCGAGACGCTGACCGGCGATTCGCTCGACGAACTCTACCTGCGGCTCGCCCGGGAATATTACGGCCACGAGGCCGGGGTCTGCGACGTCGACGACTACGTCCGATCGGAATGGTCGTACATCCCCCATTTCTACTACAATTTTTACGTGTTCCAGTACGCGACGTCGTTCTGCGCATCGTCGGCGATCAGTGAGAAGGTGCTCGCGGGCGACCGCGGCGCGGTGGAGCGGTACATGGAATTGCTTTCGGCGGGGGGATCCGATTATCCGATCGCGTTGCTGAAGCGGGCCGGCGTGGACATGGGGACGACGGAGCCGGTCGAGACCGCCGTCCGGAAGATGGACCGCATCATGGACGACATCGAAGCGCTCCTCAGGGGGGCGTGAGGGCGTCAGCCCCCTTCCCGTCCCCAGCCGTACTTCGACACGTGCACCGCGATGAGCGCGGCCGCCGCGGCCGCGACCGCGAGGCAGGCGAGACCCTCACCCACCGATCCGATGAGCAGGTTGCCGATGCCGAAGAGTACCGAGTAGACCAGGACCACGCCGGCCAGCCAGTCGACCACCAGGCTTCCGTATCCGCCGTCGGGCCGGACCCCGGGGAGTGATGCGGCGACGGGCCCCCACCACCCGCCCGGGTGCACGCGCTCGTAGAATGCGCGCAGCGTCTCCATCGCCGACGGCTTCGTTGCCAGCGTCACCGAAATCCAGACCGCGCTGGTGACGCCGACGATGACGAACAGCGAGACCGGAAACTCGATCGACGTGTACGTCCTGACGATGGCGTAGGTGACGATCGGCGCGATCATCGCCGATATCTCGGACCAGGCGTTCACCCTCCACCAGAACCAACGAACGATCAGCACGAGGCCGAGGCCCGCGCCCGCCTCGATGATGAAGGCCCAGGCGCCGGAGATCGTCCCCATCATCAGGGTCACGCCGAACGACGCGGCCATCACCGCGAGCGTCATCACCCTCGACGCCCCCACATAGTGTCGCTCCGGTCTCCCCTTCGCGAGGAACCTCCGGTAACAATCGTTGACCAGGTACGACGTCCCCCAGTTGAGCTGCGTGGCGATCGTCGACATGTAGGCCGCGAAGAACGCCGCGACCATCATCCCGCGGAGGCCGACGGGCAGGAAGTCCCTCATCGCGTAGACGTACCCGAGCCGTTTTTCGTCGGGTCCGAGCTCCGGGTAGAGGACGAGGGACGCGAGCCCAACCAGGATCCAGGGCCAGGGCCGGATGCAGTAGTGCGCGACGGTGAACCAGAGCGTCGCCAGGAGCGAATGCTTCTCGTTTTTCGCCGACATCATCCGCTGCGCGATGTACCCCCCGCCGCCCGGCTCGGCGCCCGGGTACCAGGACGCCCACCACTGCACCCCCACGTAGGCGAGGAAGGCCAGGCTGCTCAGGGCGAGGGTCGAGCCGGCGAGGAGCCCCCCGGCCGTGTCCCCCACCGAGGGGAAAAACCTGAGCGACCACTCCGGGAGCTGCTCCACGAGGCCGTCGAGGCCTCCGATCGCGGGGGCGTCGAGGACGAGGTACGCGAGCGCGACGCAACCGGCCATCGCGAAGACGAACTGGAACACGTCGGTCACCGCCACGCCCCAGAGCCCCGCCACGGCCGAATAGAGCGCCGTGAGGAGCATCGCGCCGGCGACGTAGACCATCGCCTCTCCGGGCGCGAGCCCGAACATCCCCTGGAGGATCGCCGCCATCGCCAGGTTGACCCATCCGATGATGACGGAATTCATGAAGAGTCCGAGGTAGACCGAACGAAACCCGCGGAGGAAGGCCGCCGGCCGCCCCGAGTAGCGCAATTCCACGAACTCCACGTCGGTGAGCACACCCGCCCTGCGCCAGAGCCTCGCGAAGAAGAAGACGGTGAGCATCCCCCCGAGGACGAAATTCCACCAGAGCCAGTTTCCGGCGATCCCGTTCTTCGCCACCAGTTCGGTCACGGCGAGGGGGGTGTCGGCCGCGAAGGTCGTCGCGACCATCGAGGTCCCGGCGAGCCACCAGGGAAGGTTGCGTCCGGAGAGGAAGAATTCGTCCGTCGACGTGCCCGCCCTCCGGGAATATTTCAACCCGAAATAGAGCGTCGCGAGGAAGTACGCGCCGATGACGGCCCAGTCAAGGAGTTGCATTCGGGTCCTCCGGTGGATGGGGGTGTTCGGGAAGGCCGCGGGAACGAAGGGCGAGCAGCAGCCCGGTGGCGATCGTGACGCTGCCGCCGACGAGCGTAAACCAGGTCCAGCCGACAGCGCCCCACTGGACGACCAGGATCATCGCCCCGATGCCCGTGAAAAAGGCGGCGATCGCCTCGTCGCCCGTCACGCGGCTGCTGAGCCGTCCGAGCAGGAAGAGGCCGAGCAGCCCACCGTAGGTGAACGAGGCCACCCCGAGGGCGATCTCCACGAGGACCTTCGATCCGGCGTAGATGAAGAAGATCGCCACCCCCACCAGCACGGCCGACCAGAGGAGCGTGAACCTCCTCGAAAGCGCGACCTGGCGTTCCGCAGAGACGGGCGCCCGAGCGCGGGGAAGGTATATGTCGGCGAGTGTGACGAACGCCAGCGAATTCACCGACCCGGAGAGCGTCGACATCGCGGCGGCCAGGAGGCCGGCGATGATGAGCCCGGAGAGGCCGGTGGGCATCCGTTCGATGATGAACTTCGGGAAGATCTCGTCGGCCTTGAGGACGCCCAGGTCCGCGAGCGAGGCGCCGCCGTAGTAGGCGTGGAGCAGGAGGCCGACGAACAGGAAGATGGCGAACTGCACCATGACGATCACGCCGCTCCAGATGAGGGCGCGCTGTGCGCCGGTCAGCGTCCTGACCGTCAGGAGCCGCTGGACGATCAGCTGGTCTGTGCCGTGCGATGCCATCGACAGCGTCAATCCCCCGGCAATGCCCGCGGCGAGGGTGTACGGATCGGCGAAGAACCCGGGCGTACCCGCGCCGGTCCGGAACACTTCCAGCTTCCCGCCCGGCGCGACGCTCCGCAGGGCCGCGTCGAGGCCGCCCGGGATCATCCCGACCAGGAGCAGGCCCGCGGCGATCGCCGCGCCGAGGTAAATGAGCATCTGGACGACGTCGGTCCAGATCACTGCGCGCATCCCCCCGACGGTCGTGTAGGCGAACGTGAGGAGGGCCATCACGAGGATCGACGTGATGTAGACCGCCTCCGGGGGCCACGCTGCCCAGGCGGGCGAGGCGCGCAGGAGGAGCGCCAGCGGAATGGCGGTCGCGAAGAGCCTCACGCCGTCGGCGAGCACCCGCGTGAGCATGAAGGTGAGGCTCGCGGTGCGGCGCACGCGCGGACCGAATCGCTCCCCCAGGAACTGGTAGGCGGTCGAGAGCTCCCCCCGGAAGTATGCCGGGAGGAAGAGGAACGCGACGACGATCCTTCCCGCCAGGTACCCGATCGTGACCTGGAGGAAATTCAGGTTCGTGAGATAGGCGAGGCCGGG
>CAZQSM010000059.1:0-6826 GCA_964596065.1 uncultured Chlorobiaceae bacterium | reverse complement strand
GGTACCCGATCGTGACCTGGAGGAAATTCAGGTTCGTGAGATAGGCGAGGCCGGGGATGCTGATGAAGGTGAGGGTGCTGGTTTCGGTGGCGACGACGGCGAAGCAGGCCGCCCACCAGGGGATGTTCCGCCCGCCGAGGAAATAATCCGAGGAGTTGTTCTGCTTCCCCCCGGCGAGCAGGCCGAGCAGGGTGATCGCCACGAGGTAGGCGGCGACGACGAAATAATCGAGCGTCCCGAAGCCCATCAGGACGCACCCGGCGGGGACATCGGGGAGGCGGGTGTCAGGGACTCACGCCTTGAGGGCGTCTGACAGCTTTTTTTCAATGGTGAAAACGCGATCCAGCTGCGAGATGTTCATCAGGTCCATCACTTTTTTATGGACGTGGACGAGGGTGACCGACCCGCCGTGTTCCCTCATCGTCCTGTCGGCGATGAGGAGGGCGCTGAGGCCGCTCGAGTCGCAGAACTCGACGGACTCCAGGTCGACGATCAGGCGGTCGGCGACCGCGGGCTTGCAGAGGATGAGGAATTCCGCCTTCAGCTCCGGCGTCACCGTCGAGTCGAGCTTCTTCACCCCCAGCTTGAGGATGGTGTTCCTGCCGTTCTTGCTCACCTTGAATTTCATGCGTCGGCTGACCCGGGCGATTAATCCTTAAAACATCATCAGACTGGCGGCGAATCGTTCGTACATCGTCTGGGGCGCTCGCCGTTCTCCCAGATCGACCTTCACGTTGAAGAAATGATCCGCCAACGGGCTCCGCTGAAATCCGACCCGCACCTTCGCGCGCGAAGCCCTGCAAATATACGCACTGTGCAGAACGAAGTCAAGGTTGAGGTCGAGGGCGACATCGTACTCCCGGTTGACGATGCGCTGCATCAGCCCCCTCGTCGGGATCGAAAACCGGTTGATGTCCTGGGGCGAGATCCGGATGATCTGCGAGTGGAGGAAACTGCTCAGCGTCGTCTCCCTGGTCCCGGTGTGGATGATGGTGAGGTGGTGCCCGCTCAGGGCGTCGCGGTATTTGTGCAGGGCGTTTCCGGCGTGCACCGCGTTGTCGTAGCCTCGCGGCATCACGACGAGAACGTTCTTCGCTCCGGTGAAGAAATTCGTCAGGTTCTGCGGCAGGTCGAAGTCGCTCCGGAACTGGAACTTCGCGAACTGCAGCCCGACGAGTGAAAGTGTCCGATTGAACATCACCGCGGCATCGGATTATGAACCGGTTTTCTGGATGAATGTGTTCGCGTCCCACACTTCGAGCCCGAGGGACTGCGCCTTCCGGAGCTTCGACCCCGGGTCGCTCCCGGCGACCACGACGTCGACCTTCGTGGAAACCGCCGCGGCCATCCTGCCGCCGCGTTCCTCGATCCGCGCGCGGGCCTCCCCCCTCGTGATGCCCGGGAGCGTCCCGGTGACGACGAAGGTCATCCCGGTGAATATACCATTTTTTTTGCGATCCGGCGCCTCCGCCCGGAAATTCAATCCCGCCTTCCGGAGCCGTCCGAGGAGCGCACGGTTCTCCCCGCCGGAGAAAAAGGATACGATGCTTTCCGCAATTTTCGGTCCGACCTGGTCCACCTCCGCGAGTTCCTCCTCCGACGCCGCCATCAGCCCGTCGATCGACCCGTAGGCGCCGGCGAGGACCCCCGCCACGCCCAGCCCGACGTGCCTGATCCCGAGGGCGTAGAGGACGGTCCGGTACGGCCTGGACGCGCTCCGGTCGATGCCGTCGAGGAGATTGTCGACGCTTCGTTCGCCCCAGCCGTCGAGATCGACGAGTTCATCGCGGCGCCCCCGGAGTTCGTAGAGGTCGGCGACGTCTGACACGAATTTCCCCTCCACCAGCCGCGCGACGTTCGCCTCCCCGAGGCCGGCGATGTCCATCGCGCTCCGCGAGGCCCAGTGCCCGATCCTCCCCGCCACCTGGGCGGGACATCGGTTGTTCACGCAGAAATAGTTGACCTCCCCGGAGGGACGGGAGAGCCGACCGCCGCACGATGGGCAGCGGCGGGGAAACCGCCACGCCTTCCCGACGCGGCGCCCCTCCCCCCCCACCACCGCCGTCACCTTCGGGATCACGTCCCCGCCCCTCTCGACGACGACGCGATCGCCGATCCGGATGCCCAGCTGGCGGATGTAGTCGGCGTTATACAACGATGCGCGGGTGATCGTCGTGCCGCCGAGGAAGAGCGGTTCGAGCACCGCGACCGGCGTGACCGTGCCCATCCGGCCGACCTGGGGGACGATCCCGGCGAGCACCGTTTCCCCTTTCCGGGCGCTGAACTTGCAGGCGATCGCCCATCTCGGGCTTTTCGCGACGGCGCCGAGCGCGGCCTGTTGCGCGAGCGAATCGACCTTCACCACGACCCCGTCGACGTCGAACGGCAGCCGTTCGCGTTCCGCCTCGCGCTCCCTCCAGCACCTGATGACCTCGTCGACCGTGTCGGCGACGAGCGCCCGGTCGTCCACCCTGAACCCGAGCGCCCCGAGGAGCTCGAGGTTGCGGTGGTGGTCGGTCCGCGATTCCGGGCCGAGCAGGGCGTAGGCGAAGAATTGGAGCGGCCTGGCGGCGACCTGCTTCGGGTCCTGCAGCTTCAGCGTCCCGGCGGTCGAATTGCGCGGGTTGACGAACGGCTTTTCCCCCGCCGCGAGGCGTTCCTCGTTCATCGCGTCGAAGTCCGCCCTGTAGATCAGCACTTCCCCCCGGACCTCGCACGTCCCGGACCGCAGCACCCCCTCGGGGAGCCGCAGCGGGATCGTCCTGATGGTCCGGGCGTTGGCGGTGATGTCGTCCCCCTCCGCGCCGTCTCCGCGGGTGACGGCGCGTTCGAGGACGCCGCCCGCGTAGCGGAGGCTGAGGGAAACGCCGTCAAATTTCAACTCGCAGCTGTAACGCACGGCGGCGTCGCCGAGGAGCCCGCGCACTCTCGTGTCGAACTCCCGGATCTCCTCCTCCGAGTAGGTATTCGCGAGGCTCAGCATCGGCGCGCCGTGGCGGACCGTGGGAAAGTCCCGGACGGGGGCGCCGCCCACGCGCTGGGTCGGAGAATCGGGGCCCGACAGCTCCGGATGGAGCGCCTCGAGTTCCTGGAGTTCGCGCATCAGCGCGTCGTAGGCGGCGTCGGTGATCTCCGGCCGGGCCATCACGTAATAGAGCCGGTCGTGGCGCCCGATCGCCTCCCGGAGCTCGCGCGCCTTCCGGGCGGCCTCCCCGGTGGAGCGCTTCACGTTGGGGGTTTTACCTTCCACCGCGCCGCCTCACTCGGGAATCGATTTTCTGGAGAGGAAGATGTTCTTGCGGGGCCGGTTGCCCTCCCCCAGCACGTCCATCTTCCGGCCGTTCAGGGAGATAGCGAGGCCCGCGGGATTTCCGACCGCGAGGAGGAAATTGTCCCTCGCCCGGAGGGTGAGCGAGTACGAGGGGGGCAGCGTGTACTCGATCGTCGAATCGTTGTCGATGACGATGTGCACCCAGACGCTCTCGGTCGTGGTCGCGCGGAGCACGAGGCTGTCCGCGGCGCCCGCGGCGACCCCTCCCGCGCTGTCCCTCGCGAACGCCGGCAGTCGTTCGCCCCCCGGCGCCTCCGGCCGTCCGGCCGGGCGCTCCTCGGCGGCGGGCTGCCGGTCGCCGTCCGATCCGAGCCATTTCACCGACATCACGAGCGCCGCGACAAGGAGGATCACCACCACGGCCATCGTCCGGATCTGGGATTGTTCCGCGAAGGGGTTGCGGGACACGGGGGAGGCGACACCCTCCTCGACCGGTGGTCCCCCGGGGAGGTCCGCGAAGGCCGACCGCGGCGCCGCGTCTGCGGGAGGGGGAACGGCGCGCGGTTCTTCCACGACCAGCGCGTCGGGGTCGAGGCCCAGCTCCCTCGCGTACGTCCTCACGAACGTTTTCCGGTAGACCTCGCCGAGGGGGATCGGGGAACCCTCCTCGATGGCGGCCAGGAAGGAGGCGTGGATGCGGGTGACGTCGGAGAGCTCGCCGATGGTCCGCCCGGCGCCCTGCCGCGCCTCCCGCAGGCTCCTGCCGATGTCGGCGGCGGTGCCCACGGCTAGGCCCCCTTCACCCTTGCGGGATCGAGGATCGACCGGATGCGTTCGGCGATCTCGGCGATCTCGTACGGTTTCTGGAGGAAGCCGTCGACCATCGACGCGAATTTACCGTCGTCGAGCATCGTGGCGTGGTACCCGCTGCAGACGAGGATCTTCTGGTCGGGGAACATTTCCCTCACGTGGAGGAACGTCTCCCGCCCCCCCATCCTCGGCATGTTCATGTCGAGGATGATCAGGTCGAACGGTTTCGGGGCCTCGGCGATCTTCCGGATCGCCTCCCGCCCGTTGACGGCGGTCTCGATCGTGTAGCCGAGTTCCGTGAGCATGTCGGACCCCACCTCGCCGATAGAGATCTCGTCCTCGACCAGGAGGATCCGTTCGGTTCCCCCCACCACGTCCCGCTGCGCGGACGAGGCGTCCCTCGGGAGCCTGCCGTTCAGGACGCGCGGGAGGTAGATCGTGAAGATGGTGCCGCTGTTGAGTTCGCTGTTCACCGTGATGTGCCCGTTGTGCGACCGGACCACCCCGTAGACCACCGACAATCCCAGGCCGGTCCCCTTCCCCTGTTCCTTGGTGGTGAAAAACGGCTCGTAGATCCGGGAGAGCGTGTCCTCCGCGATCCCCACGCCGGAGTCGGCCACCGAGATCATCACGTATTCCCCGGGCGCCGCGTCGGGGAACTGGCGCGCACGCTCGGCGTCGACCGTCACCGGCCGGGTGTTGATCACGAGGATGCCGCCGTTCGGCATCGCGTCGCGGGCGTTGAGGCAGAGGTTCAGGACGGCCTGCTGGAGCTGGCCCTCGTCGGCGTTGACGATCACCGGTTCGGACGAGAGCGCGGTCTTGACGTGGAGCGATTTGGGGGTCGTGGCCTCGAAGAGGCGGAGCGTCTGGTCGACCACCGTGTTGACGTCGACCGGCTGGACGTGGGGGTTCGCCTTCCGGGCGAAGGTGAGGAGCTGGCGCGTGATCGCCGCCCCGCGCCGCGACGTGGTTTCAATCAGGTCGACGTACTTGAGCCACCGCGGGTCGTCCTTCACCTTCCGTTTCATGATCGAGGCCGAGCCGAGGATGGCGGTCAGGATGTTGTTGAAGTCGTGCGCGATCCCCCCGGCCAGGTTGCCGATGCTGTCGATTTTCTGGACCTGGAGGAGCTTCGCCTCCATCCGCTTCTTCTCCGTGATGTCGCGCAGGACGATGCGCGCCAGCGCCGGCCGGCCCTCCGCGTCCCGCACGATCGACGAACTCGCGCTGACGTCGATGATCGATCCGTCCCGGCGCTGGAGCCGCTCTTCGACGCCCTGCAGCTCCTGTCCGCGCTCGAAGATCTTCCGGAGGTTCGCCCGCAGGTGCTCGTGCTGGTCGGGCGGATAGAGCTCGAAGGCCGGCTGCCCGATGATCTCGCTCTTGGGGATCCCGAGCATCTGGCTTTCCTTCAGGTTGCAGCTCACCACGATGCCGATGCAGTTGAGGGTATGGTACATGTCGGGCGAGTATTCATAGAGGTCGGCGTATTCGCGCTCCGATTTCCTGACCTGCTCGTAGAGCGATGCGTTGTTGAGCGCGGCGCTGACCTGGTGGCCGAACGCCTGGAGGAAGGCGATGTTTTTCTTCGCACCGAATTTCGCTTCCGGGCTCGCCATCAGGAGAACGCCCGCGACGTTGCCCTGGCGCAGGAGGGGTACGGAGATCACCATCCTGAGTCCGTGGTCCGCGAGGGATCCGGAGACGCAACCGGAGATCCGCGGATCGTCGAGCGGCAGGATCGCCGGTTCGTGCATCCATCCCGGGATCTCCTTCCTGAGGAGGAACACCGGGCTGAAGAAATCGGCCGAGGTGCCGTGGTAATGCTTCGGCGTGAGCGTCTGGTGTTCCGCGAGGTAGATCCATCCGCTTTCGGCCCCGAGCATGGCCATCGCCCGGACGAGGGCCGACTGCAGCACGTATTCGAGCTCCACCGAATGGTTGACCGCCTCGGCGATGGCGTTCAGTTCCATCAGCTCCCTCCGCTGTTCCTCCAGCATCCTCCCGTATTTCAGCGTGAAATAGACGCTCATGAAGCCGAGGACGCCGACGGTCACCACGCTGATGAACCCGAGGAGACCCACCTGCTGGCCCGTGGCGAGGTACACGGTCAGAATCGTCCCCATCGCGACGACCACCGCCGTCGAGGCCACCACCTGGGATTGCTCGACCAGGCCCATCGTGGTGAAGAATTTTTTTACCCTCGTGACCATAAGCCTCATACCGGTGAAAAATGTACTAAGAAAGCGTGCGAGATTCAAGGAATCTGGGGTTCCGGGATCCAAACCCCTTCCCCGGTGACGCCGATCCGGGCGATCCGCACCCCTGCCTCCTCCGTGGCGGCGATCGCCGCGTGTTTCGGATCCGACGAATCGATGATCAGCCCGTAAAGATCGGCGAACGCGCGCGGGCAGAACAACGAAGGGGTGGCTGGATGGAGTGACTGACCGGGTCGGCGGCGGACGATGTCACCGGGTTCGCGGCCTGTTCGAGGGGGACGATGTCACCCGTCCGGGCGATCGTTCGCCCGTTGCTGCGCCGGAGAGATGGAGAGATGGAGAGAGGGGGACTCAGGTCGGCGTGAAGATGCCCGGAAGGGAGCGTGTCGGAGGAGAGGCGATTTGTCCCCGACGCTCGGCCGTGAAAACGAATCGGGTGGGATGATTCACTGATGCCGATCGATGCTGGTCGGAACGGCGGGATTTGAACCCGCGACCTCTTGCACCCCAAGCAAGCGCGCTA
>CAZQSM010000058.1:0-13112 GCA_964596065.1 uncultured Chlorobiaceae bacterium | reverse complement strand
ACCAGTTTGTCCATCAGGCCCTGCTGTCCGGCCGTTCCTTTCGCCATGGTCCGATTCTGTCCGTTATGGTGTGAGCCGTCCCTCAGCCGGGGGGACGATTCCGTCCCGGACGCGTGCCGGGATGCGGTGGAAATATACGAAATCCCGGTATCAGGTGGCGGGCGGGGGGCGGCGGTCCGGGGCCGCATCGCCGCGGAGCGCGCGCCTGAGGATCACGGTATGGATGACCGCGCCGTCGAGCTCGATGTGGATGGTGACCGTTCGCAGTTTGAGGTTCTCCGAGGCGACCGCGCGCGCGTGGTGCCGGCGGGCGGCGACGTTCAGCGCGGCGTTCACGCTCACCGGAACGATTGAATCCGGGATGCTCACGAACCGCTCGGTGCGGGTGAATCCCTCGTCGGGGAGATCGTGGGACCGTTTCCTGACGGCGCCGGGGTCGATGTGGAAACCCGCGAGGACACTGTCGATTTCCAGGTCGAGGGCTGCGATGGCGGCATTCCGGACAGCGGGGCCGGAGGCCGGCGCGGCGGACGGGGGGGCGGGATCGCGCCCGAGGAGGAAGAGTGTGAGCAGGGTGCCCGCCACGAGGACGGATCCGGCCACCCGGGTGGCGAGCGCGCTCCGCGGTGACGTCATTCGCCCTTGAAGGTCGGTTTCCGTTTTTCCAGAAAGGCGGAGGTGCCTTCCCTGAAATCGGCCGTGCCGCAGAGCTCGCCGAAGAGTCCCGCCTCCACGCGCAGGCCTTCGCTCAGCGGAAGCTCGAAGACCGCGTTGAGCGCCTTGAGCGCCATCCGGACGGCGAGCAGGCCTTTCCCCGCGGCCGCACCGGCGATCGCCCCCGCCGCCGGAAGCAACTCCGACGCGGGCACAACGCTGCTGACGAGGCCCAGGCCGAGCGCTTCGCGCGCGTCCACCTGCCTGCCCGTGAGGATCATCTCAGCGGCGCGAGCGTGCCCGACGATCCGGGCGAGCCGCTGCGTCCCCCCGTATCCGGGGATGATGCCGAGGTTCACCTCCGGCTGCCCGAACACCGCCGTCTCCGACGCGACGCGCACGTGGCAGGCGAGCGCCAGTTCGCATCCCCCGCCGAGCGCGTACCCGTTGACCGCCGCGACCACCGGTTTCCCGAGATGCTGGATCGCGTCGAAGAGCGCCTGGCCCCCCGTGGCGAACTCCTTTCCCGATACCGGGTCGAGCCGGGAGAGTTCCCCGATGTCGGTCCCGGCCATGAACGCTTTGGGGCCGGCGCCCGTGATGATGACCGCCCGGACCGCGGCGTCGGCCCGGAGCGAAGCGAGAAGGCCGGAGAGTTCCTCCTTGCAGAGCGCGTTCAGCGCGTTCAGCTTGTCGGGGCGGTTGATGGTGACGGTCGCGACGGGACCGTCGCGGTCGAGGAGGAGCGTGGTATAGGGCATACGGGTGTCAGGTGGATTTTTTTTTGTGTGAGGATCGTCCGCCCCGGACCGAGGCCCGGAGGGTGGTGAGGAGATCGTCGTACGCCGACCGGGGGATCGTTCCTCGCCCCGCGGCGATGCGCGCGATCTCCAGGGCGCCGACGGTATACATCGGAATGAATTCCGGCGCAAATCGTCCGAGCGCTTCGAGGTGCAGCCCGACGGTCTCCAGGTCACCCCTGAGCACCGGGCCCGTGACCGCCTCCGCGGCCGACGTGCGGACGGTGTTTTCCATCGTCGCCGTCATCAGCGGTCCGAAGACCTCGGTCCAGGGGAGGGCGACGCCCGCCGCCTTCGACAGCGTCGAGACCGCGTGCATCACCGCCGCCAGGTACCCCGACGCGAAGACGGCGGCGGCGTGGTAGAGCGGGCGCAACTCCGGCGGGACCGGCAGGGGTTTTCCGCCGAGGGCGAGGGCGAGCCGGCCGGCCACCGCGACGGCCTCGTCGTCCCCGTCGACGCCGAAACAGATTCCCCGGAGCCCCGTCCGGACGCGCGAAGCGCCCGGTGACGATGGAAATGTCTGGAGCGGGTGGAAGGAGGCCGTCGAGGCCCCGGTTTTCCGCAGCGGTGCGAGGATTGCGGAGGAATGGACGCCGGACGTATGGAGGACCGTCCGGCCCCGGAGCTTCAACCCGCGCAGGGATGCGAGTGCGCGGACGACGCCGGCGAGCTCGGCGTCGCGAACCGCGATGAGGATGATGTCCGACGCGCGGTCCACGTCGGCGATTTCTGTCGACGCGCGGGGGCACGCGACCTTCCGGGCGAGCGCCACCGCCGACGGGCCGTTCCGGCTGATGACGGTCCGCACCCGGTACCCTTCCTTCCAGAGGAGGATGGCGAGCGTGGCGCCGACCGCCCCGGCGCCGATCAGCGAGATCGAGGGTTCCCTGCGGCGCTTTTTCCGCGTCGTCACGCCGCCCTCGCGATCGCTGAAACATAACCAACCACCGAAGAGGGATCGGAGCCCGCGTCGCCCGAGGTCGCGTAGTGGCGGATCTCCACCGTCCGGGCCCCCAGCCGGGCGGCCGCGTTCAACGCGGCGACGGCCGGTCCGCCCCCGCACGCCTCGAGGGTCCCGGCTTCCAGCCCGTCCATCAGGCCCGCGTGATCGAATCGTCCGAGGAGTTCGAGGAACCGGCCGTCGATTTCCCTCGCGACCGGGTCGGGATGGTAGTGCGAGAGGTCGGTGCTCGCCACGATGAGCGCCCGGCGTCCGGAAAGGATCCGGGCGAGATGCCGGCCCAGGTGGTCGCAGTGCGGCCTCTCCTGGTCGCCCATCACGACCGGGAGGAACGGGACCGGGCCGAAGAGTTCCACGATGAACGGAAGCTGGACTTCGACGGCGTGCTCGCGGCCGTGTCCGGCCCCGGAAATGGTCACCGGCCCGCCTCCCTCCGCCAGCGCGCTGCGGAGCCCGTCGTCGACCGGGAGATCGCCGAGCGGGGTGGAGTACGCCTTCCCCGGGTAGACCGAGATTCCGTCGAAATATTCCCGGTGGCTGGGCGACACGATGACGAACGCGTCGAAGCGTTCATCGCGGAGGGCGGCATATCCTTCGGCGGCCGTCCGCCCGGAATAGCGGTAGCCGGCGTGGGGACTGATCAGGGCCACCGGCGCGCCTTCCCGGACCGGCCCGGAACATTCCCCCAGCAGTCCGGTGACCGTTTTCGAAAGCAGGCCGGGATCCGAGGGATAGAATTCACCGGCGACGGCCGGCGGACGGCGACCGCGGGGGTCCGCCCAGGTCCGTTCCGCGCCGCGCGCCCGGTCCTTCACGCCCGATCCCCGGATGGTTCGGGGACCTCGGAGAAATGCTCCGCGGAGAAGCGGTAGAGCGACACTCCCGGAGCGCGGGGGGACATCCGGGCGAGGCCGCATTTCCGGCAGAGCATCCGGAGGAACGTCGGGGCGTCCCATCCGTTGTCGGCGGCCACCTGGGGGAGCAGCAGTCCGGTGACGCCGCCAGCCGCGATGTAGAGTCCGTCCCTCCCGATCTCGATCTCCGACAACGATTCGACCGGGAGACGCGGGGAAAGCACGGAGAGTTCGAGCCGGATCAGGGGGAGTTCCGCCGGCTCCACGGGGCTGAAACGGCCGTCATCGAGCGCGGCCTTGACGCTGGAGAGCGCGACGGCGTCGACGAGGGAGTGGATGGGTTCAGGATAACCGACGCATCCCCTCAGCTCGCCGGAGATGGTGAGGGTCGCAAACGCGCCGCACGGCTGTTGCAGCAGTGGGTCGGTGGTCGGGCGCCCGGGGGGAGGCATGGCCCGGACGGCGGCCTCCATCGCCTTCCTGCCCGTTCGCAGGAGAAATGTCATCTGGGCCGGCGAGAGCCGGGGCGCGGGGGCCACGTTCACACTCATCGGAGGCATTGTAAGAAAAACCCCCGCGAGAAACAATCGCGGGCGCCGCCCGTGCGGGTCGGCCGGTTCCCCCCGGATTGTCTTGACGGTCATCCCTTTTTTCGGTAATATGTCACCGTTCCGGCGCGGATGAGGGTTTCACGGTATTGAACCCCGCCGGCGATCGTGTAGATTGCATCATTATTCGACGGTACGACGATGTCCTTGATGGTCAGCATATCGGGTGTACGGGGGATCGTCGGCGAATCCCTCACGCCGGAGGTGGCGGTTCGGTGGGCCTCCGCGTTCGCGGAGTATGCCGGCCGCGGGCCGATCGTGCTGGGCAGGGACGGGCGGATCACCGGCGGCCCGATCGCCAACATCATCTCATCGACGCTTCTTTCGATGGGCTGTGACGTGATCGCCCTCGGCGTGGTGCCGACGCCGACGATCGGATGGACGGTGGCGCGACGGGAGGCCGCCGGGGGGATCTCCGTGACGGCATCGCACAACCCGATGCAGTGGAACGGGATGAAGTTCATCGGACCCTCGGGGATGTTTCTCGACGGGGCGGAGAACGCGCGCCTGCGGGGAATCGTCGAGGGCGGTCCGCCGCGGTATGCCGGCTGGGGAACGATCGGCAGGCATTCGAAGGACGAAACCGCAGTCGCCCGCCACATCGAGGCGGTCCTCACGAACGCTCTGGTCAGGCCCGACCTGATAACACAACGTTCCTTCAAGATCGTCGCCGACTGCATCAACGCGGCGGGGGGCGCGGTGGTCCCGGAGATGCTCCGGCGACTCGGTTGCACCGTCATCGGGATGAACGCCGAGATGAGCGGGGTGTTCGCGCGGACGCCCGAACCGCTCCCGGAACACCTCGGCGCGCTCTGCGACGAGGTGAGGAAGCAGGGCGCCGACCTCGGCATCGCCGTCGACCCCGACGTGGACCGGCTCGTCTTCATCAGCGAGAATGGGGAACCGTTCGGCGAGGAGTACACGGTCACCGCCGCGGTGGACTACGTGCTCGGCGCCTCGCCCCGGGGCGGCAAGGTGGTCGTGAACCTTTCGACGACCAGGGCGGTCGAGGACGTCGCCGCGCGCTACGGCGCCACCGTCGAGCGGACGCCGGTCGGCGAAATCAACGTCGCCGGGAGGATGAAGGCGATCGGCGCGTCGATCGGCGGCGAGGGGAGCGGAGGGGTGATCTTCCCGGGGCTCCACCTGATGCGCGACGCGATCGCCGGCATCGGACTCGTCCTCACGTCGCTCGCTGCGTCGGGGAAGACGATGTCCGCGTTCAGGGCATCCCTCCCGGAATACGTCATCAGGAAGACCTCGATCCGGTCGGAGGGGAAGGACACCGCGGCCCTGCTTGACGCGGCGGCGGCGCGGCTATCGCCGGGGGCCCGCACGAACCGGGACGACGGGGTGAAATTCGATTTCGACGAGGGGTGGGTCCACCTCCGCAGGTCGAACACCGAGCCGATTGTCCGGATCATCGCCGAAGCCCGCACGGCCCGGGCGGCCGAGGCGCTCCTGGAGAGGTTCAGGAACGAACTCTCCTGAAAGTGCGGAGCGGAATCGCGAGCTCATCGTCCTGAGCGGCATTCCGGGGATCGGCGTCCGGCGGCTGCGGAACCTGGTCTCATTCTTCGGCGATCCGCTCGGGGTCCGGCGAGCGCCGCTCACCTCCCTGGCCTCGGTCCCCGGGTTCAACCGCCGCCTCGCCTCCCGCGTCCACGCGTTTCTTCATGGCAGTGGCCTGGCCGCCGCCGAGCGCGAGGCCTCCCGTCAGCTCGCCGACCTCGCCGCCGCCGGGGGCACGATCCTCCATCTCTGGGACGCGCGCTACCCGGCGCGGCTGGCCGCGATCTACGACGCGCCCCCCGTCCTCTACCTCCGGGGCGAGGTCTCGTTTGCCGCGGAGCCGTCGGTTGCGGTCGTCGGGACCAGGCGGCCGTCGGCGTACGGCCTGGTGATGGCGGAGCATTTCGCCCGGGAACTGGCCGCGGCGGGGGTGCACGTCGTGAGCGGCCTCGCCCGGGGGGTCGACACCCGGGCGCACTCCGCCGCCCTCACGGCCGGCGGAAAAACGATCGCCGTGATCGGGACCGGTCTCGATCGCTGCTATCCCGCGGAAAACCGGCGGCTTGCCGACCGGATCGGCGCGCGAGGCCTCCTGGCATCCGAATTTCCCCCCGGCACCGGTCCGGATCCGTCGAATTTTCCGCGGCGCAACAGGATCATCAGCGGGCTCTCCCTCGGCACCATCGTCGTCGAATCGGACACCGACGGGGGGGCGATGATCACAGCGTACCTGGCGCTCGACCAGGACCGCGAGGTTTTCGCGGTGCCCGGCACGGTCCATTCGCGCACGAGCAGGGGGTGCCACGCGCTGATCCGGGAGGGGAAGGCAAAGCTCGTCGAGTGCGTCGACGACGTCATCGCGGAAATCGGCCAGTGGCTGCCGCGTCCGCAGACCGTTCCTGCCCGGCCGGCCGGTCCCCGCATCCCCCTCTCGCCGGTGCAGTGCAGGATTGCCGACCTCCTCGGCGGGGCGCCGGTCCACATCGACGACCTCGCCTCCGGGTCCGGGCTCCCCGTCCCCGACCTGCTCGTCAGTCTCCTCGAACTGGAGATGCACAATCTCGTCCGGCAGCTCCCGGGAAAATATTTCATCCGGCAGTTGTGAGAAATCCCGCGGCCGCACGGGGGTCGTCCTTTCCTCTTGCTGAATTATTTCGTATTTTGCCCACGATATGTTGATGATCGGGGACATAGCGGTGGACGAGGCGGTGACATCGGAGAGATTCAGCTGTGACCTCGCGAGATGCAAGGGGGCCTGCTGCACGCTCGAAGGCGGCCGCGGAGCGCCGTTGCTCGACGAGGAGAAGGGGCTGGTCGAGCGCCACTACCCTTCGGTGCGGAAGTATCTCTCCCCGGTCCACGTCGCGGCGATCGAACGGCAGGGCCCGGTCGACGGGTTCCCGGGGGCGTTCGCGACCACCTGCGTCGACGACAGGGCGTGCGTCTTCGTCACGTACGACGGGGATGTCGCCAGGTGTTCCTTCGAAGTGGCATTCCGCAAGGGGGAGATCGGCTGGAGAAAACCGGTTTCCTGCCACCTCTTCCCGCTCCGTTATTCCGGGGGCGGGGCGGGGGTCCTGCGGTACGAGGAGATCCCGGAATGTTCCGCGGGACGAGACCGGGGGAGGCGCGAGGACACGAGGCTCCACGATTTTCTCGGGGACGCCATCGTCCGGCGCCTCGGTCCCGGCTGGCACGGCCTCCTCAGGGAGACGTGCGAGACACCCGCCTCCGACGCCGCGGTGGAGGGGAGGGATCCGGGCGATGCTTAACCTCTCCCAGCGGCAGAGCCTTCAACAGAAACTCACACCCCAGCAGGTGCAGTACCTCCAGCTCCTGCAGCTCCCGATCCTCGCGCTCGAACAGAAGATCAAGGCCGAGCTGGAGATGAACCCCCTGCTCGAGGAGGCCACGGAGCAGGAGCAGGTCCAGGAGGTCGCCGAATCGAAGGCCGAGGACGCCGCGGGCGCCGCCGGGGCCGACGCGCCCGCCGAGGGCGCCGCCGACCGGGAAAGCGGCGACTTCTCGATCGAAGACTACATGAACAACGACTATGACGGGTACAAGACCGGCATTTCCACCGGCGGTCACGAGGACCGCGAGGAGTACCCCCAGCCCGCCGAGTCGACGCTGATCCAGCGGCTCTCCGACCAGATCTCGCTCCTCGACTTCCGGCCCGAGGAGAGGATACTCGCCGACGAGATCCTCGGCAACATCGACGAGGACGGGTACCTCCGGAGGGAGCTGTCGCTCATTCTCCAGGACGTCAACCTCGGACACGGCCTTTCGCTGGGCGCCGAACAGGGCGAAACGGTGCTCGCGCGGATCCAGCGGCTCGATCCCCCGGGCATCGGTTCCCGGTCGCTGCGCGAGTGCCTCCTCGTCCAGATGGAGACGGCCGACTGCCCGGAGCGGACCAGGGCGGCCGCGGTCACGATCCTGACGCATTATTTCGAGGACTTCACGATGAAGCACTACGAGGACCTGGCCCGGAAGGCCGGCCTCGGAGTCGACGAACTGCGGGAGGTCCTCGAGGCGATCCGCAAACTCAACCCCAAGCCGGGCGAGGGGCAGTTTTCCACGCAGCAGAACTACATCATCCCCGATTTCACCGTGGAGCGGGTGGACGACGATTTCGTCATCACCCTGAACGACCGGAACGTCCCCCCGCTCAGGATCAACCGCCGTTACCGCGAAATGCTCGCGCAGGGGAAGAAGCGGGCGGCGACAAACGGCGTGCGGGATTTCCTCCGCAAGCGGTTCGAGGCCGCCAAGTGGTTCATCGCATCGATCAACCAGCGCCGGGACACGATGATGCGGGTGATGCGCGCCCTCGTGGAAAAGCAGCGCGAGTTCTTCGAGACCGGCGAATCGCTCAAGCCGCTCATTTACCGTGACATCGCGGACATCATCATGATGGACATCTCGACGATCAGCCGCGTCGTGAACGGGAAGTACGTCCAGACCGAACACGGGGTGTTCGAGCTCCGCTACTTCTTCAGCGACAAGCTCACGACCGACGACGGCGGGGAGATTTCCAACAAGGAAGTGAAAAAAACGATCAGGGCGATGATCGAAGGGGAGGACCACCGGCATCCGTTGAGCGACGACAGGATCGCCGGGATGCTCAAGGCCGGCGGCCTCCACATCGCCCGGCGGACCGTGGCCAAGTACCGGGAGGCGATGAAGATCCCGGTCGCGCGGCTGCGCCGGAAACTCTGACACACAACCGGTACGGAGCCATGCCCGACATCATCCATTCCACGACCGTCATCGGCCTCACGCACCGGGGGCAGACGGTCATCGGGAGCGACGGCCAGGTGACGGTGGGCGCCGCCGTGATGAAGCAGCATGCCAGGAAGGTCCGGCGCCTCTTCAACGACACCGTCCTCGCCGGCTTCGCCGGGGCGGCGGCCGACGCGTTCACGCTCTTCGAACGCTTCGAGGACCAGCTCCAGCGGAGCAACGGGAACCTGCTCAGGGCCGCGGTCGAACTCGCGAAGCACTGGCGCACCGACAAGTATCTCCGGCAGCTCGAGGCGCTGCTCGCCGTCATCGACCGGCAGGGCGGCCTCATCATCTCCGGCACGGGCGAGATCGTGGAGCCCGACGACGGCATCGTGGCGATCGGATCGGGGGGGAATTTCGCGCTGGCGGCGGCGAGGATGCTTCGCGAACACACCGGGCTCCCCGCCGCGGAGATCGTCCGCCGGTCGCTCGAGTGCGCGGCCGACATCTGCATCTACACCAACAAGAACATCACCCTCGAGGAGCTGAAATGAGCGCCCCCGCGCGCCGCGAACTGACCCCCCGGGAGATCGTCCGCGAGCTCGACCGGTACGTCATCGGCCAGCAGGCGGCGAAGAAGTCGGTGGCGATCGCGATCCGCAACCGGTGGCGGCGCCAGCAGACGCCCGAACACCTCCGCGAGGAGATCATGCCGAACAACATCATCATGATCGGCCCGACCGGGGTGGGCAAAACCGAGATCGCCCGGCGGCTGGCGCGCCTCGTGAACGCCCCCTTCATCAAGGTGGAGGCGACCAAGTACACGGAGGTCGGCTACGTCGGGAGGGACGTCGAATCGATCATCAGGGACCTCACGGAATTTGCCGTCAGCATGGTGAAGGCCGAACGGGCCGCGGAGGTGCGCGGGAAGGCGTCGGCGCTCGCGGAGGAGCGGATCCTGGAAATCCTCGTGCCGCCGATGAAGCGCCGGACGGTCGCGGCCCCGGGCGAGGCGGCGCACGATCCCGAAGACCACGATGAGCATTCGGCCACGCGCGAAAAATTCCGGGAACGGCTGCGCCGGGGAGAGCTCGACGCCCGGGTGATCGAGATGGACGTCTCGGCGCCGCAGGTGCCCGCGATGCAGGTGCTCGGTCCCATCAACATGGAGGAGATGGGCGTCAACCTCCAGGAAATGTTCGGGAACATCCTCCCGAAAAAGACGAAGAAGCGGCGGGTCGCCGTGGCCGAAGCGCGGAACCTCATCATCATGGAGGAGGTGCAGAAGCTGATCGACACCGAGGCGGCCGTGAAGGAGGCCCTCGACCGGGTGCAGAATTCAGGGATCGTCTTCATCGACGAAATCGACAAGATCGCCGGGGAGCGGGGCCGCCAGGGCGGGCCCGACGTGTCGCGGGAGGGGGTCCAGCGCGACCTGCTCCCGATCGTGGAAGGGACCACGGTGCTCACCAAGCACGGGATGGTGAATACGACCCACGTGCTGTTCATCGCCTCCGGGGCCTTCCACGTATCGAAACCCTCCGACCTCGTCCCTGAATTCCAGGGCCGCTTCCCGATCAGGGTGGAGCTCCGGAGCCTGTCCGAGGAGGATTTCGTGAAGATCCTCACCCTCCCGCAGAACGCGCTCATCACGCAATACGTGGCGATCCTGAAGACCGAGGGGGTGGATCTGGAGTTCGAACCGGAAGCGATCGCTGAGATCGCGAGGACGGCGGCCCGGGTGAACGAACAGGTGGAAAACATCGGGGCGAGGAGGCTCCACACGATCATGACCACGCTGCTCGAGGAGCTGCTCTTCGAGGCGCCCGACGCCCACGCGGGCGAACGGATCGTGGTGACCAAGGGGATGGTGGACGCGAAACTCGGTTCGATCGTCCGGGACAAGGACCTGAGCCGCTACGTGCTCTGAACCGGCGGCCGCGGAACGCCCTTCCAGGGCGCGCGCCGAAACCGGTTCCCCGGTCTAGTGGACCTTGTCGCCTCCCGCGGTGGGGGGCTGGAACCCGAAGGGGCCCATCGACGGCTCGCCGTGGACCTTGATCTCGCCGAACGACTTCTCAAACTTCTCGATGTTGTCCCGGAGCGCGTTCAGCAGCAGCTTGGCGTGCTGCGGGGTGGTGATCACCCGCGCGTGCACCTTCGCCTTCGGGACCCCGGGCAGGACCCGGGTGAAATCGATCACGAATTCGGCGGGCGAATGCGTGATGATCGCCAGGTTCGAGTAGATGCCCTCCCCCTCTTTTTCCCCCAGCTCGATGTTGATCTGCTGCTGCTGCGCGGGCGGTGCCATTGGCATTCTCCGTTCTAATTTTTGCGGAGGGCGTCGGCCTTCGCGATGGCCGCTTCGGCCTCCTTCAGCATCCCGCCGTTGGCGCAGGCGGAGCCGTAGAAATCCCAGGCGTTCGGATCATCCGGCCTGATTTCGGTGAGCCGCTGGAAGTAGGAGGCGGCTTTCTTGAAATATTCGACGTAGGCCCTGTTCTGACCCGCCTTCTTCGGATCGTCGCTCTGTGAGGCGCGTTTCATTTCGTCGGCGATCTTGAGGTTGGCGGTGCCGGCGTTCTGGAGGGCGAAATCGTACTTCGGATCCGCGTCGAGGGCGGCGTCGAAGTGGCCGATCGCCTCCGGCAGCTTGCCGGACTGCATCAGCAGGACGCCCAGGTTGTAATGATAGTCCCGGTTCTTCGGATCGGTTTTCAGGCCCTCCTCCATCAGGGGGATCGCCTCGGGAGCGCGGCCGACCTTGATGTAGAGGTCGATCATCGCGTTCAGGAGCTCGGTGTTGTCGGGCGCGGACGCGCGGGCAACCTTCAGGTCGGCGAGGGCCAGGTCGTAGCTCTCCATCGCGCCGCGCTCGTCGCCGCCGGCCTTCAGCTTGTCGCCGCGGTCGATGTAGATCTGGATCAGCAGGCTCAGAATTTCGGTGTCGGTCGAGATCTTCCTCGCCTTCTGGAGATAGGGGAGCTGCCGGTCGGTGAGGCCGTCGGCCTGGAGGGCGATCGACGCGTTCTTGTAGGGGAGGAGGCTGTCGGGGTTGACGGCGATCGCCACGTCATACAGCTGGACCGCCTGCGCGCGGAGGCCCGGGGCCTCCCCCTCGGCCGCCTTGATGCTCCGGTTGAAGAGTTCCACGCCGGCGTTGAGGGCCTTCTGCCAGGCGAAAAGCCGTTCGGTCTGGATCTGCGGCTGATAATCGGGCGAAACGCCGAGCGATTTGTCGTAGGCGTAGACCATGTTCGAGAGGTCGGTCTTGAACTGGGCGTAGTTTTTCGCGTCGAGGCTCTGCTCCCCCTTCCTGAGCCGCACCTGGCCGAGGTTGTACCAGGCCTCGGCGTTGGCCGGGTTGTTCTCGACTTCCTTCATCAATGCCAGTTCGGCGGCGGACCATTCCTTCCGCTGCATGTAGAGTTTCGCGCTGGTCGATTCGGCGGAACCGCACTGGAATCCCGTCACCATCAGGTAGACGAGCGGGAGGGCGGCGAGGCTGAAGAAGGACGATGTTTTCATTACGGCTCCTTGGGATAGGTTGTCGGTCCTGGTACGAAACGGCGGAATATACTCAACCCCGGCCTGAGAATCAACTCGGCCCGGGGCACGGTCGTTGCATTTTGGACGGAATTTTGGTATAGTGGTACGTCATTTTCGCGCTGCGCCGCTCTCCGATGTCCCTTTGCGATATTTACCCGATCGTCCTAGGCGAAGCCCCTGCGGAGATCATCCCCGGGAACGCCCACGCCATCGCCATCCTTGACATCCGACCGATCCCCAGGGGCCCTTTCCCTGTCATTTCGCCGGGGGACGCCGGGAGTTTCCCCGATGTCCCCCGGCCGATCCCGGGGGGTCGTTCGGCGGTTCGAGGCGGCAACCCGGGGGATGGTCGGGCACCTGTCGCCCGCCCCGATGCGATCCGGTTCGGTAGAACGGGAGGGCGGCGGGACTGTCGGCGTTTCACGGTCATCTTCACGCGACGCCCGGGCACCATGACGGCAACATCAGGTTCGCGCTCAAATTGAAATCGTATCAACCGAGTGAAATGTCGGAGTACGGACGGCGGATCCGCGGCGCGCCCGCGGCCCCGGACGGAAACGATCCCACCAAACAGGAGAATCTATGACAACGATCGCGAAGTCACCGGTGACGGAGGGTGAAACAATCCGGATGGTCAGGGGGCAACTCCAGGTTCCGAGCCGTCCCGTCATCCCGTTCATCGAAGGGGACGGCACCGGCCCCGATATCTGGAGGGCGTCCAGCCGGGTCCTGGACGCCGCCGTCCGGAAGGCCTACGGCGGCAGCCGCGCCATCGCCTGGAAGGAAGTGTACGCCGGAGAGAAGGCGTTCAACCTGACGCAGAACTGGCTGCCCGACGAAACGGTGGCCGCATTCAGGGACTACCTGGTCGGCATCAAGGGACCGCTCACGACGCCGGTCGGGGGAGGGATCAGCTCGCTCAACGTCGCGCTGCGGCAGCTCC
>CAZQSM010000057.1:0-13192 GCA_964596065.1 uncultured Chlorobiaceae bacterium | reverse complement strand
TCGCCGAACTCCGCGCCGGGACGACGAGGGTGACGCGGAAAATGCTGCTGGTCCGCTGAGGGCGAGGGGAGGACGCCCTCCGCGGCGGTTGCCGGCGACCGGCCCATCCCGGCCGGTTCGTCCGGAACTCAGCCTCCGGCCGTCCGGATCCGTTCCCGGAGGAGGAGCGCGTCGATGAAAAATTTCTGCGGCCAGTTCGGGATGGCCCAGGGGAAATAGCGGCCGTTCCAGGGATAACTCCCCGTCAGACCGCCGTACAGGTTCGGCCTCGATGGATCGAGGAACTGCTTCTGTTTCAGGTATTCCAGCGCCGTGTCCGCCGCGGCCAGCAGCGACGCGTCGCCGTCCGCCCGGTGAACCAGCATCCAGACTTCGGCCATCTGCGCGAGCCCCGTGAGACAGCTGGCGGGATCAGATACGTTCCACTCCGGATCGTAGTGTCCAGCCAGGATCCCCGACCGTTCCTGAACGCGGGCGAGGGTTACCGCGCCCCGCCGTGCAGCGCCGCGGAATTCCTCCCGGTCGAGGATTTCCCCCGCCTTCCAGAGCCCGTCGAGCGTGTAGGCGATGACGTGCAGCACCGTGAGCCGGTCGCTCTCGAACGAACAGTTCCGGAAGCTCCCGTTGGCGTTTTGCTGCGCCACCACCCACTCGAGCTGTCGCAGCGCGCCGACCCGATAGCGTTCATCGCCGGTTGCCTGCCAGAGTTCGGCGAGGGAATGCGCAGATCGCGAGTAGTATGTCCGCGCCCTGTTGCTGTACGTGAAACGCCTCCAGCTCCCGTCCTCCTCCTGGATCGAGAGGAGCCAGTCTCCGGCCCTCCGGGCGCTCTCGAGGCTCCGGGGGTTGCCTCCCGCCCGGTGGCAGGCCAGCAGGCCGAAAATGACCTGGCCGGTGTCGAAGACCATCGGCGAGCGCGTGTCATACACGAGGGGATTGTTGCTCCAGGAGTCCCCGAAGGCCCCTCCGGGGTATTGGTTACCGAGGAGAAATTCCACCGAAGAGTTGATCGCGGCCGTCACCTCATCACGTCGGTGGTCCGAGGCGCCGACGAAATCGTGCAGTGTCGCGATGATGTAACCTGTCGTCTCGGCGTACGGACCGAACCACCCGTTCTTGAGGGAGTACAGCTTGGAAAATCCGCGGCCCCCGCAGACGGCATTGGCCGTCAGGAGCCAGTCCACCGCGGCGAAAGCGTGAGGGAGGTTCGGGGAGGACCCGGCCGGTTTCCGGCCGCGGTGCGTGAGAACGTGGTAAAAGTCCCTCTGCCTGAGCAGTTTCGAGAGCGTCGCTAATTTTTTCAGTACGGGCATGTCGTCGTATCTTGGGTCAGCGGGTCTCTTGTCCGACCACGGCGGACGCCGGAGCGCGCCCCGCGAGATCCGTGGGTAACCGCAAATACGCATCGTAGAGCCTGGCGAATTCATTTTCCCAGTTCCACCGGTCCCTCGCCAACCGCAGACAATTCCTGCTCATGCTGTCCCGGAGGGCTCCATCGGAGGCGATCCTGTTGACGGCGTCGGCAATCGCCCGCGGGTCCTCAGGATCGACGCAGAGGCCGATCCCCTGACCTTCCACGAATCCGACGAGGCCCGGATAGTTGCACGTGACCACGGGTAGCCCCATCATCATGTATTCATACAGCTTGTTCGGCGCACAGTAGTAATTGTTCCGGCAGGTGTTCCGGTAGAACAGGAGCCCGATGTCGGCGGATGCCGTATAATCGACGAGGGTTTCGTAGGGAACATGAGGGAGGAACACGATCCGCCGCCCGGGGGGGAAGCGGGACGGGGGATCGCTCCACTCATCGAAACCGTTCCCGATGATCGTCAGGGCTACATCGTCGTGAAGGTACTCCGTCGCCGCGACGATCTCGTCGATGCACCGTTCCCCCGAGATCACTCCCTGGTAGAGTACGAGGCACCGGGACGTCATCCCCTTCGAGGCCGCCATGTCACGGAGGGTCGTCCCCCTGCCCGCGGCTTTGAACGGGGGACAATTGGCGATGACGAGGGGTAGCGCCGGGAACCCATATTCGTCGCGATAGATCCGGGCCCGGTTCACTTCAGGAGTAACGACCAGGTCGACGCCGCGGATCAGCCGTCTCTGGAACCACTGCCAGAAGCCCTTGAAACGGATCTGCGGACCCATCTCCGACCAGAGTTCGTGGGCGTGGAACACGATCGGGCATCCCTTCCGCCAGGCGATCAGGCGCGCGCAGAGAAGCGAGGGCAGGTCGTGCGCCTCCACGATATCGGCCCGGCCGGACATGGCCTTCAGGTATATCCTGATATTATATTCGAAAAAAGAGAACACGTACTGCACGCCCGCGGTGACGAGGTTGTCGCCGAGACGGCCGGGAATTTTATAGAAGAAATTCCTCGAGTGGATCCCGATCCTGGTAAAGGAAAATCCGGGGGCGATGATCTCGTATGGCAGTGACCCGACCCGACCGATCGTACCGTACGCGTCAACCCGAATGCCCATTCGTGTCAGGGAGAGGGCCGCGTTGTAAAATGGGGGGAGATTCTGCGGCCGCGACAGGTACGTGAGGGCGCAGATGGTAAATGGAACTTCCCCCGGAGGGGGGCCCTGCCCCTGAACGCCCTGAAGTACGATGTCCGGTCGCCTGTCGTGGAGTATCTTTTCCATTCGATTGATGGTAAGGATTCAATAAACTCAGCGAAATCGTGGAAATCAAGCATTCCGTCCAACAAAAACGGGCATTTCCCGAATTATTGGGGAGGTTGTGATCCGGCGCACCCGAAAACCTCCATTCGGGCCGAATTTGGGTAATGTGAGAAATTTCATGCGGTACCAGGATCGGGTGAACTATTCCGATACCACCCCTGTTCTACGTATGTTGCGGAACGCCTTCCTGCATTCCACAAACCGACCCGCGGGAGTGCGGCGGAGAGCCTGCCGACACATAATTCACCAATTATCAATATTTTTTCGGAGGGTACAATGGTAAAATATTTGCTGACGGCTTTCCTCGCCGTAACGCTCGTGCTGGCTATATCGACTTCGGCCCTGGCCCAGGACAAGCCCGACATGAATGCGAAAAAAGAGGAGATGAAGCAGATGGGCCAGGAGAAGATGAAGAAGATGGACGACATGGGCAAATCGGGGCTCCAGACTGTCGCCTGCGATCCGGCCTGCGGGTTCCGCGTGACGAGCCACGACGAGGCCGAGCTCACCGGAATGGTGAAAATGCACGCGAAGACCCACCACCAGAAGGAGATGTCGGATGCCGACGTGAAGGGCATGATGAAACCCGCGATGAAAATGGAGATGCGGGACAAGATGCGGGAGGAGATGAAGGGAGACAAGAAGGAAAAGAAGGACGAGGGCGCGCCCCACAACCACTGAAGCGCCCGGTCCCGTGCAGTCCGATCCCGCTCCTCCCGAGCGGGATTTTTTTTGTCCGCGCCGGATGGCCCCTCGGCCCACCGCACCGCCGCACCGGTTCGCCGGGCGGCGTTTGATCCCCCCGGAGCGTCTTCGTACATTACCCGATGGACCCGAACCGGCGCGGAATTGACTGGAAGAAATGGAGGGTGATGGCGGGACTCTATCTCGTCACCAACCTGGCGTTCGTCATCCAGCGGGTCACCTTCGACCTGCAGCGGGGCACACCGCTGGAAATCGTGAGTTCCCTCCTCGATCTTGCCGGGTTCGCCGGCGTCTGGATACTCCTCGCCGTGGCGATCGTCAGGATGACGGCCGACCGGCCCCTGACCCCGGCGAACATCGCGCTCTTCTTCGCGGCGGGCATCGGCTTCTCCCTCCTCCACGGTGCGCTCTACCTCCTGTTCGCGATCTCGGTCCCGGGGCTGATGACGACCGGCCAGCCGGGGTCGGCCGGGGAATTTTTCATCGCGGTCGCGGGCCTCGCTCACGCCTGGAGGTTCCTGAGCTTCGGTTTCCTGGTCGTGGTCAGCTATGCGTACGATTACTACGTCCTCGCGATCGAGCGCGAACGGCGGGCGGTGCAGCTCCAGGCCCGGCTGACCGAAGCGAAGCTCGACGCTCTCAGGATGCAGATGCATCCCCATTTTCTCTTCAACACGCTCAACGCCATCAGCGTCCTCGTCGACGAAAATCCCGGCGCGGCGAAAGTGATGATCTCCCGTCTGGGCGAACTCCTCCGGCTTTCGCTCGAGAATGTTGGCACGCAGGAGGTGCCGCTTCGACGCGAGCTCGAGTTCCTCGACCATTATCTCCTGATCCTCCAGACGCGTTACGGCGATCGGTTGGGCGTGAAGAGGGAGATCTCCGCCGGCACCGTGGACGCGGCCGTGCCATACCTGTTGCTCCAACCGGTGGTGGAAAATGCGCTGAAGCACGGCATCGACACGCTCCCGGGACCGGGGACGATCACCATCTCGTCCCGCCGGGAGGACGGATACCTCGTGCTGCGGGTCGAAGACGCCGGTCCGGGCAGCCGGTCGGCGGGCGTCGCGGGCGCGGGGATCGGCCTGTCGAACACCGAGGCCCGCCTCCGCCAGCTCTACGGGGGGGCACATTCAGTGGCGATGGAGGCCGCGGCGGACGGCCGGGGGACGAGCGTGACCATCAGGATACCGTTCAGGAACGCCGGCCCCGGCGGGCAAACGGGGGCCGGGCGATGACGGCCGGGAAACTTCGCGTCCTCATCGCGGACGACGAGCCGCTCGCGAGGAAGGGACTGAGGAAACTGCTCCGCGACGGACACGGCATCGACGTCGCGGCTGAATGCGAGGACGGAATCCAGGCGGTCGCACGGATCCAGGAGTTGAAGCCGGACCTGGCGTTCCTCGACATCAAAATGCCGGGGCTCGACGGGTTCGGGGTGATCGACGCCGTCGGCGTCGCGAAGATGCCCGTGACCATTTTCGTCACCGCCTACGACCTCCACGCGATGCGGGCGTTCGAAGTCCATGCCATCGATTACCTGCTGAAGCCGGTGACGGCGGGGCGCCTCCGCGTCGCCGTCGAACGCGCCGGGGCGCTGCTGAAGGCGGCGGAACGGGACGCGCTCGGGGAGCGGGTCGAAGCGCTCCTCCGCGCGATCCGGCCGGCCGGAGGCCGACTCGAGAGGTTTGTGATCCGTTCGGTCGGGAGGGTCAACATCGTACCGGTGGCGGAGGTCGACTGGATCGAGGCCGACGGTGACTACGTGAAACTCCACACCACCCAGAAAATCCACCTCCACCGGGAACGGATGTCGGCGCTCGAACGACTGCTCGATCCCGCGGAGTTCATCAGGATCCATCGGTCCACCATCGTCAGGATCGGGCGGATCCGCGAACTCCGGCCGCTCGTCAACGGAGACCACGTGGTCGTGCTCCGGGACGGGGTACAACTGTCCCTCAGCAGGACGCTCCGGGAACGGGTCTTCGCCGCGCTGCAATCGGCGGGTCTTCCCGGATCAGTGACCCGTCACCGCTGACCCTCCCTCCAGCTGCCTCGCCCGGAAGGCACGCCGCCCGCTGATGCACCGGGGTGCCTCCGGGGGCAGCAGCGCACCCGCCGTCCGCAGACCCCCGGACACCACCCGTCGATCGGTCCTTGAAGGAACCTCCGGCCTGGCGTACTTTTGGGAAATATCGCACCCGAATGACTACCAGGATACCGATCATGCCCGGTCTCAATCCAATCTCCCGCACCCTCGCCGTCGGCGCACTGCTCCACCTTGCCTTGACGGCGCAATTGCCCTCCCAGACATTCACGAAAATCACCGCCGGAAGTCCTGTGACTGAAGCCGGCGCCTGGCGAAGCGTCAATTGGATTGATTACGATCGTGACGGCGATCTCGATCTTTTTGTCACGAGGGGGCTTTCCGGCGGGCAGGACAACGTCCTCTTTCGAAATGAGGGCGGGCCGGGATTTTCCTTCACGCGCATGAGCGGATTGTCGATCTCGCAGGACCACATGCCATCGGACGGCAGCACCTGGGCGGACTATGACAACGACGGGTACCCCGACGCGTTCGTCGTAAACTGGTACGGTCAGAACAACCTCCTCTACCACAACGAGGGGGACGGGACATTCTCGCGCGTCCTCAGCGGAACGATGGTCACCGACGGAGGCTATTCGGAAACCGCCAGCTGGGGGGATTACAACAATGACGGGCTCGTGGATCTCTATGTTTCGAACAGTGAGGGCACGCTCCGGAATTTTCTGTACAAGAATTTGGGGACGGGCCAGTTCGTCAGGATCACGACGGGGAGGCAATCAACGGATGAAGGGACCTCCCGCGGCGTGAACTGGGTGGATTACGACGGTGACGGGGACCTGGATCTCTTCATAGCGAACGAATCGGGCGAGAACGAATTTCTCTATCAGAACATGCTCGTCGAATCGGGGATCGATACCTTCCAGAGGGTCGCCGACGACCCGCTGGTGGCGGCGGGAGGGTCAAGCTGGAGCGGGTCGTGGGCCGATTACGACAATGACGGGGACCAGGACGTCTTCGTCGCGAACTGGGGTAACGGCACGAGCCGGATATTCGTCAACAGTGGAGCCGGATCGTTTACCGCCGATGACCTGGCGCCGCTCGCTTCCGACTCCGGATATGGAGCTTCGGGCGGATGGGGCGACATCGACAACGACGGGGACCTCGATCTGGTAGTGACTCACGCCTATTCCGGCCTCCCCGGCGTAAATTACCTGTATCGAAACCTGCTCACCGAAACCGACACGGCGAGGATGGAAAGGGTTCACACCGGCCCGTTGGTCACGGATGCCGGGTACATGTACGGAGCGTCCTGGGGGGATTACGACAGCGACGGGGACCTTGACCTTTTCGTTGCCCGCACACAGGGAGAAAACCAGGTGAACGCATTTTATTCCAACGACGGTAACACGAACCACTGGCTCACCCTCGACCTGCGCGGGACGGCATCGAACGCGGCCGCCATCGGGGCGAAAGTTCGGATCAGGGCGATGATGAACGGCACTCCGGTCTGGCAACTTCGGGTGGTTGAGGGTCAGAGCGGGTACTGCGGTCAGAACCTCCAGGTCCACTTCGGGCTCCTCAATGCCGCGACCATCGACAGTCTCATCATCGAATGGCCCTCGGGGTTCGACGAAATCTTCACCGGCGTGGCCGCGGACAGGCACCTCGTCGTTGTTGAAAACGATTCTACCCCCGTCACGCTCGTCTCCCCCGCCGGCGGTGACCTGATCGACGGATGGACCGTCCCCCTGCGATGGCGCCGTTCGCTTCATTATCCCCCCTGGCGTCTGCAGGTGTCGTCCGATTCTGCCTTCGCCGGCGTCATGGTCGCGGACACGCTCTTGGGGGTGGACACGGTGGCGGTGGTCCGGCTGGAGGAGAACCACCGGAGGTATTATTGGAGAGTCAGGCCGGACCGATCGATCCGGGACCGGATATGGTCGGCGGTCCGAAATTTCGATACCGACATCATGGCCCCGGATCCGGCGGTGCGCCTCCACCCGGCCGACGCCGGCGTGGATGTCCCCGTCACGACAACTCTGCGATGGACGACTGCAGCGAGGGCGAGCGGGTACCGCGTTCGCCTGAGCACGGATTCCCTCTTTACCCTGTCCGTGATCGATACGAGCGTCGCCGATACGACCATCGATCCGGGTACCCTGTCGGCGCTGACACGATACTTTTGGGAGGTGCAGAGCGTGAATCCATCCGGGACGGGCCCCGTGCCGACCGTCGGGAATTTCACGACGGTGATCGGGGCGCCCGCTCCGCCCGTCAGCCTGAAGCCGGGGGACGGGGAGGTTGAGGTCGGTATTCCCGCGGACATCGTCTGGTCGGTCGCCGAACGCGCGACGGCGTACCGGATCCAGGTATCGGCGGAAAGCCTGTTCATCCCGCCGGTTCAACACGACGGGATTGTAACAGATACGTCCACGCGCGTGGATCCGCTTGAATCGCTGACCCGGTACTACTGGCGCGTGAGGTCGGTGAACGCGGGAGGGGAGAGTGTGTACTCCGAAGTCCGGGAGTTCTCCACGGCCCTCGCCCCGCCGGCCCCGCTCGAACCGGCCGATCGATCCTCCCAATTTGCCGACGTCAGGTTTACATGGAGGCGATCCGCTCCGGTCGCGTTCTACCATCTTCAGTATGGAACCGATTCGACATTCGCGGCCGTTGGTTTTGAGGATTCCACGATCACGGACTCGAGCCTGACCGCCGCCTCGCTCCGGGAGGACACCAGGTACCACTGGAGGCTCAGGGCCCGCTCCCCGGGACACTCGAGCACCTGGGCCGATATCAGGTCATTCGTGACGACGCCCGACACCTTCCTGGTTTCCGCGGAGGCTTCGTGGAATCTGATATCGCTCCCCGGCAATGTCCCGGACCAGAATGCGGCGGCGGTGTTTCCCGGCGCGATGACCCCGTTCTACGGATATGATTCCGGTTACTCGGAGCGCACCACACTCTTGTACGGCAGGGGGTATTGGGTTCGCCTTCAGCCGTCGACGCGTATTGCTGTCGCAGGGACGATCAGACCCCTTGATACCATCGATGTCGCAGCGGGGTGGAATCTCGTGGGCTCGATCAGCCTGCCGGTTGCAGTCTCGTCGATCGGCACAATTCCTGCAGGTCTCGCATCCTCCCCGGTCTTCGGATACGCGGGGACGTTTCGGACGGTGGACACGCTGCTGCCCGGAAAGGGGTACTGGATCAGGATGCACGCGGCCGGGAAACTCGTGATGGACCCAACCCAACCTTTCACCGCCGCCAGCGGCCTGCGGGTGACCACGGATCATCCCGAGCCACCTCTACCTCCCGGGGGGGGGCCGGTCAGCGATGGACCCGGGGCGGACACACCGGTCCCCGTACAATACCGCCTCTGGCAGAACTACCCGAACCCGTTCAATCCATCCACATCGATAACCTTCGAACTCCCGACCGGTTCGGAGGTCCGCCTGGAAGTGTTCAATACCGCCGGGGAACGCCTGGCCCTGCCGCTCAACGGGTACCGTCCGGCGGGCGCGCACACCGTGGTCTGGCACGCCGGATCGTACACGAGCGGGGTCTACTACTACCGCCTGCTCGCGGGGTCGTTCAACGCCACTGGCAGGATGCTCCTGTTGAAATGAGTCCCTCCCTGCGACCCGCGGGGCTGTTCTGAGGCCAGTGGCGAAATCAGACGGTTTTTCATCGAAATCGACCCCCGCTGCACGATTCCGGTATTGATTATCCCTCCTATTATCAATACCTTATACCTTCATTAATTTTCCCCAATCAGGGAAAATTCCTCATTTTTATCACCAGTGGTCATCAATCAACGGACGGTTCCCGGCGAATGATCGGTCAGACCATTTCGCATTACACGATCCTCGAAAAACTCGGCGAGGGGGGGATGGGCGTGGTGTACAAGGCGCACGACACCAAGCTCGACCGGACGATTGCGCTGAAATTCCTTCCTCAGGCGATGGCCGCATCCGAGGCGGACAGGGCCAGGTTCCTCCAGGAGGCGCGCGCGGCGGCGTCGCTCGATAACGCCAACATCTGCACCATCTACGGCATCGAAGAATTCCAGCCCGCGGATGCTTCATCGGGCGTGAGCGCCCAGATTTTCATCGCGATGGCATACGTCGAGGGGACGACGCTCCGCGAAAAACTCCCGGGAATCACGCAGAAGCAGGCGATCGACTTCGCCATCCAGGTGGCGGACGGGCTGGCGGCCGCCCATGAGAAGGGCGTCGTCCACCGGGATATCAAGCCGGAAAACATCATGGTCCGCAAGGACGGCGTCGCGCAGATCATGGACTTCGGCCTCGCAAAACTCCGCGCGAGCTCGAGCAAGGTCAACAGGCTCACCAAACAGGGGAGCACCGTCGGAACGGCGGGGTATATGTCGCCCGAGCAGGTGCAGGGGATGGACGCCGACCACCGTTCCGATATTTTTTCGTTCGGTGTGCTGCTCTACGAACTGCTGACCGGCCAGCTCCCGTTCCGGGGCGTGCACGATACCGCGCTCGCCTACGAAATCGTCAACGTCGATCCCGCCCCGATGTCGTCGGTCAACCCGGGGATCGACCCGAGCCTCGACGCCATCGTCCTCGAGTGCCTCGAGAAAGACGCCAACGAACGGGCGCAGTCGATCAGTCAGGTCGCCGTCGATCTGAAACGATATAAGAGGGAATCGAGCCGCCAGAAGGTCAGCCGCATCACCGCGTCGAAACCCGCGATTTATCCGGCGGCGGCCGCATCGGGTACCGGAATGTCGGCGATCGGCGATGCGACGATGCCGGGAGGCCGCAACCGCTCGAAGATGTTCGAGGCCATCGCGGTCGTGAGTACGGTTTTCGCGATCTCATTCCTCGTCCTCTGGGGTCCCTGGAGGAAGGACGAATCCTCCTCCCCGGGTATCACCCGGACCGTCATAGAGCTCGAAAAGGGATACGAGCTCAACCTGAACTGGAACGGTTCTCCCGTCGGCATTTCTCCGGACGGAAAAATGATCGCCTACAGCGCTTTCAGCCGGGATGGCGGGGGCAGCCGGCTGTGGGTCAGGTCCCTGGATCGTTTTGAGTCAAAACTCATCGAGGGTCCCCGCACAGCCGACGTCGATTTTTCCCCGGACGGGAAATGGATTTATTACAGCAGTGATGGGAGCCTGTTCAAGGTATCGATGAACGGAGGAGCCCCCGTGCGCGTCTCGGGTGCGGAAAATTCGCGCGGGATTGACTGGGGACCCGATGGCTCCATCTACCATGCCGCGGGACAGGTGAACGGCATCGTGAGGATCATCGAGGGGAGGGACTCGGTCGAGATGGTCACGAAACCGGACCTCGCGATCGGCGAAATCAGCCACAGGTTCCCGTCTCTCCTGCCATCGGGGAAGGCGCTGATCATGACCGTCAAGTACAAAACCACCGCGACATTCGACGACGCCAAAATAATTGCGCAGAATCTTGAAACTGGTGAAAAGAAAACCCTCATCGAGGGTGGGTCGTACGCGAAATATATTCCGACCGGACATATCGTGTACGTCCGGGGGGGATCGATCTTCGCGGCGCCGTTCGATGCGGCATCGCTGAGCACTACCGGTCCGCCCCGCGAGCTGTTCAATGGGGGAATGCTGATGCAGGAATCGGGGGCGGCCAGCATCGCGTTTTCTGAAAATGGAACGCTTGTCTACGCGCCGGGCGGACCGGCGCCGTCGAAGATGGTCACCATCGACTGGATGTCGCTGCAGGGTGAGACGACGCCGCTGATCAAAACGCCGGCGGGCTACGGCCAGCTCTCGCTCTCGAGGGACGGGACCAGGCTCGCGGTCACCATCAACGCGGCGAACAACGACATCTGGACGTATGACATCGCCCGCGCGACGATGCAGCGCCTGACCTTCGGGGGAGGAAACCACGGCGATCCGACCTGGAGCCCCGACGGGAAGCGCGTGGCCTACTGGGCCGAGAAGGACGGAAGGATCGAGATCGCCTCCCGTCCGTGGGACGGATCGGGTAAGGAGGAGGTTGTGGTGAGCGAACCGGGGCACAACCTGTACACGGCCCAATTCTCGCCGGACGGCAGGAGCCTTCTCTATTACCGGGAATCGGGCGGAAAGGTGGACGTTTGGGCCGCTTCGACCGACAGCGTCGGACAACCGTGGCCGGTCCTCGAGACTCCGTTCGATGAATTCAATGTCAAAATTTCACCCGATGGCAGGTGGCTTGCCTACGGATCAACGGAATCGGGAAAGCCCGAAGTCTATGTCGTTCCGTTTCCCCAAGGCGACGGAAAGTGGCAGATATCGAGCGGCGGAGGTTTCGAGCACGAGTGGAGCCGGGATGGGAGTGAAATCATATTCGGGGACAGGAGCGGCAAGGTGATCGCGGTTCCCGTCAAGGGCGGCGCCTCCCTGGATCCGGGAACTCCCAGGGAACTCGGGGACTTGAGCAAGAATAGAATCAATATCCTCGCCGGGGCCTTCGATCCCGTGGGAATGCGATGGGCGATCATCCGGGAGATCGCCGGAGTCAAGGCGCCCTCGACGATCAACGTGGTGACCGGCTGGTTCGACGAACTGCGCGCGATGCAATCAACCACTGAAAAATAGAGACTTCCCATGCCGGATCCCGGACAGACCATATCGCACTATACAATCCTCGAAAAACTCGGTGAGGGGGGGATGGGCGTGGTGTACAAGGCGGAAGACACCAAGCTCAAACGCACCGTCGCGCTGAAGTTCCTCCCGCCGCACCTCGCGGCGTCGGAAAACGACAAGGCGCGGTTCATCCAGGAGGCGCAGTCGGCCGCGGCGCTGAACCATCCGAACGTCTGCTCCGTGATCGACATCCAGGAACACGACGCTCCCGGCGGCGGTGACAAGCAGATGTTCATCGTGATGGAGTTCGTGGACGGGCAGACGCTGCGCTCGCGGATGTCCGGCCCCGCCGGCGGGGGCGCGCCGGTCTCAATGAAACAGGCGGTGGAGATCGGCATCCAGATCGCCGACGGCCTCGCCGCCGCGCACGAAAAGGGGATCGTCCACCGGGACATCAAGCCCGAGAACATCATGATCCGCAGGGACGGCATCGTGCAGATCATGGACTTCGGCCTGGCGAAGCTTCGCGGTACGGCGACCCGCCTCACGAAACAGGGGAGCACCGTCGGGACGGCCGGGTACATGTCGCCCGAGCAGATCCAGGGGCTCGACGTGGACCACCGCTCGGACATCTTTTCGGTCGGCGTGGTGCTGTACGAACTGTTCACCGGCCAGCTCCCGTTCCGGGGGGTCCACGAGACCGCGCTCGCCTATGAGATCGTCAACGTGGACGCGCCGCCGATGTCGGCCGTCAGGCCGGACATCGAACCGGGGCTCGACGCCATCATTCTTGATTGCATGGAGAAGGACCCGCGCGAACGCTGCCAGTCGGTCGCGGAAGTGGGGCGCGACCTGCGCCGGATCAAGCGCGAATCGAGCCGCCAGCGGGCGAGCCGGGTGACGGCGTCGCGGCCGGCGTACACGGGCCAGGGACAGCCGCCCGTTTCAGGATATATGGGACCCACGGGACAAGCTGGCGGTTCCGCCCAGATGGCCGCGCAGGGTTCCGGCCAGATGCCGGCGGGCGGATCGGGAGTGTACCCCGCGCAGGGGTCGTCGGAGATGGGCGTCTTTGTCCCGGGTGCCGGGGTGACCGCGCCTGTCGCCGGCGCGTCGAAATTACCCTGGATGATCGCGGCGTTGTTACTCGTGACAACGATCGCGGC
>CAZQSM010000056.1:9820-13710 GCA_964596065.1 uncultured Chlorobiaceae bacterium | reverse complement strand
CCATCAACCACCACGCTGTCGATATGGTAGCCGGTGTCGGAGGCAATAACAAAGGAATAATCTGATCCGGCAGCGAGGGGTATGATACCCGATGGTGTAATTGACCCATTAGCCCCGGCGGTGGCGGTGATTGTGTAATCGACGGTATCGAAGAGTGCGTGGATTGTATGACTGGCCTGAACGTCGGTAAATGTGTATTGCGTGTCGCTTCCGACGGAAATTGAGTCGACCAGGATGTCAGTAACGAAGAATCCCGGATCGGGCGTTATATCGAAAACAGCTGAAGCGCCGGGATCCACCAGGACCATACCGGCTGGAACGATCGATCCACCGGATCCCGCCGACGCCGTTATGGGATACGGGATGGGACCGAGCATAAAATTATCCATCTTGATAGAATCGGAGAAGACCCGACCCTGGATCCAAGCCAGCCATCCGGGATGGTTGTACACGGTATCGATCACCGTCGCCGAGTCGCGCGACGCGTCTACGCTGTAGTAGACCATCGTTTTCCGGCCGTCGGGGTAGACCTTGAAGAAGAGCGTGTCACCATCGAGGAACTCCCGGTTAATCGTGGCCAGAAGCGTTACCGTCGGGATATCCGTCCCGTTCCCGGTCAACCGCTGGATGTCGATCCTGTCCGTACCGGGGTTGGCCTGATACCGCAATCCGTATCCGGTACCGGTAAACCAATTGCTGTCATTCATCAGCTGGATGTGGAAGCTCGGGACACCATCATTCCCGTTCTTGTGCCGGAGGACGATACCGGCCTGTATCCGTCCGGAAACGCTGGAATCCCAGTATGCTCCCCCGCGGTTGAACGGCCCGAGGAGATTACGGGGAGAGATCGTGGAGTCGGGGTTGATCTGGATGGATGCCGAGGTATCGTTCAGGTTGAGCAATCTGCGCCATTTAAGTGTCCCGGACACATCCGTCGTCGCGGCACGATTAAAGTCGTCCCGGAGAAGCTGGGCGTGTGAAACCGAGACAAACAGGAATAAAAGCAGTAATGCCTTTTTCATCGAATTCGTGATAGAATGTCAGTGTGATCAGTGAGGAATGCGCCGCCAAAATATAGAAAAGCCGTATGGTCGGTCGCGTGACGGGGGGCAACTACCCGGTTCACAATATAGAAAAATCGGGTAAATCGGGCAAGAAATAATGAAAGCCGGCCCCCGGGAGGAGGCCGGCTTTCGCCGCGGAGTACCGGCCGTCTACCGAATCACGACCAGCTTCATCACCTTCTCGAAGATCGTCCCGCTCTCCCCCCTTGCGCTCAGTTTATAGAAATAAGCGCCCGTGGATATCCCGGAGAAATCGACCGACCTCCTGTTTCGACCGGCCGGCAGGCTCTCGCCGACCACCACATCCAGAACCTCCACGCCGAGAATGTTGAAGATCCTCAACGTGACGGTCGCGCGTTCCGGCAGATCGAACGGTATGACCGTGACCGGATTGAACGGGTTGGGGTAATTCTGACCGAGAGCGTAGACAGCAGGGACCGACATTCCATCCTCCACCCCCGTCGCGGGGCTGACGTGGAAGCTGAACGTGTCGGCTGAGGCCACCGTGGCCTGGCCGTCCGTGACGCTCACCGTCCAGACGTAATCATCGCCGGCCGCGAGCACCCCACTCAGGTCGAGCGTGACGGTGGTATCGGTCAGGCCGGCGGCGTTATAGTCGACCCCCGGTCCGCTGATGTTCAGCGAGTAGCTCAGCGTGTCGCCGGCATTGGCGTCGGAGGAGGCACGCCAGGTAAACGCGAGCGCGGGCAACGTCCCCTCGGCGATCGAGTCGCCGTCGACCGGGGCGACGAGCGACGGCGCGCCGGGAAGCGCGTTGCCGCCGAAGGTCGCCTCGATGAGGTGGTCGGCCATGATCGAGTTGAACGAATAGCTGAGCACCGCCCCCACCGGAACGCTGTCGACCTCCACCCCGGTGACGAAGTAGCCTGAATCGGGAACGATGCTGATCGTCAGGCTGTCGCCATAATTTACCACCGTGGCCCCCGCCGGCGATACCGACCCGTTCGGGCCGGCCACCGCGGTAATGGTGAAGGTTTGCACGGCGAAGTTCGCGTGGATCGTGTGGTTCGAGGTCACGTTATTGAACGTGTAACCGCCGAGCGCCCCCACGGAAACCGAATCGACCAGCACGTCGGCGATCATGTAACCGACCGCCGGCGTGATCGTGAACGCCCTGCTCGCGCCGTGCGTCACCGCGACGCTCCCCGAGGGAGTGATGCCGCCACCGGGTCCCGACGACGCCGCGATCGAGTAGACGTTGATCGAGAAGTATGCCGCGATCGAGTGATCGGCCGTGATGTTGGTGAAGTCGTACGATGCGACGGCCCCGACGTTCGCGCCGTCCACCAGCACGCTGTCAATGTGGTATCCCGGATCGGCCGACATCGTGAACGACCTCGCGCCACCGTGGCTGACGCCGAGGGCGCCGGAGGGCGAGATGGTCCCGCCCGCGCCCGACGTCGCGGTGACGGTGTACTCCCAGAGCCCGAACGACGCCCCGATCGCGTGGTCGGCCGTGACCCCGGCGAACGTGTACGACGCCGACGGTACCACCGAGACGCTGTCCACCGTGAGCCCGGCGATGAAATATCCGGTGTCAGGCGTGATCGAATAGGTCACAGTGTCGCCGTAGTTCACCACTGACACGCCCGGCGGGGATATGGCCCCGTTCGGCCCCGCAACGGCGGTGATCGAGAAGGTCCGCAGCGCGAACGTGGCGGCGATCGAATGCCCTCCGGTCACGTTGGTGAACGCGTACGCGCCCACCGCGCCCACCGACACCGTATCGACGTGGACATCGGCGATATAGTAACCGGTGGCCGGCGTGATCGTGAACGCCTGGCCTGCGCCGTGCGCGACGGCCACATTGCCCGAGGGCGTGATGCTCCCCCCCGCTCCGGCTGACGCGGCGATCGTGTACGTATTGATGGAGAAATACGCCGCGATGGCATGGTCCGCAGTCACATTGGTGAAATCGTAACCCGGAACGGTCCCGAGATTGACGCCATCAACCAGCACGCTGTCGAGATGGTAGCCGGCGTCCGCCGCGACGGTGAACGACCGGTCCTCTCCGTGACCGACTGCCACCACCCCCGCGGGGGATATCGTCCCCCCGGCCGTCGCCGAGGCAGTGATCGAATATTGCACCAGCGAGAACGAGGCCTCGATGATATGATGCGCCGTGACGCCGTCGAAGGAATACGAACCCACCGCACCCACCGAGACGCTATCGACATGGACATCCGCGATGAAGTAGCCGGCATCGGCGGTGATCACGTACGTCAGCGTATCTCCATACTCCGCCGTCGTCGGGCCTGCCGGCGTGATCGATCCGTTCGACCCGGCGATGCCGGTGACGGTGAATGTCCGGATGGCGAACGTCGCCTCGATGAGATGCGAAGACGTGACATTGGTAAAGGCATACGCACTCACCGGACCGACCGACACGCTGTCAACGTGGACGTCAACGATATAGTATCCGGTGGCCGGAGTGATGGTGTACGCGATCGAGCCGTCATAATCGACGTTCGAAACGCCCCCGGGCGAGATCGATCCGTTCGGTCCGGCCGACGCGGTGATCGGGAACCTCTGTACCGCGAAGGCGGCGTGAATCGCATGGTTCGCGGTGACATTGGTAAAAGTGTACGATCCGACCGCGCCCACCGACACCGAATCCACGAGAACATCGGCGGTGTAATATCCTGTCGCGGGTGTGATCGTGAACGACTGATCGGTGCCGTAATCGACATTTACCGATCCCGATGGATTGATGGTACCGCCGGTCGTGGACGACGCCGTGATCGTCTGGACGTCGATCGAAAAATAGGCCGCGATCGTGCCGTTCGCCGTCACACCGGTGAAGTC
>CAZQSM010000056.1:0-9720 GCA_964596065.1 uncultured Chlorobiaceae bacterium | reverse complement strand
TACCCGGCGACCGCGCCCTGGTTCACCCCGTCCACCACCACGCTGTCGATGTGGTACCCGGCGTTGGCCGTCAGCGAGAACGACTGGTCCGCCCCGTGATTGACGTTGACCGCCCCCGTGGGCGTGATCGACCCGCCGGCGGACGCCGAGGCCGTGATCGTATAGACATTGATCGAAAAGTAGGCCGCGATCGAATGGTTTGCAAAGACGCCGCTGAAGAGATAACTGCCGACCGCGCCCTGGTTCACGCCGTCCACCACCACGCTGTCGATGTGGTACCCGGCGTTGGGCGTGACCGTGAACGATTGATCGGAGCCGGAATTGACCGGAACCGCCCCCGACGGGGAAATCGAGCCGCCCGCGGATGCCGTCGCCGTGATCGTGAAGACCCCCGACGTATCTCCGATCGCAAAATCCCCGAATGCCGTCAGGCCGGTCGCCTGAGTGGACGTATCCGTCCTCACCCCAATCGTTGTCATGTTCCAGCCTGCCGCGTAACGACCGACAACGAACGCTCCCGGCACCGCCGGGGCATCGAGGTCCGCAGTGTCGAAGTCGAAGGTTGCCGAATAATTGGTGAACACCACGCCGCTGTTTGCCATCGTCCAGTAGCGGTTGACGCTCAGGGTCGGGATGATCCCGGACGACGCGAGCTGGGGATGGTCCCCGTCGGTGGTGGACACGGTGAGGTTTCCCGACGTTGTGACGCTGGCGAAATTCAACGTGAGGGGGGCGTAGGATGTCGGGCCTCCGACATCGAACCTGGCGGAGGGCGCTCCGGTCGGGACGCCGCGCCTCAAGTTGCCGAAAACGTGCCCCCCGATCCTGTCGGTGACCGTGCCGGCCGGCCGGATGACCGTCCAGGGGCCGGTTCGGACGATCCCGGTGTCGAGCGTCATCGTGGAATTGATCGTGAGATCGGCCCCCAGATCGAAGCCCGCGGGATTATCGAACGTCACATTGTTGAACGCCGCCCCCGAAGTGATCGTCTGCGCCGAACTCCCGTTGAAAACGAATGTCCCGGTACCTGAAAGGAAGGTCCCGCCGGTGATCTGAAAATTTCCCTGGACGAACACCGTATTGCTGACGTCCACGTCGAACGTCCCGGCCGCGAGGAGAAATCCGCCCGTGCCGACCGTCAGGTTGAACGGTGAGCGAAAATCGGTGAGATGGCCGATGTGGGTCTGCGTGAACGACCGGCAGACCGCGCCGACGTTGACCTCCATCCGGCCCCCGCCGTCGACAATTACATCATCGGCCGCCGTCGGGACACCCGCCCCTCCGGCACCGCCCTGTGTGGCGCTCCAGTTACTCGCCCGATCCCAAAAGCGGCCCTGCCCGATCCCCGTCCCGACCCAGTGCCTCTCCGCTCCGATGAGCGCCGGGGCAGTTAAAAACAGAAATAAAAAAAGGAATCCCGACGATGTAAATTTTCGCATGTGTCCCCCCAAGGGATAAAATTTATCTTATCGTATCTATAAGTTATTAGCAGTAAATCAATTACCACAGTTTATTGCGCTGTGATATTAACTAATTCTTTTAACTAATCAAAATAATAAGAATTATGCCATTTTATACATCATTCATTTCGCACCGATATATGAATATTTTTGCGATACCACCAGTGGCAGAGTGACCAATATCACCCCCATTGGCAGAAATATTCCCCTATTTTACATCATTTTTAATGAAACATGCGTAAATCTTAACGGATTCAATGTTTTTTACCCTCGCGGTCTGGTGACTGGCAAGACGGATATTTCATCGTATTTTGGCGGTTGTGGGGGGGGAATTTATTCGATATACTGGCACAACTCGTTTTACCGAGGAAAATATGGAAGAACAGCGCCCACACACCTACTGGATGGAGCTTGCCCTCCGGGAGGCCGAAATCGCGGCCGAACGGGGGGAAGTACCGGTGGGGGCAATCATCGTCCGCGAGGGGATCATCGTCGGAAAAGGGTCAAACCAGACAGAAATGCTCCAGGACCCGACCGCGCACGCAGAGATGATCGCCCTGACCGCCGCCGCGACCCACCTTGGGCGGAAATGGCTCGAGGGGTGCGCGATGTACGTCACGCTCGAACCATGCCCAATGTGCGCGGGAGCAATCGTCCTCGCCCGATTGCCGTTGCTGGTGTTCGGCTCCTACGATCCAAAAGCGGGCGCCTGTTCGAGCCTGTTCACGATCACCAGCGATACGAGGCTCAACCACAGGACGCACACGGTGGGGGGGGTCGACCGGGACAAGTGCGGGGAATTGCTGAAGGGGTTTTTCCAGGCGAAACGGAAGGGCTGACGGCTGGATGTACGGCCGGTGCCCCCGGCTGGGGAGCGGCTGAGCTCCGCGGCGCCGGTCAGCCCGCCGACTGCAGCCGTTCGGTGCGGTCCGCCAGGAGCAGCTGTTCGATGAGGCCCCCGAGCTTTCCGTCGATGACGTCGGAGAGGTTATAGAGCGTCACGCCGATGCGGTGGTCGGTCACCCTGTTCTGCGGAAAATTGTAGGTCCGGATCTTGTCGCTCCGGTCTCCGCTCTTCACCATCGAGCGGCGCTGCTCTGAAATCTGGGCGTTCTGCGCGGTCACCTGCCGGTCGTAGAGTTTCGCTCGGAGCATTTTCATCGCCCGTTCCCTGTTCTGGAACTGCGACCGTTCCTGCTGGCAGGCCACGATGATGCCGCTCGGCTTGTGGGTGATGCGGACCGCCGTCTCCACCTTGTTGACGTTCTGTCCCCCCTTCCCTCCGGCGCGGTATGTCGTGAACTCCAGGTCGGCGGGGTTGATCACGATGTCCGAATCGACTTCGTCCACCTCCGGAAGGATGGCGACGGTCGCGGCCGACGTGTGCACCCTCCCCTGCGCCTCGGTCTCCGGCACGCGCTGGACCCGGTGGACGCCGCTTTCGAACTTCAGCTTCCCGTACGCCCCCTCGCCCCTGAGGGAAAAGATCACTTCCTTGTATCCCCCTTTTCCGGTTTCGTTCCAGTCGATCATCTCGGTCTTCCACCCCTCACCCTCCGCGTAGCGGGTGTACATCCTGAAGAGGTCCGCGGCGAAGAGGGCCGCCTCCTCCCCGCCGGTCCCGCCGCGGATTTCGACGATGCAGTCTTTCGTATCATTGGGGTCACGCGGGAGGAGGAGTGATTTGAGCGTCCCGGTGAGGGAGTCGAGCTTCGCTTCAGTTTCGGCGAGTTCGGCTGCCGCCATCGCGCGCAGTTCGGGGTCCCCGGACCCGCGGGCGATCTGCTTCAGGTTTTCGGCGTCGGCACGGAACTTCCTGAAGCGGGTGTAAGCCTCGACGATCGGCGTCAGGTCGCGCTGTTCCTTGCTGAGGGCCCGGTACCGCTGCTGATCTCCGATCACCGCCGGGTCTGAGAGGAGGCGGACAAGCTCCTCGTACCGGGCGAGGGACTTATCCAGCCGGTCAAACATGTTCGGGTGTCAGCGCCGGCGATAGGTCTGAAGCGTGCTCGATCACGCGCACGCCCCCGGGGGGCGCCGCCCCGAGCGCGCACTTGAGCGCAACGATGGCCACCTCGAGCATCCCGGCGTCCGGTTCCCTGGTGGTGATGCGCTGGAGCCAGAGTCCCGGCGCGACGAGCGCCTTCCCCACCGGGGTCGTGCTCCGCTTCGCCGACCAGCGGATGAATTCGTAGGCCGCACCGCCGACGAGCGGGATGAAGGGGATGTGGGTCAGGATCCTGACCGGCAGCGTCAGCGTACCCATCATTTCGATCAGGATCGTGTCGAGCACGGCGAAGAGCAGGATCGCCGTGACCATGACGATGAGGATGAAACTCGTCCCGCAGCGGGGATGGAACCGGGTATATCCCGCCGCGGAGCCCGGCGTGAGTTCGCCGCCCGATTCAAAGGTGAACACCGCCTTGTGCTCCGCCCCGTGGTACCGGAACAGGCGCTTGACGTCCTTCATCGCCGAGATGGCGCCAAGGTAGCCGAGCAGAAGCGAGATGCGGATGACCCCGGCCACCACGTTGAACAGGAACGCGTCCTGGTCGACGGTGAAAAACTGCGTCGCGACGACGAGGGGCGTCAGGAAAAAGATGCCGATGCCGACGGTCAGGGAGAAGACTACCGTGATGATGATTTTCCAGTTCGACGTCTTCTTGACGGCGCGCTCTTTTTTACCGTTCCCTGCGGCCCTGTCCTTCTCCTCGAGGTCGTGCATCGCGACTTCGGCCGAAAAATTCAGCGTTTCGATCCCGAGGAACATCATCTCGACGAGCCCGACCGCACCCCGGATGATCGGGAGCTTGAAGACCTTGTATTTCTCGGCCAGGGAAGTGTATGTTTTCCATTTGACCACGATGTCGCCCCCGGAACGACGGACGGCGGTCGCGATCCGTCCGGGCGCCCGCATCATCACCCCCTCGATCACGGCCTGTCCGCCCACCTGGAGCGGCTTATTCGGGTCAAATTTCAGGTTTGGTTCAGCGTTGTCCACTCATTCTCCGGATAATTACCCAATCTACAAATATTCGGGCGGATAATCTACGGGTTGGATGACGCCGGTCAATGCCCCCGCGCCGACCGGCCGCGGCGTCAGGGAATCCTCGCGGCGGAAAGGATGGAATAGAGGACATCCACCTCGAAACCGAGCACCCGTACCTCGTCGCCCCGGCGGTGGAGCCGGAGCGACCGGAGGTTGAGCCTGGCCCTCATTCCCGGGCCGTCCGCTTCCACCGACATGTCGCGCGGGGGGATGTCCGCCATTCCCAGGCTTGAATACTTTGCGAGGAGTTTTTCCGCGAGCGGCAGGATGGCGAGGCGGACGGAGTCCGCGGTACCGCCGGCGGGCGCGCGAACGAGCGTCAGCGAGTCGAGGTTCGGGCTCACCCGGTACGCGATCCCCTCCGCGGCGAATTGTTTCTCGCGGGCGAGGCTGGTGATGAACTGTGAGGACACCATCCGGTCGTAGCCGGACACGTCGGAGATCCCGTCCGGGTCCGAGTGCAGGATGATGTTCCCGTCGCCCGCGCCCCGCCATCCCTCGATGTACTCGATGCCCATCATCCCGGCGACGACGGACGGGGCCCGGGCCTTCGTCCCGGCCCCCCCGGTCTCCTCGGTGAGGGGCTGGCTGAACCAGGGTTGGATGCGGTCGTATCCGTGGTTGTCGTGGAGGTAGCCGATGATCGAGCTGATCCGTGTCCGGTCGGCGGCCGGGACGGAGTCTCCCGCCGCCACCACTTTCCCGTCGACGAGGACCGCATTGCGTTCGAGGAGCGCCTTCAGCCGTTCGACCTGGTCCGTTTCCGACACTTCGAACGCTCCCCACGGTCCGAAGCTCACGGCGACCGCCACGGCGCAGAGCGAACCGGGGAGCACCCGGATGTTCTTCCTCCCGCTGAGCAGAAAATAGAGGGTCATCGCGGCGAGCCAGAAGGCCAACACGATCCCGAGGTATCGGCCTTCGGTGATCCCGTACTCCGAGATCCTCCTGTACATCGCGAGGAACAACGTCACGATCAGCGGCGCGAGGCTGACGTAGAACCATCCGGAAGCCCTCCGCATCCACCCGTTCTCCGGGCCCTCCCTGACCGGATGGAGCAGAAGGAAGAGGACCATCCCCGCCGCCGAGTACCCGATGATGAGTCCGCTCACCCACCCGCGCGGCCACGACCACTCGATGACGATTTTCCCGACGTACGCGTAGAGGATGACGAAATAGACGAGGACGAGCGGGAGGAGGATGTACTGCGCGAAGACTCTGATCACCTTCGGGTAGTCGGTGGAGGACTCGAGGGCGTCCAGGTCCTCCGGCACGCCGGCGAGGAAAAACCAGACGGCGAACAATCCGGCGATGCATGCCCAGAGTTCGACGTACCGTTTCGGGGGAACGTCGACGCCGAAGAGGTTGTCGAGGGCCGCCAGGGCGATGGCGAGCCCGGCGTAGAGCACCCCCGAAAAGAGCATCGTCGTGAGGAAGCGGAGGCAGAGCGTCTTGTTGAAGTGCCAGAAACCGTTCTGACCCCCCCGGCCGCCGAACGGCGCGAACGTCACGAACAGGAGAAGTCCGACCGTGAGGATCACGTGGCGCAGCACGTGGATCTGCGGCGCTCCGTCGAGGTCCGCGGGGATGGTCGTCGCGTAGGCCGCGAGGAGCAGCACCGACAGCGAGAGCGCCGCCAGGGACGCGGGTTTCCCCCATCTGTTCCTTTCGGCGACGAGCGCGACGGAAGCGAGCAGCGGGACGCCGAGGATCGTCGCGAGGAGGATGCCGGACAGGAGGGTCGGTTCCGGCGGGCCTTCGTGATCGACCAGCACGATGGCGACGCCGGTCCCGAGCGCGGCGTTGAGGATGATGACCGGAAATCGGAGGAAGCTCCGGCCCGCCGCGTCGACGATCTGCTGGATGGAGGGTAGTTTCACGGCGTCCTTCCGTTTGGTGACGGGGTAATATAGGGAAGCACCCGGGGGTAATCAAGCGCGGAGACCGGCGCGGAAACGGGCCCGGCGAACGGGGACGATCAGGGAGTCGGGCCGGCCTTCCCGGGCGCGACGCCGAGGAGCCGTTTCAGCGCGGAGATTTCATCGGCGCGAAAAAGGCCGAGCAGGTGGAGCGCCGCGGGGAACGACGAGAGGAGGAGGAGTTTCGTCCCGATGGTGACGACCGAGATCTCCGTGGGGACGAACAGCGAGAGAAGGAGCAGGCTACCCGACACGACCGCTATCTTCCGGAGCCGCGGCCATTCATAGGCGATCGGATAGACCCGCCGTGAAACCAGGAAGAGCAGGCCGGCCATGAAGAAGTAGGCCAGGAACGTCGACCAGGCCGCACCGGCGATCCCGAACCGGGGGATGAGCAGGTAATTCAGGACGATGTTCGCCGCGGCCCCCGCCATCGTGACCGGCGGGAGGTATTTCGTCTTCTTCTCGATGTAGAGCCCCGCCGAGAGATTGGTGGAGACGCCGAGGAAGAGGTACCCCAGCATGATGACCGGAACGATACCCAGCCCGGCCCAGTACCGCGGATGGATGAAGTGCCCGCCCCCCACACCGATGCGGGCGATGTCGGGGACGAAAAAAACGAACGCGAGGAACAGGGCCGCCAGGAGGAGCACCAGGTAGGTCATCACCCGGGAAAAGAGTGTTTTGGCGTCCGGGTCTGACGCGTGGGAGAAAAAAAACGGTTTCCACGCGTAATCGTAGATCGAGACGGCGATCATCATGAAAATGCCGAGCCTGTAGTTAGCCTGGTAGATGCCGACCGTGGCGTCGTCGGTGAGCGCCCTGAGGATCGGCCTGTCGATCACCTGAAGGGCCATCAGGGCGAGCCCCGCGGGGACCGTCGGCAGGCTGAACCGCAGCATCGATCCGAACAGGGACCGGTTGAACGCGGGGCGGAATTCGTCGACGATGACCGGGGCCAGCAGCAGGACCGTCAGACCCGACGAGATGAGCCCGCTGATGAAGATCCCCTCCACCCCCATGTCGTATTTCACGAGCAGGACGACGTTCAGCAGTACGTTCGACAGGACGTTCAGGAACCTGATCCAGGCGAACATCCTCGCCATGTGGGCGAGGCGCAGGAAGGCGAAGGGGAGGACGGCGACCGCGTCGAAAAACAGGATCCCGGCGGTGTACGCCAGCAGGACGGCGTGCCCGTCGGAGAGGCCCGCGAGCCCGGCGACCCCGCCGCGGGCGAGGAAGAGCGATCCCGAGAAGAGCACCGATGTGGCGAGCATCGCGATGAACGGCGTGCTGAAGGTGTCGGCGGATTTCCCCTTCTCCCCGGCGGTGGCGAACTTGAAATAGGACGACTCCATCCCGTACCAGTAGAAGACGTTCGCGAACGCGATCAGGGAATACAGGTACGCGACGACCCCGTAGTCCGCCGGCAGCAGGACGTTCGTGTAGAAGGGCACCAGGAGGAAGTTCAGGAACCGCCCCGCCACCGTGCCGATCCCGTACACGGCGGTTTCGGTACCGAGCTTTTTGATCTGTCGGAGCATCGGGGGTTACGCCCGGGCGACGCCGGGGGAATAATCGAGGGAGAGATCGAGCGCGGGCGCCGAATGCGTCAGCCCGCCGACCGAAATGAAATCGACGCCGGCGTCGGCGATGGCGCGGACAGTCGCAAGGGTGACGTTCCCCGATGCTTCGACCTCGAGCCGGCCGCCGATCATCCTGACCGCCTCGGCGATCGCCCCGGTGGCGAAATTGTCGAGCATGATCCTCGTGACGCCGGGGCAGCGGAGCGCCTCTGCGACCTCGTCCAGGTTTTTCGTCTCCACCTCGATCGGGAGTCCCGGCCGGACCGGGCACCGTTTCACGGCGGCGGCGATCCCCCCCGCGGCCGCGATGTGGTTGTCCTTGATCAGCACCATGTCGTAGAGGCCGAAACGGTGGTTGACGCCCCCCCCGGCGCGGACGGCCATCTTGTCCGCGATCCGGAGCCCGGGGGCCGTTTTCCTCGTGTCGGTGATTTTCGCGTGTGTCCCCCCGACGAGCCGGACGAACTCGGCGGTCCGCGTGGCGATGCCGCTCATCCGCTGGAGGAAATTCAGCGCCGTCCGCTCCGCGAGCAGGATGGAGGGCCCGCAACCCGTAACCCGCATCACCTCGTCGCCCGGGGAAAGGCGCGCGCCGTCGTCCAGTAAAACGGTAAACGCGAGTCCACGGTCGACCGTCGAAAAAACGAGTTCGGCCACGCGGACCCCGGCGAGCACGCCCGCCTGCTTGGAGCGGATCACGCCGGTCCCGGGAGCGTCCTGGTCGAGGGTGGACCCGGTGGTGACGTCGCCCGACCCGATGTCTTCGGCGAGCGCCGCGACGACCGCGGCCAGGAGTCGATCGTCCGGGGATATCAGGCCGGACCCCTCAGGTCGGGCCGGGCTCATCGTCGGGGAGCATGATGGGGATGTCGTCCTTGATCCGGTAGACCTTCGAACACTTCGTGCACTTCAGGGTGTTCGCCGCCGGATCGTAGGAGAGGCTTCCGTGGCATTTCGGGCAGCAGAGAATCTCGAGCAGTTCCTTTGAAAGCATTGTGGGGTCAGCCGGGTTGTTGGAAACGCCGTTCGATCGCGTCGGTGAAAAACGCCGGGGCGCGTGAAACCTTCCCCGTCGCCGCGTCGATGAAACTGTGACAGGTATGGCCGGTGGCGTGGAGCGTGTCGCCGCCGGCCGACCGGAGCTCGTACTCGATCCGCACCCTCGCCCGCGGGACCTCCCGGAGGATCGTGTGGACCACGAGCAGGTCGTCGTACCGCGCGGGCTTCAGGTAGTCCGCGTGCGCTTCGGCGACCGGCAGGAAGAACCCGCGTGATTCGATCTGCGCGTACGGGAGCCCGATGCCCCGCAGCAGGTCCGAACGTCCCTGTTCGAAATACTCGAAATACTTCGCGTAGTACGCCATCCTCATCTGGTCCGTGTCGGCGTACCGGACGCGGATCTCGGTCGTGGAAACGATCACGCGGGACCTACTTCTCCCATTCGCCCATTGTTCCGAACTTTTCCACCCTCGCGTGGACCAGTTTCTGGGATTTGACCTTGAGGAGCTTCCGCAATTCGGCGATCAGGATCTCCCTGAGGATGTCCGCGGCCTGCTGGGGATTGCGGTGGGCGCCGCCGAGCGGCTCCGGCACAATTTTGTCGATGATCCCCTGGTGGAGGAGGTCCGGGGCAGTGAGTTTGAGCGCCTCGGCGGCCTGCTCCTTGAAGTCCCAGCTCCGCCAGAGGATGCTCGAGCACGACTCCG
>CAZQSM010000055.1:0-14620 GCA_964596065.1 uncultured Chlorobiaceae bacterium | reverse complement strand
GACGCTGCTGGTGTTGATCACGAGGAAGGTGCACATCGCGTCTGTGGCCGTGCCGATCTTGCCGTTGAGTTTGTTGAGTTCCTCCATCGCCTTGAGGCCGAGCGGCGTCGCGGCGTTGGCGAGGCCCAGCATGTTGGCGGAGATGTTCATCAGCATCGCGCCCATCGCGGGATGGTCGTGCGGGACGTCGGGGAAGAGCCGGGTGGTCACCGGCTTCAGGACGCGCGAGAGGACGGCCACCATCCCCGCCTGCTCGGCGATCTTCATCAGGCCGAGCCAGAGCGCCATGATGCCGATCAGGCCGATGGCGAGCTCGACCGCCACCCTTGCGTACCGGATGACACCGTCGCTGGTCACCGCGTTGAGCCGGACGAAACGGACCGGGTCGGGAGTCACGGTCCACCTCCCGTCGCCGTCGTCCCGGATCGACGCCCGGAGGAAGCCGCCGGTTTTCTGCGCGGCGACGATCTCCGACCAGAGGGCGGGAGTGGAGGGACCGGTGATGACTTCAATTCCCACCTGCCGGGCCCCGCCGGCGTTGCCGGGAGGGTCGGCGAGAAAGCGCACGCGATGGACGATATCGGCCTCCGCGTCCGGTCCGGACGGGACCCCGTACGCGGCGGCGAACGCCGCGGCCGCGATGGTGATCGTGCCGGTCCGCCCGGTGGCCCCGGCGGCTTCCGCGTCGACCGAGACCCCGCACTCCACGCCGGTGCCGTTGCGGTACCGGTCGGTCGAGATGTCGCGCCAGTCGGACCAAACGGCCACGCCGGTCCCGAGCAGGATGAGCGTGAGCCAGATGTAATTCAGCATCTCCGAATCCCTCCGGGTGTGGATGCGTTCGTGAACGATGCCAATATACCCGTTTCGCTCCGCCGTGTCAACCCGGCTTGCCCGATTTCATCCTTTTAAGTATGTTGGAACTCCCATTATCAGGAGAACCGCCGCATGGAATGGCTTACCGACCCGCAGATCTGGATCGCCCTCGTCACCCTGACCGCGCTCGAGATCGTGCTCGGGATCGACAACATCATTTTCATCTCGATTTTGACGGGGAAACTGCCCCCCGACCGGCAGAAACGGGGACGCCTGATCGGGCTCCAGATGGCGATGATCACGCGGATCGCCCTCCTGTTTTCGCTCACCTGGATCATGCGCCTGACGGCGCCGCTGTTCACCCTCCTGGAGAACGAGATCTCCGGGCGCGACATCATCCTCGTCGTCGGGGGACTGTTCCTCCTGGCGAAGAGCACGATGGAAATCCACGACAGGCTCGAGGGGGAGGAGGAGGGCCACGGGGGCGGCAGGGCGAAGGTGTCGTTCAGCTCGGTCATCGTCCAGATCGCCCTCCTTGACATCGTTTTTTCCCTCGATTCCGTGATCACGGCGATCGGGATGACGTCGCACCTCTGGGTGATGGTCGTGGCGGTCGTGGCGGCCGTGGCGGTGATGATGGTTTCCTCGGGGTTCATTTCCGATTTCGTGCACCGGCACCCGACGGTCAAGATCCTCGCGCTCAGCTTCCTCATCCTCATCGGCGTCACGCTGATCGCCGAAGGGTTTGACCAGCATATCCCCAAGGGATACATCTATTTCGCCATGGCCTTTTCGGTCTTCGTGGAGGTGCTCAACCTCCGGATCAGGGCGCGCAGGTCGCCGCCGGTGGAGCTCCGCGGGCCCGTGCTGGATAAACACGATTGAGATTTGCACGACAGGCCTGAATTCTCTATTATTAGGCTCTCTTCCGCCACGTCAACCATTTCATCAACCACGACGGCAAACATGAGATCGTTCGTTTTCGCGTTGATTCTACCGATCCTCACGGGAACGGCCGCGGCCCCCGCGCCGGCGCAGACGATCCCGTTTTTAACCGACGATGAAATCAGGATGCTCTCGAATGAGCTCTCCGGCGACCGGGCGTTCGAGCATATTCGCGTCCTCTCGCAGTGGCACCGCAACTCGGGAATGGACGGCTACTTCAAGGCCGCGGATTACATTATGAAGGAGGCGAAAGCGGCCGGCCTCGAGGACGTGAGGTTCATCGATCAGCCGCTCGACGGGAGGAATTACACCGCGGTGTCGGCCGAGCTCCGGATGGTCGAACCGGTCGACGCGAAACTGGCCGACATCGGGGAGGCCGCGGTCTACCTCGCCGACGGGAGCAGCGACGCCGACATCACGGCGGAGCTCGTCTGGATCGGCGACGCGCTCAACGATTCGCTCGGGGGCCTCGACGTGGCGGGAAAAATCGTCCTGACCCCCGGAACCCCCGGGTGGGCGGTGCGAAAGGCCGTCTGGGAGAAGGGCGCCGTCGGCGTCGTCGCGTTCCCGACCACCGAAGGCCGCAGCCCGATGGACGTCCCGGACCAGATTGCCTGGTCGTCGATCTCCTCCGACCCGCCCGAGGGGAAACAGGGGACGTTCGCGTTCATCCTCCCTCCCAGGAAGGGCGAGATTCTCAAAAAAATCCTGCAGACAAGCCAGATGCAGGACCTGCTCGCCACCGGAAAGAAGACGAAGGGTGGAAAAATCGTCCTCCACGCGAAGGTGGACACCGAGTTCGGCCCACCGCCGGGGAAAACGGGGTTCGTCGAGGCGTGGATCAGGGGCTCGTCGCGGCACGACCAGCAGATCGTGGTGACCGCCCACCTGCAGGAGGAAAAATCGTCCGCCAACGACGACGGGAGCGGTTGCGCCAACATCCTGGAGATCGGGCGGGCCTGGATGAAGCTGGTGAAGGAGGGGAAACTTCCGCGGCCGCCGCGCGACATCCGGTTCTGGTGGACCGACGAAATCTATTCCGAGTACCGGTACTTCGCCGACAACCCGGAGGAGCCGAAGAAGTTCCTCGCGAACCTCCACCAGGACATGGTCGGAGCGAACCAGTCGATGGGCAGCCGGGTGCAGCATATGATCCTGGCCCCGCACTCGATCTCGTCGTTCCTCGACGCCGTGTTCGAATCGGTCGGCAACTACCTCCTGCTGACCAACAACGCCTTCCTCGCCGCGAGCCGGAGCGGCGGTCACCCGAGGCCCTTCACCCGACCCCTCTATTCCACGAGGGGAACGAGGGACGGCTACAACGCGAGGTTCGTCCCCTATTTCAACTCCTCCGACCATATGTGCTTCGTCGAGGGGGCGGTCGGCGTCCCCGCGGTCGCCACCATCAACTGGGACGACCCGTACATCCACTCCTCCGACGACGACCTCTTCCAGATCGACCAGACCCAGCTCCTGAGGAACCAGTTCCTGATCGGCGCCACCGGGCTCGTGCTCGCGTACACCACGCCCTCCGACATCCCCGTCTACCTCGCGCAGATCTACGCGCAGGGAGAGCGCCGGCTCGGGACCGACATGGCCGCCGTCGCGGAGCTGTTCGGCCCCGCCGACACCGCACTCCCCGGGCGGCGATGGGCGGACGCGCTCTCGCTGGTGGAAAAAGGGGTTGAACGCGAGGTGCGGGCGCTGCGGTCCGTCGCGTCGCTCACCCGCGGCGAGGCTGGCGACCCGCGGCTCGTGGAAGAATACGTCGGGCGCGTGAAGGCGCACGGCGAAGGGTTGCTCCTCTCGGCCGGCACGATGTTCCGCGCCGCGTACGGCATCGAACCGGCGCTCCCCGCGGGCGACTCCCTCACGGCGGCCTCGATCGGAAAGGTCCCGCGGAACGTTTCACCCCTGGGCGCCTACTTCGAGAAGCGGCGGGCGGCGTCGTTCTCAGGAAACCTCCACGGCCTGATGCGCGACGAAGTGTATAATTTCGTCGACGGAACACGGTCGTACCACGAGATCTATCGGGCGGTCCGGGCCGAACAGCTCGCCGGCGGGAGCTGGTACTACGGGACCGTGACGCTCGCGGATGTGGCCGGCCTGCTCGACGCGGCGGTGGCGTCGGGCGCCCTCGAGCTCGGGAAGCCCTGACGTGAAACCGAGGAGCATGAAGAAGGAGTCGGGCGACGGCCTCCGGGTCGTGTGGGAGAACGACCACGAGAGCGTCTATCCGCTGAACCGGCTCAGGGACGCGTGCCCCTGCGCGTCGTGCGCGGGCGAAACGGTGCTGCTGCGGACCTACACGCCGCCGCCCCCCGACCTGGCCACCCCGGGCCGGTACGACCTGCAGAACATCAGGCTCGTCGGGGCGTACGCCGCCCAGCTGTACTGGGGCGACGGGCACAACACCGGCATTTATACCTGGGAACGGCTGATGGCGCTCTGCCCCTGCCCCGAACACGGGGGGGGCGTCCGGTAAGGCGCCGCGAAGAATCTACCGATACGCATCAAGGTGACACGATGAACGCAGACAGCGCACCGATCGACGCCACCCGGACCCCCCGGCGGTCGCCGGCCGCGGTCCCCCTCGCGGCCGCGATGCTGGTCGCGGCCGTCGCCGCATGGTCGGGATGCGGCCCCGCGCATCCGCCCGTCGACCCCGTCCGGTACGCCGCTGAGATCCGCGAATGGCAGGAGACGCGGCTCAGGAAACTCACGACCGACACCGGGTGGCTCACCCTCGCCGGCCTCGGCTGGCTGAAGGAGGGGGAGAACCGGATGGGGAGCGATTCCACGAACCAGGTGGTGACGCCTCCTGGAACCGCGCCGGCCTACCTCGGCTCGATTTTCCGTTCCGGCGACACGCTCACGTTCCGCGCCGCGAAGGGGGTTGAGGTGACGAACGGGGGGAAACAGGTGAAGGAAATCCGCCTCGAGTCGGACGCGTCGCCCGCGCCGACGGAACTCCGCCACGGCACGCTCTTGTTCTACGTCATCAGCCGGGGCGGCGAGCTCGGGGTGCGGATCAAGGACAGCAAGAACCCCGCCCTGCTCAATTTCAGGGGACTCGAATTCTTCCCCATCGATCCGAAATACCGTTTCATGGCGAAGTTTTACCCCTATGATCCCCCGAAGATCCTGGAGGTCCCGACGCAGGCGGGGACGACGCAGAAGGACCTCTGCCCCGGCGCCCTCGGCTTTTCAATCGACGGCACCGAGTACCGTATCGACGCGGTGATCGAGACGGGCGCCGAGGACAGGCTCTTCATCATGTTCGCCGACGCCACGAGCGGGACGGAAACGTACGCCGTCGGCAGGCAGCTCTACACGGAACTGCCCGACAGCAACGGCAACGTCATCCTCGATTTCAACAGGGCCTACAACTGGCCCTGCGTTTTCACCGTGTTCTCGACCTGCCCGATCCCGCCGCGGCAGAACACCCTCACCCACCGGATCGAAGCGGGTGAAAAGATGTATCACGGCGGGACGCACTGACGCGATCAGGCGGACCACGCCACCACACCATCAGACTGAAAGGACAGCACCGATGAACATCCTCCCATCACGTTTCCGTAACGCGCTCCTCGGGGCGATCATCCTGGTCGCGACCGCCGCGGCGCCCGCCCAGCCCTCGCTCGACCGGCCCAACGTCAGCCAGAAGGCCGTCGTCACGCAGACGGTCGGGGTCACCGACATCACCGTCACCTATCACCGGCCGGGCGTCAAGGGCCGCGCGATCTGGGGCGGGCTCGTCCCGTACGGCCAGGTCTGGCGCACCGGGGCCAACGAGGTTACCACCATTTCGTTCGGCGACGACGTCACCGTCGGCGGGCAGCCGCTTCAGGCAGGCACGTACGGCCTCTTCACTCTCCCCCGCGCGAATTCCTGGACGGTCATTATCAGCAGCAACACCACCACGTGGGGCACCGTCTACGATTCCACGAAGGACGTGCTCAAAATCGACGTCGCCCCCGTCGCTTCGGAACCGACGGAGTGGATGATGTTCTCGTTTTCGGGGCTCTCCGACACCGGCGCCACGCTCGAGCTCCGCTGGGAACAACTTGCCATCCCGGTCCGCATCGGGGTGGATACGCGCCGCATCGTCCTCGACCGCGGCCGCAAGGTGTTCAACGTCGCCGGACCCGACACGGGCCGGTGGCAGATGCTGAGGCAGGCGGCGGTCTACGCCCACCAGCACAACGTCGCGCTCGACGAGGCGCTCTCCTGGATCGACCGTTCCCTCGCGGTCAACAGCAATTTCCAGAGCCTCTGCGTGAAGGCCGACATCCTCGCGCTCTCGGGGAACGCCTCAGCCACGGTCCCGATCCTCCGCGGGGCCATCACCAACGCGAAGGAATCGGAACTGACCTCCTACGCGCTCTCGCTCCGTCGCGCCAACCGCGCGGACCGGGCGATCTTCCTGCTCGACCAGTACGCGAAGGAACACGGGCCCACGCCCGCGATCCTGCGGTCGCTCGGAGAATCGTACGACGCGGCGGGAGACAGGGTGAAAGCCCTCGCCAGCTATCGACAGGCGATGGAGCTGTCCGGGGAGGATGCCGGGAAGGCGGAAATCCGACAACTCATCGACGAACTCAACGGACGGAAATAACCACGTGAGCGACGAAAAGATCATCTTTTCAATGGTGGGGGTCGGCAAGGTCGTACCGCCGAACCGCCAGATCCTGAAAGACATTTACCTCTCCTTTTTCTTCGGGGCGAAGATCGGGGTGCTCGGGTTGAACGGCGCCGGGAAGAGCACGCTCCTGAAAATCATCGCCGGCGTCGACACCGATTACATGGGGACCATCAACACCCAGAAGGGAATCACGTTCGGCTACCTCTCGCAGGAACCCTCGCTCGACCCCGCGAAAACGGTGCGTGAAGTCGTGGAAGAGGGCGCGGCCGAAACGGTCGCCCTCCTGAAGGACTACGAGGCGGTCAGCGCGAAGTTCTCCGAGCCGGACGCCGACTTCGACGCCCTGCTGGCGAAGCAGGCGGCGCTCCAGGAAAAGATCGACCACCTGGGCGCGTGGGACATCTCGTCGAGGCTCGAACAGGCGATGGACGCGCTCCGTTGTCCGCTCCCCGAGACGCCGGTTTCGGTGATCTCCGGCGGCGAACGGCGCCGGGTGGCGCTCTGCAGGCTCCTCCTGAAGGAGCCCGACGTGCTCCTCCTCGACGAACCGACGAACCACCTCGACGCCGAATCGGTCCTCTGGCTCGAGCAGCACCTGTCCCGGTACAGGGGGACGGTCATCGCCGTGACGCACGACCGGTATTTCCTCGACAACGTGGCGGGGTGGATCCTGGAGCTCGACCGGGGCGAGGGCATTCCGTTCAAGGGGAATTACTCCTCGTGGCTCGAGCAGAAGGAAGCCAGGCTCGCCGTCGAGGAAAAGCAGGAATCGAAGCGCCGCCGCTCGATGCAGCGGGAGCTCGAATGGGTGCGGACCAACCCGAAGGGGCGCCACGCGAAGAGCAAGGCGCGCATCACCGCCTACGAGAAGATGGTGGAATCGGCGGCGGAAGCCCGGGAGGACGAGGTGGAAATATTCATCCCGCCCGGGCCCCGGCTCGGCGACACGGTCATCAGGGCCGAGAAGGTCACCAAGGGGTATGGAGACCTGGTCCTGTATGAGGACCTGAGCTTCGACCTTCCCGCGGGGGGCATTGTCGGAATCATCGGCCCGAACGGCGCCGGGAAAACCACCCTTTTCAGGATGATCACCCGCGCCGAAGAGCCTGACGCCGGCAGGATCGTCGTCGGCGAGACGGTGAAACTCGGCTACGTCGACCAGTCGAGGCCGCTCGACCCGGAACAATCGATCTGGCAGGAGATCAGCGGCGGGGAGGACGTCCTCTTGATGGGCAGGCGCGAGGTCAACTCGAGGGCGTACGTCGCGCGGTTCAATTTCAGCGGGACCGACCAGCAGAAGAAGGTGGGGGCGCTCTCCGGGGGCGAACGCAACCGCGTCCACCTCGCGAAGGTCCTGAAGGAGGGCGCCAACGTCCTCCTGCTCGACGAACCCACCAACGACCTGGACGTCAATACGCTGAGGGCCCTGGAGGAGGCGCTCCTCAATTTCGCCGGGTGCGCCGTGGTCATTTCCCACGACCGCTGGTTCCTCGACCGGATCGCGACGCATATCCTGGCCTTCGAGGACGAGGGTCAGGTCACCTGGTTCGAGGGGAATTTTTCGGAATACGAGGACCGGCGGCACAAACTGCTCGGATCGGCCGCCGACAACCCCCACCGGATGCGCTACAAAAAGCTCGTGAGGCAGTAGGGGCGGCCGCGCGCGGGCCGCGATGACGCAGCCTCCCCGGCGGTGCGGTCACCGCGGGGCCGCGCCCCCCTGTTCGATCCGTGCGGCGACGTTCGCGTAATAACCGAACGCCTTTGCCGCCTCGCCCTGCGCGTGCACCGTGCCCACCTCGTCCACGCCGTAGCCGTCCTCCCCGCCCCGGGGGTTCCAGCCGTTGCGGATCCCGTGGTCCGACGCCCGGTGCAGGAGGAGGCGGGCGTTCCCCCCGTCGTTCGTCCAGACGTGTTCCAGCATCTTCTCCACCATAGCCGGCACCCGGGGCAGATCGTCCGGGGCGATTTCCCACACGTCCAGGATGAACTGGACGAAATTGCCGTTGCCGTCCATCTTCAGCTGGTAATAATTGACAGGGTCCACCCACCCCGTCGCGGGATCGAGGAGCCGCTTCACCGTCGCGACGGCGATCTCCCGGTAACGGGCTTCGCCCGTCGCCCGGTGGAGCGCTGCCGCGATCGACGCGTACCCGAGCCCTCCCCAGGGGAGTTCCTTTCCGAACGCCGCCCGCCCCGCGCGTCCCTCCCAGCGCCCCTCACCGCGGTAGAGCCGCGCCTCGATGCCGGGCGTCTGGCCGTCGCCGTTCCAGACGAGGAGCGCGTCGTCGAGGAAGCGTTTCCTCCCCGTCGCCAGGAACAACCCGCAGGCCGCTGCGGCCATCTGGTTCATGTTGCTGTTCGTGAAGACCGGTTCGTTGACGCGGGCCGACGGCGGCCAGTTGTACCAGCTCCAGTAACCGTCGTGCGTCGAGAGGCGCCCTTCCGCCCGTGCCTCATCGTACCTGCGGACGGCGTCCCCGATCCATCCCATGTGCGCCCTCCCGGTCACCCTCCACCATTCGAGCTCCGCGAGGCAAACCCACGCCCGGTCGTCGACCCAGGTCCCCCCGCACATCCTGGTGAGGTCGTGTTCGATCAGGTGGAACCGGAGGAGGGCCGAATCGCCGGTCACCTCGAACAGGCGCGCGTCGCCGAACGCCCCGTAGGCGCCTTCCCAGCACGGGGTATAGACTTCGTGGAATTTATTGCTCACGAGCCGGGCACGCCCGATCCACCGTTCGGCGGCGGAGGCGCCGGCGAGGTCTGTCCGGGCCGGTCCCGGGCCGGAAGGCCCCTCCGCCGCGGGATCTTTCGGGGGGGGATTGTCGAGGAACAGATACACCGCCGCGAGGAGGACGGCGGAAGCCGCGACGGTGAGGGGGAGCCGGTACCGGCGTCGCGCCACCCGGGCGACTGGTGCTTCCGGTGCGCCCCGTCCGGGGCGGCCCCTGGTCCCTTTTCGTCTGCGCGCCGCCATCGGCCCCTTCCCGGATTCCTCAGAGGTGGATGCGGAGGGTCGCCTGCATTCCGCCGCCCCCGGAACCGAGGTCGGGGCCGACGTCGAAATCGTACAGCTCGGCGCCGACGTAGGCGTCGACGACATTCAGGAAATAGAGGAGGCCGAGGTACCAGGCGAAGCTGTCGCGCTGGTCGCGGTAAAACTCGCGCAGGGTAAGGTATCGCTCGTCGCCGTTCGGCGGCGTCGAGGCGATGCTGCCGCTGTAGAGGTCGCGGAACTCCCGGTAGTCGTCGTCGTTCCGCTTCCACTCATACACCCAGTATCCGCCGAGGCCGAGGATGAGCGGCACCTTCCAGTAATTCTCCGTGTAGACCTGGCCGGCGCCGGGGAGGATGGCCGAAAGACCGACGGCGGTCAGGGCCGATTTTCGCCCCCGGGGGGGATCGACGGTATCGCCGGACACCCGCGGGGTTGACGTATCGCCGCCGGGTGCCGGGCGGAACAGGGCGATGGCGGGATTTTCCGCGCCCTGCGAAACGGCCGTGGAGACGATGCAGCAATGGAGGGCCAGGAGGATCGCCGCGCGCGGCACAGCCCCCCGGTCAGACAATGGCGATCACCTCGATTTCGACCTTGACGTCCTTCGGGAGCCTCGCGACCTCGACGGTGGACCGGGCCGGGGCGTGACTGCCGAAGAACGACGCGTAGACCTCGTTCATCCCGCCGAATTCGTTCATGTCCTTGAGGAAGACGGTCGTCTTCACCACCTTGTCGGGGGCGGAGCCGGCCTGCTTCAGGATTTCGCCGACGTTGGCGAGGGCCCGCCGGGTCTGGGCCGCGATGTCCGCGCCGACGATCTGCCCGGTGGCGGGGTCGAGCGGGATCTGTCCGGCGGTGAACACAAAATTGCCCGACGCGACGATCGCCTGGCTGTAGGGGCCGATCGGTTGGGGGGCGGAATCGGTGCGGATGATTTTTTGCATGCGGTATCCTCAGGTTCGAATCGATTTCAGGAGGTCGAAGAGCCGTCCGAGGTCGTCGTCGGAGTAGAATTCCACGTGGATTTCGCCCCTGCCGCCGTCAAGGTGCTGGATCCGCACCCTCGTCCCGAGCACGCGCTGGAGGTGGTCGACGATGTCGGAGACGTTGCTGTCGTAACGGGGGCCCTTCGCGGCGGGCTTCGGCTTCGTCGCGGCCTTCCCCGCGTCGCGCACGAGCTTCTCGGTCTGGCGGACGTTCAGGTCTTTCCTGATCACGGCGTCGAAGATCCGGAGCTGCCGCACCTCGTCGGTGAGCCCGGCCAGCGCGCGCGCGTGGCCCATCGACAGCGCCCCCTTTCGGAGCGACTCCTGCACCTTTGCCGGGAGGCGCAACAGCCGGAGGAAGTTCACGACGGTGGTCCTGTCCTTGCTCACCTTTTTCCCGACGTCTTCCGGGGTCAGCCCCACGTCGTTCATCAGGCGCTGGTACGAAATGGCGATCTCGATCGGGTTGAGGTGTTCGCGCTGGAGGTTTTCGATGAGCGCGAGTTCGAGCATCTCTTCGGCCGTCTCCACCTCGATGACGTAGGCCGGGATCGTCGTCATCCCGATTTCGGTGGCGGCCCTGATGCGCCGCTCCCCCGAGATCAGTTCGAACATGCCGTCCCCGACGCTCCGCACCGTGACCGCCTGGATGACCCCCTTCTGCCGGATCGATTCCTTCAGCTCGTCGAGGGCCTGCGGGTCGAAGTCCGCGCGGGGCTGGAGCGGGTTGGGACGGATCCTGGAAATCTCGAGCCTGGTGGTCGTGCCCCCTCCGCCGGTACCGGCCGGGGTCCGCGTCTGCGCTGAAACGGGGGCCGCGGGGGGCGACGCCCCTGCGGCCGCCGGTTCCCCGGGGATGGTATCCGCGGGGCGGATGAGGGCGGAGAGCCCCCGCCCGAGTCCCCGGTTAGGTTTCGACATCGGTCACCATTCCTTGCGCCGGCACGGGCGCCTGCTGCCTCGAAAGGAACTCCCGCGCGAGTTCCATGTAGTTCCGGGCGCCGCTCGAGACCGCCTCGTAGAGGAGGACCGGCTTGCCGTAACTCGGCGCCTCGCTCAGCCGGACGTTCCGGCTGATGATGGTCGAATAGACTTTTTCACCGAAAAATTTCCGGACCTCCTCCACGATCTGGTTGGAGAGCCGCAGGCGGCTGTCGAACATCGTCATCAGGACCCCCTCGATTTCGAGCCGGGGGTTGAGGTTCTTCTGGACGATATTGACGGTATTGAGCAGCTGGCCGAGGCCCTCCAGCGCGAAGTATTCGCACTGGACCGGGATCAGGACCGAATCGGCGGCCACGAGGCCGTTGAGCGTGAGGAGCCCGAGCGACGGCGGACAGTCGACGAAGATGTAGTCGTACTCGTCGCGCAGCTTCTCGACGATCCCCGAGACGACGAACTCCCTGCGGGGCGCGTCGACCAGTTCCACCTCCGCTCCGACGAGGTTGATGGTGGAGGGGAGCACGGAGAGGAACGGCATCTCCGTTTTGATGACCGCCTCGGCCGGGGCGAGCCCGTTGACGAGGACCTCGTAGACGTTTTTCTCGAGCGCGCGGGGGTCGACCCCGAGGCCGCTGCTCGAATTCGCCTGGGGATCCATGTCGATGAGCAGCGTGGGAAACTCCGCGACGGCGACGCCGGCCGCGAGGTTGATGGCCGTGGTCGTCTTGCCGACCCCGCCCTTCTGGTTCGCTATGGTGATGATCTTTCCCATCGGTTACATCGATACGGCCAGGACCAGCGCGCAGAGGCCGAGCAGGAGGCTGATCCTCCGGAACTGCCCGAGGCGGTGCAGCACAAGCGTTCGTTTCGCGTCGTCGGCGCCGTCGAGCGCGGGCAGGAGTCGGGCGATGCCGAATGCGTAGAAGACCATCAGCAGAAATATCAGTTGTTTGAACCCGAGGAGCACCGACCACCCCGTCGCGAACTCGAACCAGACGAACCGCTGGTCGAGGAGCATCAGCAGGGACCCGGTGACGAGCATCGACCAGGCGCACATCCACGAGAACCCGGAGAACCTCCGCCCGAGGATGCCGGAGAGGCGCGACGTCTCCTCCCCCTCGTGGGCGACCACCGGCATCATCACCGCGTTCTGGAAGACCAGCCCGCCGATCCAGACCGTGGCGGCGGCGACGTGCATCACGCGGGAAGACCAGATTATGAAGTCCACGGGGCCCGCCTCCCGCGCGGTCGGTGCAATATAGAATAAATCATATGATAAATCAACGAAACGGGCCGGTCAGCGGTCCGGTCCCGGGCCGGTGCCCGGGCGGAAGAGGAGCCATGCCGGGAGCAGGAGTGCGATGTCTTCGGCGACCTTTCCCCACCCGACGGGGGAGCCCCCGGTCGGTCCGAAACAGCCGCAATTGATGTTCAAACCGCGGAGAACGGCGACTGAAATGGCGACGCTGAAGAACGCCAGGAGGACCGCGGCGATGGCGGCCGACGGCCGCGTGCGCACGCCCGCGACGAGGTACACGCCGCAGATGAGCTCGATCCAGGGGATCACGATCGCCGCGATATTGACGGCGAAGAGCGGCAGCATTTCATACGCCTCGATCGAGACCGCGAACGCCCCGGGGTTCGCGATCTTCGGCACCGCCGCGGTGACGAACACCATGCCGAGGAGGAATCGCGCGGCGAGGAGGAGGTACCGGTTGGAGAGGAGGGCTCCCGCGGTCATCGCGCCTCCGGGCCGGTCACCGAGGGGAGCCGGGCCCCGTCCCAGCCGTCCCAACCGTCGTCGTAGAGGAGCATGTTCGTGAAACCGAACGCGCCGAGGAATTCGGCGAGGTCCCTGCCGTAGGGACAGTGGCGGTTGCTGCAGTAGATCACCAGCAGCGTGTCGCGCGGGATGTCGGCGATCCGCTCGACGAAGCTTTCCGGCTCGACGGCGTACATATTGTGGGCGCCGCCGATGTGCCCGGCCTCATACTCCGTCGGTGAACGGGCGTCGAGGACCATCCCCCGCCCTTCCCCCACGACCCGCTGCATCTGGGCGAGGGTGATGACACGGAAGACCGCCTGTCCGGTGGTTTCGGCCGGCGTCGAGGCCGTCCTCCCGGCCTGCGCCGCCCCGGACGCGGGACGCGGCGCGGCGCCCGGGAAGAGTTCGGAGTCGGCCACCGCCACCGTCAACGGCGCCGTCCGGATCAGGGGAATCCCCTCCGTCGAGAAGGCGTTGAAGGTGAAGCCGACGACGAGCGCGGTGGCGATGATCGCGGCTATGTCCGCGGTGAGTGAACGCTGTGTCATCCTCTTCTCAATTGAAGGTTTCACCTTTCAGTACCCGTACCCCCCTCAGGAACTCCCTTACCGGCAGGGGGTTCTTTCCCTCCTGCTGGAGCTCCGTGAGCAGCAGCGCCCCGTCGCCGCAGGAGACAGCCAGTTCACCCTCGGCCGACACGACCGTCCCCGGAGGGGCGGGCGCCGCCCCGGGAACCCGGCGCGACCGGTAGACCTTGAGGATCGCGTCACCCCGGTGGAAGAAGGCCCCCGGTTTCGGCGAGAGCCCCCTGATGAAATCGTGGACGCCGCGGGTCCCCGCCGACCAGTCGATGCGGCAGTCGTTCCTGAAAATTTTCGGCGCCGGGCTCGCGAGGGCCGCGTCCTGCGCCCGCGGTTCGGCGCGCCTGGAGGCGATCAGCCTCACGGTCTCGAGCGTGACCGCGGCACCCAGCTCCGCGAGGCGGTCGTGGAGCTCTCCGGCCGTCTCCTCCGCCCCGATGGAGGTGCGTTCCTGCAGGATGATCCCGCCGGCGTCGATCCTTTCCTCCAGGAAAAACGTGGTCACGCCCGTTTCGCGCTCCCCCCGGATGATCGCCCAGTTGATCGGGGCCGCCCCGCGGTAGCGGGGCAGGAGCGAGGCGTGGAGGTTGATGGAACCGAACGAGGGGATGGTGAACACGGCCGGCGGGAGAATCCTGAACGCCACCACGACGATCAGTTCGGGGCGGAGTTTTTTCAGGGTCTCGATGAACCAGGGGTCCTTCAGGGAGGCGGGTTGGAGGACAGGCAATCCCTTCACGGAGGCGAACGCCTTCACCGGGGATTCCTGCAGCTTCCTTCCGCGGCCGGCCGGTTTGTCGGGAACGGTGACCACCGCGTCGACCGGGTACTGCTTTGACAGTAGCGTCCTGAGCGTGGGGATGCCGAACTCCGCCGTCCCCATGAACACGATCCGCATCGGTCCCTAGACCATCTGGTTCTGGGCGGTCACGATCGGGT
>CAZQSM010000054.1:0-14975 GCA_964596065.1 uncultured Chlorobiaceae bacterium | reverse complement strand
GGCTCCGCTACATCCGGGACGTGGAGGAGTCGAAGAAACTCAACGGGAAGGACGAGCCCTGCCTGATCATCTCCGCCTCCGGGATGTGCGAGGCGGGAAGGATCCTCCACCACCTGGCGAACAACATCGAAGATCCGAGGAACACCATCGCGATCATCGGCTACCAGGCGGAGCATACGCTCGGGAAGCGGCTGGTCGATGGGGCCGAAGAGGTCTGGATCCTCGGCTCGAAGTACAAACGGAAGGCCGAGGTGGTGAAGTACAACGCCTTCAGCGCCCACGCCGACCACGAGGGCCTGATGAAATACATCGGGAAGTTCGACCGTAGGCGGCTCGGGAAGGTTTTCCTCGTCCACGGCGACATGGCCCGTTCAACGGCGCTCCGGGAGGACCTCGTCCTCCGGCACGGCCTGAGCGTCGACATCCCGTCGCGCGGGGACACGGTTGATCTCTAGCGTCTCCCGGCCGGCACGCCCCGGGCGGGGAGGGCGGATGGCGCGAATCGCCCGCCTGGCCTGCGCCGGGCTGTTCGCGGCGGCCGCCGCGCGGGGTCAGTCCCCGGCCGATAATTTCCGGGCGGGGGCGGGCGACGCCGACAGCGCCAACGGGGCGCGGGTCGGCTTCGACAAGGTCTTCTCCACCTACCACTGGCGCAGCCACCTCCTCTACGGGGGGGACATCCCCGGGCTCCGCTACGACGTGAAACAGGATTTCCGGTCCACGCTCGTCCGGACGGGCACCAACCTCATCACCGACGAAGAGACCTTCAGCGCGTCCCTCCGGCACCTCGCGGGGGGACCGGTGGAACCGCGCGCGGCGCTCAACGCGCACATCCTGTCCGACCGGAGGGGGTTCGGATTGAGCAACGTCTCCTCCTATTCGGTCCACGCGGGGGCCGCGCTCCGGCCGTCGCCGGTCCTCACCATCGAACCGCTGGTCGGTTTCCGCGCCGACCGGCAGTCGGACGTGACCGACCGCGGGATTTCGTACATGCTCCGAATGGAGGCCGACACGTTCGACTACGCCGGTTACGTCTCGGAGCTGGGGGGGACGTGGGAATACAACCGGCTCGACCCGAGAACGATCGAGATGCGCACCGCGCGGGTGACCTCGGCCAGGACCTTCACCGGCGGGTCGCGCACCACGGTGGAGCTCCGCTATTACCGCAACCGGAGGGACTTCTACACGCCCGCGGACCCGGACGTCGCCGCCGAATTCGGCGTCGACCGGAACATCGAGACGCGGGCCGAGGACCTCTTCTCGGTGAGGGATTCGATCCTCTACGCCGTGACCCCCCGCCTTTCGTTCGCCGTCAACGCCGGGATCCTGTCGCGCGGCATCGGCCGGGAATCCCGGTACAGGTCGTACGCCGACCCGGGGAGGCCGGCGCTCAACAGCAGCGTGGACGAGCTCACCATCGGTGGGGAGTTCGCCGCGGCGTGGGCCATCACCGGCTCCGTCGACGGCCGGTTCACGTTCGTCCTTCAGGAGCGGAGCGAAACGCACCAGGCGGAGCGGGACGACCGGTACCTCGAATCGGCGGTCGATTCGATGCGCCGGATCCAGGAGCGGAAGAACAACGTGGCGAAACGGACCTCGATGGCGGTCGCCGCCGACGCCAGGCTCTCGCCGTCGCACCGGGTGTCGGTGTCGGCCTCGGGCACCATCCTGCGGTACGACACGCCCAGCGGCGTGAACACCGACGACCGCGACGACCTCTGGTACCTGGCAAACATCACCACGAGCCACCGGATCAACCGCCACCTCCTCCTGACGCTCACGGCCGACGCCAGCCTGACGCACCTGGTCTACCTCTCCGCCGGCCGGAGCGCCGACAACACCTGGAACCGGATCTTCCGGCTCTCGCCGCAGTCGACCTGGACCCCCTTCGGCTCCTTCACCACGTCGAACCGCTTCGAGGTCCTCGCAAATTACACGGTCTACGATTTCGACACCCCCGGCACCCAGGTGCGGAGCTTCTCCTTCCGTCAGTTCTCGTTCTCCGACTCGACGGTCTGGAGGGTAACCCGCCGCGCCTCGCTCGAATGGAACGGCACCGCGCGGCTCTATGAGCGGGGCAACCTCCGCTGGGACGACTTTTCTGAGCGCCCCGTGAGCTATTTTGAGGACTTTACACACCTCGGGGGGGTCCGGTACGCCGCCACCGAGGTCTTGATTTTCTCCCTCGGTATTCGTTATTTTAGTCAAACGCGGTTCGACTATTCGGGCGACACCAGGGTCCCGAAGCAGTTCCTGCGCAGCGTCGGTCCGGCGACCGGAATCGAATGGAACGTCAGCCACCGGACGGCGTTCTCCGTGAAGGGCTGGTACGAGCGCCAGTCCCGGACGGGCCTGCCCGATCAGGGCATCGCGAACATTACAATGTCTCTTAACGTCAGTCTTTAATCACACGTAAGCGCGATGTCCGAATCCTATCAGCTTGAAATTCCGAGCGATCCCAGGGAGATCATGGCGGTTGAGAAATTCCTCGAGGAAATCAACGGGAAACTCCGGCTCGACGAGATGAAATTCAACAAGCTCCTGGTGGCCACCACCGAAGCGGTGAACAACGGCATCATCCACGGGAACAAGCGCGACAAGAGCAAGAAGGTGCAGCTTCGCGTCGACGTCAACTCGAAGATGTTGACCGTGAAGGTGAGGGACGAGGGGAAAGGGGTGGACATCGAAACGATCCCCGACCCGCTCGCCGAGGAGAACCTGCTGCGGGAAAACGGCCGGGGGGTGTTCCTGATACGGTCGCTGATGAGCTCGGTGGATTTCGAGCGGCTCGAGGACGGGTGGGAGGTGACGATGAAGCTCGAGCTAAACTAGGCCGGCGCGCGCCGGCGGCGTCACTCCCCTCCCCACCCCCCGCGTCCTCAGAGCTTCAGCTTCCCGATATTCGACTTCACTTCCTCCGCGGATTTCGCCAGCCCGGCCTTCTCATCGGCGCTGAGCGGGACCTCGACCACCTTCTCGATCCCCTTCCTGTTCAGCTTCACCGGCACGCCGACAAACGTGTCCTTCAGGCCGTACTCACCCTGGAGCCAGGCGGCGCAGGGGAGGATCCGGTTCTTGTTCCTGACGATCGCCTCGACCATTTCGACGGCCGCCGCCGAGGGGGCGTAGTAGGCGCTCCCCGTCTTCAGGTAGTTGACGATCTCGATGCCGCCCTCCCGCGTCCGCTTCACGATCTTTTCGATCGTCCCGGCGTCCATGAACTCGGAAAGCGGGACGCCGGCGATGGTGGTGTACCGGACCAGGGGGACCATCGAATCGCCGTGGCCGCCGAGCACGAGCGCCTGGATGTCCTCGACGGAAACGTTCAGCGCCTCGGCGATGAAGGTCCGGTAGCGCGCCGTGTCGAGGATCCCGGCCATCCCCATCACGCGCGAGCGGTCGAACCCGCTCACCTTGTACGCCACGTAGGTCATCACGTCGAGCGGGTTCGAGACCACGATGATGATCGATTTCGGGGATTTCGGCGCGACCTGCTCGGTGACGCTCTTCACGATGCCGGCGTTCGTGTCCTGCAGCTGCTCCCGGGTCATCCCCGGCTTGCGGGCGATCCCCGCGGTGATCACGATGATGTCCGAGCCGGCCGTGGCCGCGTAGTCGTTCGTCCCGACCGCCCTGGTGTCGGTCCCCTGGATCGGGGAGGATTCGAACATGTCGAGCCCCTTCCCCTGGGGGAGGCCCTCGACGATGTCGATCAGCACCACCTCGTTGGCCAGTTCCCTGTCAACGATCCTCTGGGCGGCGGTCGCCCCGACGTTTCCCGCTCCGACGACTGTGATTTTCATGCGATGGTCCCTTTCGAGGTTGTTGAATCCGTTGGCGTAGGGTTGAGGTGTTCGAACTGAGAACGAGGATCGCAGGGGCGGGCCCTGACGATGCCGGCCTCCCGGCCGGTGATGCCGCTCCCGGGGCGGGCTCTCCCGCCCGTCCCCGGAACGGGTGCGTTACGCGGGGATGATGCTGACGACTTTCTTCGACTTCGAGAATTTCTTGAAGTGCACGACGCCGTCGGTGAGCGCGAAGAGCGTGTCGTCGCTCCCGAGACCGACGTTGGTGCCGGGCGAAAAACTGGTGCCCCGCTGGCGGACGATGATGCTTCCCGCGGTGATCTTTTCACCACCGAAGCGTTTCACGCCGAGACGCTGGGAGTTGCTGTCGCGGCCGTTCCGTGAACTGCCGCCCCCTTTTTTATGTGCCATACAAAATGCTCCTGACTGTTAGCCGGCGATGTTGGTGATCTCGACCTGCGTGAACTGCTGCCGGTGGCCGCGGCGCAGGCGGTACCCCTTGCGTTTCTTCTTCTTGAACACGATCACCGTCTCGTCCTTGACGTGGGCGAGGACCTTCGCCGTTACCGACGCGTTTTTCAGGTAGGGCGCGCCGATGGAGACCTTTTTCTCGTCTGAGAACAGGATGACCTTGTCGAATTTCACTGAATCGCCGACGCCCTGGGTGAGGCGCGGGACGTATATCTGCTCGGCCGGGCTCACTTTCAGCTGCTGCCCGGATACTTCAACTACCGCAAACATGATGATTTGACCCCGATTTGATGAGGAATGGGAACAGAGCGGACATAAGGTACGCAATTTCGGGATGAATGTCAAAGGCCCGCGGGGCCTCCCGCGGACCGAAATTACCCCGCTCACCGGGGTGCTGAATGTTTGACTTTTTCGACTATTCTCTCTATGTTTAGTGAGCTTTTCCTGGATTATCGCTGATCACCTGCGTTTTTCTTCACCATTTCCTGAGCTTTTCCGTCCATGAAGAAAAAGACCGTACTCATCGTCGAGGACAGCCCCGGATTTTCGGAATTGATGAAATTCGTCGTGGAAGATGAGGGATTCAACGGCGTGCTCTTCCCCCTGGACGAAAATTTCATCCAATGGGTCGACAAGGAGAAGCCCTCGGCGATCATCATGGACCTCGCTCTCAACCGGCTGAGCGGGTTCGACCTGATCAGGGAGCTGAAAGCCCACCAGAAACACAAAAACATCCCGATCGTGGTCATCACCGGCCGCGACCTGGACGTCAAGGACATCACCGAGCTGAAGATGCACGACATCGCCTACCTGAGGAAGGGCCGTGTGGACATGCATGAAATCCACCAGGCGATCAGGAACGTGGTGGCAAAGTCGGAGGCGAGGTAACCGCCCGCCGCCGCACCCCCCGCGCCACCGCTTTTCGTTTTACGCGCTTATCTACCCCTGAAGATTCCCCCGGACGTTCGAAATCCCCGTTTTCAGGCCGGTCCCCTTGCGTTTCATCATTGACAAGGGTATATTTTTAATAATGGGTGGGTAAGCGGAAGCACAGCGGAAAGGGGCACGATATGATCGTCATCACATACGGGGAAAAAATCTCGAACGCGGTCTGGTGGGTCATCACCAGCACCATCACCACCTACCTGTTCTACGGGGTGTACAACACCTTCCTCGTCGTCACCAGGTAGGCGGCCGCCGGCCTACGCCGCCGGGATCATCTCCCTCTTCAACTCCTCCACACCCTCCTCCCCGAGGGCCAGGGTGAGTTCCTCAGGACACACGTCGAAGACCGTCAACGGGCCCTCCGCCCGATAGGAGCAGCAGGAGGACCGCTCGGCGTAATCGGGGTCGTGCAGCGTCAGTTCCCCGTTGTCCACGGTCACCGGGTAGAGCCAGCAGTAGAACGGCTTCAGCGCGTAGCGGTCCATCCCCGCCGCCGCCGCGGCCTTCTGCAGGACGCACATCCCCTTCCCGTTCAGGAACACGCAGCGGTCGTCGTGCACTTCGGTCCCGATCGCGCGGCCCGACGGATAATCGGCGTCCGGGATCGATTCCTTCTCGAACCACGCCGCGGTGTCGCGCACCTGGTCGGGGTCCATCTGCGCCCGGACCAGGTCCGCGTGGTGCAGGATCTCGTCCCGCTCGGCGAGGTCGGCGTAGACTCCGCCGCTGCAGCAGTCGGCGTTGCAGTTGGTCATCGAGCATCCGCCGACGAACCGCTGTTCGACGATCTCCGCCCCGACCCTCAGTTCCGGGATGTGCTTCAACCGGTGGTTGCGAAGGATTTTCCCGCTCATTCGATCCCCATCCTCCGGTACTTCTCCCGGTACTTGTCGTTCAGGCGGGTCTGCCGGTTCGTCAGTTGTACGGCCTTCCCCCGGATGAACTCCATTTCCACGTTGCTGGTGATCTCGAGCGGGTCGCCCGTGGTGACGATGAGCGTCGCGTCCTTGCCGGTTTCCAGCGAGCCGACCCGGTCGGCGATCCCGAGGATCCGGGCGGGGTAGAGCGTGATCGCCTTCAGCGCCTCGTCGGCCGGGAGGCCGTAGCTCGCCGCCGTGGCCGCCTGATACGGGAGGTTCCGCTCGTTCTCATACCCGCCGCCGCCGCTGATGCAGAATTTCACCCCGGCGTCGAACAGCTTTTTAGGGAGCGTGAACGCCTCGTCGTACGGTTCCCACCGGCGCGAGGGGGTGTTGTGGATCGGTTCGGCGATCACCGGCACGTCGTGGGCCTTCAGCAGGTCCGCCGCGCGCCAGGCGTCGTACCCGCCGACGATGACGAGCCGGACCTTCTCCTGGTCCGCCCAGGCGACCGCCGCCCGGATCTGCGCCAGGTCGGAGGCGCTCAGCAGGACAGGGATGTTCCCCTTCAGCACCGGGATCATCGCCTCCCACCGCAGGTCGGTCTCGTGGCGGGGCCCCTTCCCCGACGACCCGGCCTCCTTCGCGACCATGTAGGCCCGCGCGTCGCGGAAGGTGTTCTTCAGCTGATCGAGCGCCTTCTCCCGCTCCTTCTTCTGCTCTTCCTCGGTGCGCCGTTCCCACCACGCCCGGTTGGTCGTCATGCTGGGCCAGTTGACCACCATGCCGACGGGGGCCTTCAGCGTCATCTCCTCCCAGGTCCATCCGTCGAGTTCGATGGCCGCGGCGGTCCCGCTGACCACGCCGCCCCCCGGCATCGTCACCGCCACGGTGATGCCGTTCGCTCGCGTGACCGGGATGATTTCGCTCTCCGGGTTGACCGCCGCCTCGGCGCGGATGTTGGGATTGACGGACCCCGTTTCGACCGCGTCCCTTGTCGCGCGGACCGAGCCGATCTCGTTCAGTCCCGTCGTCGACGTCGGAAGGATGAGTCCCGGATAAACGTGCTTCCCGGTGACGTCGATCCTCTCGGTATTGGGCGGCAGCGTCAGGTTGGTCCCGATCGCCGCGATCTTCCCCTTCTCGAAGAGGATCATTCCGCCGGGGATGGCGGGCCCGGAGACCGGGTGGATGGTGCCGCCCGTCAGAACGATCGGGTGCGCCTGTGGTTTGCCGGGGATTTCGTTCCCGCCGGCCCTGAGCGCCGGGGCGTTCACCAGGACCATCGCGGCGCAGAGCGCCGCCAGGATGTTTCGCGTTGTCGTGGTCATCTTATCGTCCCTCCCCGCGGTTGAATTCGTCGCGGCAGGAATAGTGATCGTCATAGGGCCCGCCGTCGTCGTCGAGGCGCGGGCCGCGGCCGCCTTTCTTCTCGTCCGAACCGCCCTTCGGCGATTCGAGCGCCTTCTGGACCAGGACCGCCCGTTCACGCGCGACCTCGTCGTTCATCGCCCGGTCCTCCGCCCGGTCGAAGTAGCGCCGGCCGTCGATCCAGGTCTGTTCGCAGATGCTCAGCGTCGAGAGGGGACTGCCGCTCCAGATCGCGAAATCGGCGTCCTTGCCCGCTTCGAGCGAGCCGACCCGCTTGTCGATCCGGAGCTGTTTCGCCGGGTTGATCGTGACGAACTTGAGCGCCTCCTCCGGCGGCGTGCCGCCGTACCTGACCGCCTTGGCCGCCTCGAGGTTCATCCTCCGCGCGAGCTCGTCGCTGTCGGAGTTGAACGAGACGAGCACGCCGGCGTTCCGCATCAGCGTGCCGTTGTACGGGATCGCGTCGTAGACCTCCATCTTGTAGGCCCACCAGTCGCTGAAGCTCGATCCGCCCGCCCCGTGCTTCGCCATGACGTCGGCAACCTTGTAGCCTTCGAGGATGTGCTGGAAGGTGGCGATCCGGAAACCGAAATCCTCCGCCACCCGCATCAGCATCAGGATTTCGTCCTGGCGGTAGGAGTGGGAATGCACGAGCCGTTTCCCCTCGAGGATTTCCACGAGCGCCTCGGCCTGGAGGTCGCGCCGGGGCGGGATCCGGGTCGCGCCCGCGCGGTAGTCGGCCCACGCCTTCCGGTAATCCCGGGCCGCGGTGAACTCGTCCCGGATGATCTGCTCCACGCCGGAACGGGTCTGCGGGTAGCGGGTGGTGTTGTTGTCCCCCCAGTTGCTCTGCTTCGGGTTCTCGCCGAGGGCGAACTTGATCCCCGGCGGCGCCCCCTCGAACTTCATCTGGGCGGCGGTCGCCCCCCAGCGGAGCTTGATGACCTGGTTCTGCCCGCCGATGGCGTTGGCCGAACCGTGGAGGACGTTGGCCGCCGTGAGCCCGCCGGCGAGCTCCCGGTAGATGCCGATGTCGTCGGGATCGATCACGTCGCCGATCCGGACTTCGGCGGTGATCGCCTGCCCCGTTTCGTTCACGCTCCCCGCCGCGGCGGAGTGCGAGTGGGCGTCGATCAGGCCCGCGGTGACGTGTTTTCCCTTCGCGTCGATGACGGCGGCGCCCGAGGGCACGGTGATCGATTTCCCGACCTTCACGATCTTTCCTTTTTCGATCAGCATATCGCCCCCCTCGATGACGCCCGCGGGGCCCGAAGTCCAGATCGTCGCGCCCTTCACGACCAGCCGGTCAGGCTGGGGAGGGAGGGCCGGCCGCCCGAATTCACCGGGGGGATAGACCGGCGGGAAGGAGGCGGTCACGGGAGGTTTCGGCTTCGAGGTGTCGGCTTCCGCGGCAAACGGCGCGCTCCGCGTCGCGCGCCAGCCAAAGGTCCTGCCGTCGGCGAGTTCGCCCGATCCCGAGAAGACGCCGCCAGCCCACACCCCGGACATCCGGGTGACGCCGTCGAACACGATCGAGTCGCCGGAGAACGACGCCTGGAGCAGGAGGTTGGAGAACGACGCCGACGCCGTTTTCGCATCCTTCCCCTTCACGGTGACGGTCGCCTTGGGGCTCTCCGCGTCGCCCTTGAGGATGATCGTGATCGAGTCGACCGGGGCGCCGGCGAGCGACGCGGCCCAGGTCCCGCGGGGATCGACGTCGGGAGAGGGCTTCACCGCGTACCGCCTGCCCGCGATCCAGGTCTCGCGGAGGACGGTCTTCTCGGCGAACAGGTCGCCGTCCGTGACGAGAAAATTGGCGCGTTTGCCGGGTTCGAGCGTCCCCATCTCGCCCGAAACCCCGAGGAGTTTCGCCGGGGTGGTGGTGAGCGCGGCGAGCGCCGCGTCCGCGGAGAGGCCCCTGGCCACGGCCTTCTTCACGTTGGGAATGAATTTCGACTGGTCCTTGAGCAGCGCGGCGGTGAAGGCGAATTCGACGCCGGCGTCGGAGAGTCGTTTCGGGTTTTCCGGGGCTTCATCCCAATAACGCAGCTCCGAGAGCCCGACGTTCAACGCGTCCTCGGGCGACCCGACCGACGGGGTCTCGGGGAAGTTGACCGGGAGGATCACCGGCGCGCCGGCGGCCTTCACCGCGGCGAGCCGCTGGTACTCGCGGCCGCTGCCGCGCACCCAGAGCTTCAGCGCGAACTCCTTCGCGATTTCCGAACAACGCAGGAGGTCGTGCTCGTCGGACGATTCGAGGAGCAGGGGTTGGGTCCGGGCGAGGACCCCCTCGAGGCCGGCCAGGTCGGCGACATACTCGGGTTTCGGCGCGGCGGCCGGGTACTGCTTCGCCGCCTGCTGCGCCGCCCTGTGCCACTGTGCGTCGAGGAGCGTCTGGCGGATGAGGGCGATCGACCCCATCAGCGAGTTCGGATACGGTTCATCCGAGCCGCGCGGCGGCTGGAGCGTGCCCGCCTGCGCGACCCCTTCCCTGACCATCAGGTCGCCGGGTTTGCCGTCGCCGAGCATCACCACCGCGGTCGCGCCCTTCAGCACGCCTTCGGAGGGGACGACGTGCGCGGCGGTGAACCCCATCCCCCGCAGCTTCTCGTTCTCCTTCGCGTCGGGGAGGAACAGGTCGCCGGCGCTGAGCGAGGAATTCACGTTGGCGTTCCAGTACCTCGCGCCGCGAACCGGCGAGGGTTTTTCACGGGCGGCGCCTCCGCCCCCCCTGCCGCCGCCCCCCTCGCCGCGCTCCGACGACGCTTTGGGGAGGCCGGCGTCCGAGTAGCTTTCGATGAGGCCGGGATAGAGCGTCGCTCCCGCGAGGTCCCACACGCGGGCGTCGGCGGGGACCCTCATGTTCGCGCCGACCGCTTCGATCAGGCCGTCGCGGACGATCAGGTTCCCTTTTTCGATCACCTTCCCGGGCGACACGACGATTCGGGCGTTTACGAACGCGTGGACTTCTGGGGTGCGCTCCCGGATTCCGACGGCCGGGGCGACCTGGGCAGGGGCGGGCGCGGGGGCCGTCCAGAACGCGAGCGCGAGGGCGGCGCACAGCCCCTTTACCCACTGCGACGCTGATGGAATGATCATTGTTCCTTCTCCTGAAAAAATGACGAATGCAACGTTATTGCCGGAAACTGGTGAGCTTAATCGGGTCGACTGCGCCGGACGCGGGACGGAGGCCGTCAACAGACGAGGTATACGGAGAGCTATAATAAGAGTTTGGGTAGGGAAAAGCAACCGTTCAGAGGAGCGCCCACCGCTTCCGCAGGAACCACTCCACGGCGAGCATCAGGACGAGCGCGGCCCCCAGCCAGGCGAGATTCCACAGCTCAATCTCCTTCCGGGTGGCCTCCTGCCTCGGGGCCAGGTCGGCCTTTCCGGCGAGCTCACTCCAGAGCCGCTCTGCGTCGGCGACGGAGTAATATCCTCCGCCCGACTGCCCGGCGATCTGCTCGAGCAGCTGCCGGTTCATCGTGGTCGAGAGGAACTCCACGTTCACGGGCCCGACAGAGAATTTCCCCGCGTCGGTTCCGAGCAGGAGGTCCCCCCGCTTCGCCGACGCCCTCCACTCGTAGTCCCCGGCTGGGAGCGGGCCGTCGGCCCCCTGGTACCGCCCGTTCCCGATCGGCTCGAGGGCCGTCGTGTGCGCCCCCGATCCCGCGTCGTACCTGACGGTCACGTCCGCGTTGTCCACCGGCCTGAGCTGGTCGTCGTACACCTCGGCCCTGAACCCGACGCCGTCGGCGGACGTGAAGATCTCCCTGACCGGTTCGACCCTCACCGGTTTTTCATTCTCCCGGGTGGTGAGCCACCGGACGGCGTTCGAGACGAGGGAGGTGAGGAACCGTTCCGTGGCCGGCGAGCCCTGCGACATCAGCCGCCACCGGTAGATCCCGTGGCCGGTGACGGCGAACGACTTCAGCCCGCGCAGGCTCCTCGTGAGGACGAGGGGCTCGGTGAGCGTGACGGTATTGATCCGTGCGTAGGCGATCACCTCCGACCCCGGGCGGGCCTGGAACACCGTGCGCATCTTGAACACCGGCGGGAGCCGCTCCCACGACGCCGCCGAATGCTCCCCCCCCTCCCCGCCGGAGACGAGCGGATGGGACCGCATCCGGTCCGGGACCGCGGCGAAGACCAGTTCCTCCGCCGGGTTCGCGCCGGAGATCGTGAAGGGGAGAAATTCGTCGAACGAACGGAGCCGGGCGTTGTCCACCGAGGTCCCGTGCACGTACAGGAGCGGTTTCTTCGCGCGTTTCATCGAGGAGACGAGCATCTCGATCGTCCGACCCGACGTCAGCGCGGAGGGAAAGCCCACGAACGCGACGCAGTCGGCGCTGTCGATGACCGCCTGCGTCGGGGCCGCGCCGATGAACGTGTCGGGGGATTTCTGGACGAACCACCGGACATCCATCTGCGGGTCTTCTGCGATCGCCTGTTTGAGCCCGCTGGCGTCGGGGAAGGGGGCGCCCGCGAAGAGGACCACGCGGATTTTACTCTTGAGCACGCGCAGGAAGAACGTTTGCGAGTTGTTGGCCGGCGTCAGCTCACCGGGCAGGACCCCGACCGATACGACGTATTTATGGACCCCCTCCGCCCCCGCCGGGATCGAAAACCGGACCGGGTACTCCGTTGTTCCCCCGCCGAGTTGCACGGGGACGCTCGCGACCGTCCGGTTCCCCTCCCGGACGGCGACCTCCACCCGCTGGCTGCCGATGCCGAAGCCGCGGAGGTACGCCTCCACCGGAACGGTCGACCCCTCGTAGGCGATCGCGTTGGTGAAGACCCTGTCGATGAGGAGGTCCTTCCGCCGAACCGTGTCGCCGGCGCCGGCGGTGAAGACCGGGAGGGAGAGGAGATCGAGTTCGTTGAGCGGGTTGCGACCCTCGTTGTAGTTCCCGTCCGAGGCGAGGACCACGGCCCGGATGTTCTCCTGCCGCGCGCGTTTTCGGATTTCGTCGAGGGCCGCGGAAATGTTCGTGGACTGGCCGTCGAACCGGAGGTCGTCCGGAGGGGAGTCGAACGATCCCGTGATCCTCCCGGTGAAGGGGAAATAACGGACGGCCGCCCCGCCCGGACCGGAGGCGGGGGCCGCGGCGAGGAACGCCCTGATCCCGTCCCCGGAGTCCTTCCCCGCGACCGTGACGCTCTGCGTGTTGTCGAGGAGTACCGCCACCACCGGCGCGTCGGTGCGCGTGTCGACGAACTGGATGACCGGTTCGGCGAGCAGCAGCGCGAGGACACCCATCATCACGCTGCGGAGCGCGGTGAGCAGCGCCCTGCGCCCGGTCGGGAGCGGCGGAATCGTCCGGCGGTAACTCAGCCACGCGGCCAGGACGGCGACGACGGCGAAGACCACCGCCGCGGCGAGTCCGCCGAGGAGCGACACGTGTACGTCGGCGATCAACATTCGGGTCCCATCACCTCAATAACATCATTTTTCCGGTCATCGACCCGGACGGGGAGGCGATGCGGCAGAGATAGACGCCGCTCGGGAGCGTCCCGGCCTGGAACGCCACCGGTGCCCGCGAGTCATACGCCCCCGCGTCCAGGAAGCCTGCGAACGGCGCTGCCACCAGCTCCCCCAGAATGTTATAGACGGAAACGGTCACCCTCCCGGCGGCCGGCAGGTCGAAGACGATGTTCGTGACCGCGTTGAACGGGTTCGGATAATTCTGCAGGAGCCGCAACGCCGTCGGGATCGGCGCGGGCTCTTCGACCTCGCCTGCCCCGTAGGGCAATATCCAGCGGTCGTGGAACCAGGGCGACGGACTCGCGTACGACCGGCCCGCGGCGTCGACCGCCCCGATGACGAACGCCACCCGCGCACCGACCGGTTGCGGCGGAATCGTCGCGCTGTACCGGCCCGAACCGGGGAAGAGGAACGCCGAGTCGAGGCTCATCCGGAGCTCGCCGGAGAGGGCGCCCGGATTTTCCTCGCCCCAGTAACGGAGGATGACGCTGTCGGGGTCGAGCCCCGCGGCGGAGAGGACCGCGGTCGATATGACCGCACCGTAGGCGCGCTGCGCGACCTCCGGCCTGTTCGAGAAGACCGGGCCGGCGCGGGCAACGGCCGAAAAGGCGTCGAGGTAACCCCATCCGGTGAAGTTGTTCGGGAACGGTCCGGCGGCCTGGATCCGGGCGGTGTCGGCGGACGCCCTGATGGCGTCGCGTACCTGCACCGGCGTCATTTCGGGGCGGGCCGAAAGAAGGAGCGCCGCCGCGCCCGCCGCGAGCGGACTCGCGAGCGAGGTCCCGCTCTGGTACGAATAGGCGTCGTAGCCGCCGGTGGAGGCCGCGTAGACTCCGACGCCGGGCGCCGCGATGTCCGGTTTCACCCGGCCGTCGCTCGTCGGGCCCGTCGAACTCGCCGTGGAGAGGAGCCCGTCGAAGGAGGCGGCCCCGACCGAGACAGCCGTGTCGACGTCGGCCGGCGTGAGCATCGTCCCGGTGATGCCGTCGCCGTTCCCTTCGTTGCCCATCGCCACGCAGAGCACGACCCCGAGCCTCGCCGCGCGCGCCGCGGCTTTCGCCACCACCGACGTCCCGCCGTCGAAATCCCCGTTCCCCCAGCTGTAACCCGACCCGTCGTCCCAGCTGTTGTAGCCGACGGAGGAGTTGATCACGTCCGCGCCGTTCGCTTCGAGCCACTCGATGCCGGCGGCCCAGTAATCCTCCTCGGCCTGCGTTTCGGTGGGGACGGATTCGGTCTTCGCGAGGAGATATCCGGAGGAGAACGCCGGCCCGATCAGCCGTCCCGGAGCGTACCCGCCCAGGACGGAGAGCACGAGGGTCCCGTGGGAATCCTGGCCGGGAGGATCCCCGGGGCCGTCCGCGGTGTTCTGGTCGCCGGAGACGAAGTCATACTCCTTCAGCACCAGCATCCCGGCGAGCGACCGGTGTTCCCGCCACCGGTAACCGCTGTCGAGCAGTCCGATCAGGATGTTCCGTCCCGCGATCCCGGCCGCGTGGAGCGCGGGGACACGGACGGCGTCGAGCTGCGCGAAGGAGGGACCGTAGTCAGGCGGCGGCGCGGGGGCGCCTGCCGCGTCGGGAGCGCGCGGGGCGATCGCCGCCGATCTGTCCCCGCCCGGTTCCGTTCCGCCTTTCCGCGACGTTTTCACCGGCGCGACGCGGTCCACGAACGGCAGCGACGCGACCTGCGTCAGCGCCTCCCCTGGAATCACCGCCGAAACCGCGTTCATCCAGCGCGAAGTCGCGGCGACGACGGCCCCGAATGGAACGAGGGCTTCGACATACCGGGGATTGACGGGTAGGTCTTCGCGCTGGAGGAGGGGCGCGGCGCGGAGCATCTTCATCCGCCGCCTGAGGGCGCGCTGGCCGACGTCGGGGACGGCGGGATCGGGGACCGGGGAGTCGAGGATCCTTCCGGGGGGTGGCAGCCCGGGCGTCGGCGCCGCGGGACCCTTGTCGCGGAAGTAGACCCAGTATTTCTCCTGCCCCCGGAGCGGAGCGGCGCTCAAGAGCGTCAGGACGATCAACGCGATAC
>CAZQSM010000053.1:0-15074 GCA_964596065.1 uncultured Chlorobiaceae bacterium | reverse complement strand
GGATCATCAATTCGGCGCTCGGAATGGCGCGCGACTGGGATATGCTCTCGAGTTATTTCATCCCCCTGGCCGTCCTCGATGTCTATCTGCTCGGCATGGTGCCCGCCGTCGCTCCGCGCCGGGGCGTCCTGGTCGCGGTCACCCTGCTCTCCCTGGTCCACCTGGGGGGATTCATCGGCATCAACGCCGGCCCGGACCGCCACCTGGAGAGAATGAGGACGCTCGATGACCGGCGGCTCCTGTCAAGGGGGGCGCGAATCTGGTACGACGAGGCGCTGGCGAATTATTTCTTCGACAACGGGCGATACGCCGACGCGAAGCTGTATTACGAAGACTATATGTCCGTCGACTCGATGAACACCCGGATCATCGGGAACATCTCGGATGTTTACCGGAAGCTGGGCGAAAGCGACAACTACTTCCGTCAGCTGCAGCGGGGGGCGAAACTGGGAAGCCCCCACCCTGGCGTCTACGCCAACCTCGGCGTTGAGTTCAGCAGCCGCGGAGACACTGCGCAGGCGATCTACTGGAACCAGCGCGCCGTCGACCTCGACTCGAACCACCCGAGCGGGAACGCCAACCTCGGCATCCTGCACATGGGCCGGAAGGATTACGCGAAGGCGAACCTGCACTTCGGACGCGCGATCGCCGCCGGGATGCGCGAGCCGAAGCTCTTCCTCTACGCCGCCGAATCGGCCGTGTTGTCGAAGGACTACATCCTCGGGCTGAAGTATTACGACATCTACCTCTCCTTCGTCCCGGGCGACACCAAAAAACGTCAGCAGCGCGACCGGCTCAAGGCGCTCCTGGAAGAGGATGGGACGCTCCGGTAGGGGGGTCCATCCCCGGCGCAGATGATTCGCGTTGAAGACGACCATTCGTGAACAGGCGGCCATGATCCGACTCTTGAAGCCCTGGAGGCTCACGTACATCCCGTACCCACGCACGGCGGTGTTTACCCTGCTGGACATCGGCTGCGCCAACGAGTCGCCTTCGCTGACGAAGCGCTGGTTCCCGTCGTGCCGCTACACGGGCGTGGATATCGACGAAAAGAACGCTCCCGGGTGCGATGAATTCCTCCTTCGCGACCTGAATGTTCCGGCGAAACTGGGGAGCCACGACTTCGTCATGATGGCCCACGTCATCGAGCATTTGAGCGAACCGTTCGTGGGCCTGCGCTCGGCGATGGATGCGGTCGCGCGCGGCGGGAGGATCTACCTTGAATACCCGGCTCCGCGAAGCCTCCATCTCCCGTCGATGGAGGGGACGTTGAATTTTTACGATGATCCCACCCACGTGTACCTGCCGGAGGGAGAAAAAATCCGGGAGGCGTTGGTGAAGGGGGGTTTTCGCATCATCCGGCACGGGACCCGGCGGGACTGGAGGGCCCTCATCCTCGCCCCCGCCCGCGTCCCCCTGCTGTTCATCCTGCGGGGGGGGAAAACCAGGAGCAGTGACTGGTGGGATCTCCTCGGATTTGCCGACTACGTCTACGCTGAACGTCCGTCGTGACCGCCGGCCGCTACCACTCCACGATGTCGAAGAGGGAGGTGAAATCGTCCGTCCAGAGGGGGACCCGGTCGATGATCACCGGCTGATTACTCGCGGCCGCGAGCGCCTCGTTTGAGAGAAGGCCCCCGTTTCGGGTCATCACGACCCAGAACGACACCGTACGGAGGTATTCGTCCTCCCTGTTGAAATCAATCACCGTGGTCCAGGGATAACCGAAGTATCCGGCGACCGCCGACATCACGGGGACGAAGTTGATGTACTTGCTCGTGATGTTGACGGCGATGGCCCCGTCCGGTTTCAGGTGCCTGAAATACATCTCGAACGACTCCCTCGTCAGGAGGTGGAGCGGGGGCGAGTCGTTGTTGAACGCGTCGAGCACCAGCACGTCGTACCCCTGCGGCCGCTCCCGCCCGAGCGTCAGCCTGCCGTCGCCGATCACCACATCCTCGCGGCCCGCCGACGATCCGAGATAGGTGAAATATTTCCGCGCGAGCAGGTCCACGGCGGGATTGATCTCGTAGTAACGGATCGTGTCGCCGGGCGACGTCCACGCCGCCAGCGTCCCGACCCCCAGCCCGATCACGCCGATCTTCAGGCCCGCCCCCTTCCGGCGCGGGAAATTCGCGAGCGTGAGGCCCACGCCGCTCTTCCCCGTGAAATACGCCGTCGGCAGTTTTTCAAGGTTCGGATGGAGGTACTGCAGGCCGTGGAGGATCCGCCCGTGGCGCATCGTGCGGTGGTGCCCCCGCGATCCGGGGCGTTCGTATTCCGCGATCGTGAGGGTCCCGTAAAAATTCCTCTCCTTCGCGATGACGTTCTCCCCGCCCGGGCGCCCCATCGCCATCGCGGCGGCGAAAGCGACGATCCCGGTGAACGCGGCCGCGGCGTGGCGCCGGGGCACCGGTCGGGCGTCCCCGGCGGCGGGACGGAGGAGCCACACCGCGAGCCAGGCCGCCGGGACCAGGACCAGCACCAGGGGGTACTCCAGGTAGTCGTTGAAGACGACCGGCGCGATCAGCGCGACGAAGACTCCCCCGAGGGCCCCGCCCGCCGAGAGCGACAGGTAGAACGCCGTGAGCCGCGCGGGAGGGGGCTTCAGCCGCACCAGCTCGCCGTGGCAGACCATGCAGCCGGCGAAGAGCGCCGCGAGGTAGAAGGCGATCGAGAGCAGGAGCGGCGGGTCCTCCTTCATCATCAGGAACCAGAGCACGCCGCCGAACGCGACGGCGAGGATCGCGACGAACGCGCGCCGGTCGTACCAGCGGGAGCTGTCGAAGGTGAGGATGAACGAGACCAGGTAAAGGGCGAGCGGAAGGATCCACAGAAACGGGATCGCCACCAGTTCCTGGACGAGCTTGTTCGTCGTCGAGAGCAGGAGCACCGACGCGAGCGCCGGCAGGAGGACCCAGAAGAGGTACGGCCACAGGGCGTTCATCCCGTGAAGCGTCACGGTGGACGTCCCGGGCGGGTGGGCGTCGGCGGCGCGGCCGGTCTCCTCCCCCGCGCGCGGCGGGACCGCACCCCGGAGCGAACGGACCGCCGCGACGGCGGCCAGCAGCGCGAATCCCCCCATCCCCCACGACCACGCCGCCGCCTGCGCCGACCGGGGGAGCGCCGGTTCGACGAGGAAGGGGTAGGTGAGCAATCCCAGGAGCGAGCCGAGGTTCGAGAGCGCGTAGAGGCGGTAGGGCGATTTCGACCTGTGGACCGAGGACCACGATTGCACCAGCGGGCTCGTCGAAGCCAGCAGCATATACGGCAGGCCGAGCGTGGCCGTGAGCAGGCCGAGGATCTGCCAGGTCGGTTCCGCCCCGCCGCCGGCCAGGCGCCACGATTCCCCCGGAACGATCGGGAGGAAGAAGAGCGACGCCGCAAGCAGCGAGACGTGGACGAGGACCTGGGTTTTCTCCGACCGGACCCTCCGCAGGAGGTGGGCGTAGAGGTACCCGATCAGGAGGAACGCCTGGAAGAAGAGGAGACTTACACTCCAGACGGCCTGGCTGCCCCCGTACCAGGGGAGGATGTACTTCGCGACGATCGGCTGCACCTGGAAGAGCAGGAACGCCGACGAGAATATCGTCAGCGCGTAGAGGGCCATCGGGGCCTTACCCCGGTGTGTTTCAGGTTTCGGTCTGCTCATACGGATCGGCGTATAACATAGGGGTTGGGAGGGGGAAAATCAACGCTTCCAGATTTCCACGACGTTATTCGACCCCCGTCGATGCGAGGCCGCCTCCTCCCCCCAGATGGCGATGGATGGCGAGGTTGGGGGAAGTTCGACCAGCCCCACTAGTTGATAACCCTCTCTGAGCCGATACTCCCGGAACCAGGCGAAGACCGAGAGGTCCGACTCCGGCCTCAGGAGCCAGGAAGAGGGTACCTGCACGTAGACGATGACCGCGGGACGCTCGCGCTCGATTTCCGATGTCATTTCGGCGAGCATCGCGGCGGAGTGCGGGTGATGTTCCACGAGGCCGTAGGTATAGAGGTATCCCGTCGCCGGACGCCGGTCGGCATAAAAATAGATCTGCGGCTCCGATCCCACGACGGCGATACGATCGCCTTCCGGCGTGAGTTTCCGCACATACTCCCCGATGGCCCGCGACTCGACGAACGGATTGGCGCCGAACATCTCCCTGCTCGCCGCGTTTTCGTCCGCCGAAAAATAGACGGCCGATCCGGAGAGGAAGAGCTGGCCGATGGAGAGCGCGCAGAGAACCGTCACGGTCGCGCCGGCGAGCCTCCGGGCCGCGGGAAGCCCGTCGAGCGACCGGCGAAGCCGCCCGAGCCCCGCCGCGAAGAGCATCGCCGTCACCGGCAGGAGGAGCACGAAATAATGTCTCCGGAAGTGGAAACCCATCGAGACCGCCAGGATCGACGCGACCAGCAGGGCGATGACGAACAACCGGTCCCCGCGCTGCCTGAGCAACCCCCACGCGGCCAGCAGCCAGACGGCGATCGCCGGGAACACCACCGAGGACCCGACCGACCAGGCGATGTCGAGCCCCTCGGCGACGCCCACCTCCGCGCCATACGCCAGGGCGTAGGTCACCACCCAGAACCAGAACCGGTCGAGCACCCCGGCGCTCCAGAGCCAGAACAGCGAGGCCCCGATCGGGAGCACGACGCCAGCGCCGTACCAGGGCAGCGCCCTCCACCGGTCGCGGGCGACCATCACACCCCCGAGGAGGATGAAGAAAATGCCCGGCTGTTTCACCAGGAAGCTCGCGCCCATCAGGCAACCGGCGGCGAACAGCCCGCCGCGGGAGGCGGAACGGCCGCGGCCGGGAAGGAGGAGGAAGATTCCGCCCAGCGCCGGCAGGAGGAGAACGTGCGTGGCGTGGGCGCTGAAGCCGAGGAGCCTGGGCATCGACGTGAGGGCGAGGAACGCCGCGGCGGCGTAAGCCGCCGTCGCGCTTGTCGTCGCGGCGGTCATCGGGGCAGCGCGCATCGTCGTGGCGCGCGGCACCGGTGGTTCCCCCTCCCTCCCCCGCTCCAGTTTCCCGACGATCAGGAACAGGAGCGCGGCGGAGAGGAGGTTGACGACGAGGAGGCCGAGACGCACCCCCGCGGGGCTTTCGCCGAAGATGGCCATCGCCCCCGCGTAGGCGACGTAAATTCCGGGGGGTTTGAGGTTGTACGCCTCGGCGTACGGCGGGATGCCGTCGAGGATCATTCTTCCCATCAGGGCGAATTCACCCTCATCGCGCTCGAAGGGGAGATCGAGCAGGCGCACGCGGACCGTGACGACGAAGAGGGCGACGAGCGCGAGGATGGCCCACGCCCACCACCGGTCCGGCGGCGCGGTCACCCCCGCGGCGGGACTCCCGCCCGGGACCGGTGGCTCCTTCCCCGCTTCCCCGTGAGTCATAACACGAGCCTGACCCCGCCGTTGACGACCCTGCCCTCGAGCGGGGCGTAGACCGGCACGGGCCGGTAGCCGACCCGTGTCAGGTCGCCCGCGTACGCGCGGTCCCAGCGGGTCTGGCGCACGTCGAAGATGTTTTCGAAATTGATGAACACACGAAGCCCGCCGAACGCCTGTTCAGCGAGGAGCCCCGTCAGGAAATAATCGGGCGAGGAGGTCCGGTAGGGATTCCGCCCGAGCCGCTGTGTCCCCGTCCAGTACGTTTCAAGCCCCACCTTCAGCCCCGACCCGTGCCCCTCGTAGAACAGCACGGCGCCCGCCGAATGCCTCGGGTTGAGGTCGACCTCCGACACGACGCCATGGTCGTCCCGTGTGGCGTAGAGAAAGGTGTACCCGAGGAAGAGCTTGAGGTCTCCGAATCCCGTCTTGATCGACAGCTCCCCGCCCCGCGCCACGACGGGCCCGGTCGCGTTCCTCAGGTACACGGCCCCGCCGGCTGTGAGGGAATCGTCGTCGGCGAGGAGGGTGTTCTCGAGGCGCGTGAGGTATGCCGCGGCGTTGACGTCGAGTGACACGGAGCTGCCGATGAAGGTTTTCCAGTTGACGTCGAACGAACCGCTGAGCGCCCGCTCGGCCTCCGCGTCGCCGATCGGACGGACGTTCCTGAACCCGACCTCCTCGGCCTCCTCGATGAAGATGGTCGGCGCCTTGAAGCCGGTGCCGGCGCCGGCCCTGAGCGTCACGTTCCCGGCGGGGGTGAATTTCACCGACGCGCGCGGTGTGATGAATGTTCCGTAGTCGCTGTGGAAATCGACCCTCGTCCCGGCGAGTGCGGTCCAGGCGGCCGCCAGGTTCCACTCCGCCTGCGCGAAGAGGGCCGGACTATGGTAGCTGTAACTCCTCGGCGTGTCCACACCGGGCGTCCTGTCGGAGAATTCGTCCAGGTTGAACGCGGCCCCGGCGAGGAGCGTGTGCCCGCCCCCGACCGGCCCGACGAACTGCGCGTCGAAGAACCCGAAACGCTGCGTGGCGTCGAAGGGCGCGCCCCCGTATTCCGCGTCGCGCTCCATCTGCATGCCGGCCGCCTTGATCGCGAGAGACCTCCCCTCCTCCATCGCGACGGTCAGCTCGGTGGCCGCGTCCCACCGCCGGGTCCTGATCGCCTCGTCGTAGGGGGGCGGGCCCTCCGCCACCCAGGTCAGGGCGTCCACGCCCGCGTCGCGCCCCTCGGTGAGGAACCCCGCGCTCAACCGCCAGAGCACGTCATCGCCGAACGCCACGTGCACCTTCGGCGAGACCGAGAGCCGGTCGTAGCCCGCGATCTCCGCGAATCCGTCCCCGTCGACGTCGTGGAGCCCCTGGGTGTTGCCGCTCGCGTAGAGCGTGTAGCCGACCGCCGGGTTCACCCTGCCGGAGTGGAACAGCGCGCCGTCGAAGCCGCCTGCAGTGGTGGCGTTCGCGAGCGCGCTCCAGGTCCGCCCTTCTTCCGGGGGATTTTTTGTGAGGAAATTGACCACGCCGCCGATCGCGTCGGGACCGTAGAGCGTGCTGGTCGCCCCCTTGATGACTTCGACCTGCCGCAGGTGGAGCGGCGGGAGCTGGGTGATCGAAAACCCGGCGGAGAGGCCGCCGAAGTTGGGGATCCCGTCGGTGAGGAGCTGGGTGTACCGCCCGCTCAACCCCTGGATCCGGAGGTTGGCCGAGTTGCCCGACGCCGACGTCGTCTGCACCCGCATCCCCGTCGATTCGTTCAGGAGCATCGCCACGCTCGCCGGGGTCATCAGGAGTTTCTCCTCGACCTCCTCCTGGGGGATCACCTCCACCCGCACCGGAACGTCGGCGATCGACCGGGCGGTGCGCGTGCCGGTCACGACCACCTCCTCCATCTCCTCGTGCGACGGTTCGAGCAGCACCGTCACCGAGAGCGTCCCCTCCGCGGCGACGGCCAGCGTCGTGTCGAAGTCCGCGTAGCCGATCATCGAGACGTTCAGCGCGCCCGGGCCGGGCGGCACGCCGGGGAGGGTGAAGCCCCCCTGTTCATCGGCGGAGGTTCCCGCGGCGGCGCCCCCGATCGTCACGATCGCCCCGGGCAGGGGCTCGCCCGTTTCGGCGTCGAGGACGCGGCCGGCGATCGTTCCGGTCTGTGAAACAACGGTCGACGAGCAAACGAGCGCGATCAGCATCGCGGCGGGGACGGCAAAGTGGCGGCGGGTCATCGGGTCGGTCATCGAATCATCAAAAGTACAAAAAAAAAGGGAAGGAGGCGTGACCTCCTTCCCTGGGCGATGCACCGGTGTTTGGCGACGGGATGCGCCGCCGGGGCTACGGGGCCGATCGCCGTGGAATCATTTCAGCAGCACCATTTTTTTCGTTTCGGTGTGCGCGCCCGCCGTCAACCGGAACAGGTAGACGCCGTCGGGCAGGATCTCCCCGTTGAAGACGACCGTTTTATAGCCGGGCTCCTGCACGCCATCGACCAGCCTCGCCACCTCCTGCCCGAGAATGTTGTACACCGACACCCGCACGTCCGCCCGCGCGGAGAGGGAGTATCGTATCCTCGTGGCCGGGTTGAACGGATTGGGATAATTCTGGAACAGTTCCGTCCGCTTCGGAACCCCCTCCCCGTCAGAGACGCCCGTCAGGTTCAGGTAGACCTGGCCGCTCGGTGGACCGTAATTCCCGTGGACATCCTGGGCCCGGACGAGATAATAGCCCGACGGGAGGGGATCGGCGTCCGTGAACTGCGTGTCCCGGACGGTGGCGTACGGAGTGACGGTGTCGACGTTCCCGAGCGGTGCCGCGCCCCGGTAGATTGCGTAACCGCGGAGGTCGGTTTCAGGATTGGGCGACCAGTGGAGGACGACCGTGTCGAGGTACACCGCGTAGGAGAGATTTTGCGGCGCGAGCGGCGCCAGGTTGTCCACCGAATATCCGCTGTCGATGTTCGAGTCGAAGTACACGCCCGGGTCGGTCGTGTGGGCCGAAACGAGAAAATAGTGCTTCCCGTTGGTCGTCGACATCGAATCGTACAGCGTGGCGGCGGAATACGCGTAGGAGAGAAAACCGTGCCCGGGCTGGTTGGCGATCCATTCCCAGTCGAATTCAGACCCGCCGACCGTCGTCGTTCGCCGGGCGGGGCCCTTGAAGCCGGGGGTGATGGCATCAGCCGATCCCGCCGACGCCCGGGATCCCGGCAGGGACGGGATGGCCCGCCAGATGCTGTAGTACGGAACCGGGGTGCTGCCGGTATCGGTATGGATGCCGGTCCAGACGAGGCTCACGACCCCGCCCTGGTCGCCGGGCACGTCCCGCACGCTCCTGATCACCGGATTTCCCGACGAGTGGATGGAATCGGCGGCGACGGAAATTTTATGGATGTAGATATCGGTCTCGAATCCGTTGCGCAGGTCCTGCCAGACGATGATCGGGGCGCCGGCGTCATCGGTCGCCATCCGGGGCCTGGTCTGGTCGGCGGGGGGCGTCGACACGGCAACGCCGGACGAATTCCACTTCAGCTGCCCCGATCCGTCGATCCGTTGGGCGTAGATGTCGATGCCGTTGATTCCGCCGTCATGCTCCCAGGTGAGGAAGGCCCCGCCGGCGCTATCGCCCGTGATGGTGACGTTCCAGTGGTTCCCTCCGGTTGCCACGGGGACTCCGTTCAGCGCCCATTGGGCCGAACCCGAGCCGCTCAGTCGCTGGGCGTAGATCGACGGGGATCCGCTTCTCCAATCCTGCCACGTCATGATGGCCCCGCCTGCCCCGTCACCGGTGATGAGGGAGACTGTGCCGTGGTTGCCGAGGGGGGCGCGCTGTTCCGCCGCGTTCGTGCAGACCGGGACGCCGTCGACGGTCCACTGTGCGACGCCCGCATCGTTCACCCGTTGCGCGTAGATGTCCCAGGAGGCGTTGCGGTGGTCCTCCCACGCGATGATGGCGCCGCCCGCCCCGTCGCGGGCGAGCGTCGGCTTTTCCTGGAAGAACGAATCGGCCGAAACGGCGATTCCGCCCGGGTTCCAGAGCATGACGCCTGCGCGGGTGATCCGCTGCGCGCGGATGTCCCAGCCGGAGCCGAAGGAGTCGTGCTGCCAGGCGACGATCACTCCGCCCGAGTCGTCGCTCACCATTTTTGGCCATCGGTTGTCATACATCCCGCTGCCCGTCGCGACGCTGAGGCCGTTCACCGTCCACTGGATATTCCCGAGGGAGTCCACCCTCTGCATGGAGAGGTTCGTACCCCCCCACGCGATATACGCCCCGCCGGTCCCGTCCGGTGCGATGGCCGGGAACTCGTCGTGGGACCCGGCCACGCCTATCGGTACGCCGTCCGTCGTCCAGAGGGGAACGCCCGAGGCGGTGATTCGCCGCGCATAGATGTCATAGGCGGAGGATCCGGCCCGTTCATCGTGCCAGGCAACGATCGCGCCGCCCGATCCATCCGTCGTGATCGCCTGCGCCCACTGATGTCCCGGCGCGGTCGAGAGGGCGACGCCGCCCGACGCCCACCGGGGGGTTCCCGTCGAATCGAATTTTTGAACATACATGTCCGACTGCGACCCGGGACGAAAGTCGTGCCACACCACGACGGTGCTCCCGGAACCGATCGATACGATTTCGGGATAGTACTGGGCGTTGACCGCGGTACAGACCGGCGTATTGATGGCAGGGTCGGCGGACCACTGGGCCCGGACGGCGCCGATCAGCAGAAGGGCCAGGATCGACAAACAGAGCAGACGGATTCGGTGCGGCATGAGAGACCTCCGTGAGTGTGGACCGGATTCCCCGTCATTGTCACAGGCGGGGGCAGTGAGAACGAAGAGACACGATGAAACGGAATGATCGGGGCGAAGATTCCCCCGGCCTGACGGCGGGAGTGAATGGCGGAAGATACCTCATTTGTGAATGGGAGTCAAACCGGCTCGCTGGCCCCCGATCGCACGTTCCCTGATGGAGAACCAGTACATCAGCGTCGGGATCACGAGAGGCATGAGGTGACGTTCCGACGTAAAACCGACCAGGTAGGGAACAGCGTAGGCGGCGAGCATGGTGAAAAAAAAGATCGTCCTGATCATCGCTTCCCTCCGGCCGGGCTGCCGCTCTTTGCGGTATTCGCGCAACCGCCGGACCCCGAGCCAGATCGATCCCAGGAACGCCGCCCGGAATGCCGCCATATACAGGGTGCCGAGCCAGTACAGGGGGCTGTCGAAGTGACCCTCACCCCGGTACACCGGGTTTCTCCTGATTTCCAGGAAGAACACGAACACCCGCCGCCCCAGCAGCCGCAGTTCATCGATCGGATGATTCAGGGCGAATTCGACCGCCTTGCCCCGGGCGGCGCTGTTGAATTCCCACTCGCCCGTCCCGGCTGGACGCGTCCACGCCGTGAGTCCTTCGTCGTCGGCAATGTCCAGGTTGTATTTCGGGTAGAGCAGCAGGGCCGCCTCGTTGTTACCCTTGTAGAGATTCCATCCGTCGAGCGACGTGTTGATGGCGAACGTTCCCGAGTGCCGGAGGTTCATCGATCCCCAGAGGACGACGGCGCACAGCAGGAACCCCCCGAAAACGCCGGCGACTTTCAGGTCCGCGCTTTTCACCCAGTACATCACCCAAAAACCGACGCTGACGGGCAACATGCTGCTTTTCGTCAGGTAGAGCACGGCGTTCAGCAGGGCGAGGGCGGTAAGCGTCGCCCACCTCCGGGGTGAGACCGCCGTATCGGTAAAAAGCCCGACGGAGAGCGCCGCCATCAGGTGGATGATATACCCCTCATCGGCATCGGGCGACACGGCCCAAAAGACGAACTGCGGGAACGACGCCACGAGGAGGATCGCGAGAAGTCGTTCGCGACGCCCGCCCGCGCCGCCGTGTCGCACCCAGCGCGACAGCGCCAGGAAGGTGATCGAGCAGAAGAGAAGGTTTTTGACGACCGATGCCAGGAACACATCATCGTGAAGAACCGCGATCGCCGAGAGAAAATACGGAATGAACGGCATTCTGTGGGCGGTGAAGACGAGGTCCGCAGAGGCGTAGACATTCGACGTGACGATGTTCCTGATCAGGGGACCGTACAGAAACTGGAGGTCGAAGACGCTGCTTGTGGGAAGGTGGCGGAACATTATCGAAACGAACGACGCCCCCAGGACGTAGGACAAAAACATCGCGGGAACGATCACGCGCCGAAGCGGGGACCGCGGAGCTGTCGACATGCCGGGCCGAGAGAGATTCCTGTGGACGATGGAAATGATCATACAAAATGATACCAACTATTCCAACAGGTGAAGGACCGGTCGTCACCAGGGCGGCGCCGGCGCGGTCGACCCCCGCAATAAAAAGGGGAAGGAGGAATGACCTCCTTCCCCTGAACTGCGGGTCCCGGCGGTTGTTCCGGTGCCCGACGGCCGCGGCGGACGCGACCGGCGAATCCTATTTCACCAGCGCCATTTTTCTGGTGCTCCGGAATTTCAGCGTCCCGGTGGCCGGATCGCTCACCTCGAGCCGGTAGAAATAGACGCCCGTGGCGAACGCTCCCGCCTCGATCGTCGCCGAATGCCGCCCGCCGGCGAACGGCCGACGGTCGAGCACGCGGGCGACCTCCTGCCCGAGGACGTCGAACACCGCGATCGTCACGACCCCCTCTTCCGGCAGGTCGAATTCGATCCGCGACGACGGGTTGAACGGGTTCGGGTAGTTCTGCGAGACGGCGTACTCAGCCGGCACGCTCCCCCCCCGCCCGTTCACGATCAGCGCCAGGCCGGCGGCCGACGGGACCTTGAGCGTCGTCTCGCCGCCGAGGGCGACCCTGCGGAGTCGCGAACCGTCGGAGTATTCGAGCGCGTAGACCCCGGCGTCCCGGCCTTCGATCTTCGACTCGATCGTCAGCGCCGACCCGCCCGACTGCACCTCGATCGGCAGGCGCAGGTCGGAGACGTCGGACGCGTGCGTCTCCACCGAGCGCTGCGAGGCGAACCTCGCGTCGAACGATCCCTCCGGCGGGAGCGGCGGCAGCTCGAAGAGATCCGGGCTCGGATCGCCGCTGCCCGACCGCCCGAAATGGAGCGTCTGGCTCCGGCCCGCGCCGTCGCCGATCCGGAGCGTGTTCAGCCCCGGCGGCACCGCTGCCGGTCCGGCCCGGACGACCGCCTTCGGCCATCCCGTGTACGAATGGTAGATGGCGCCGTCAGCCCCGACCTTCACCCAGTACCCGACGCCCGGCAGGAGCCGCGTGGCGGTGCTGTACGCCCCGTCGAAGGCGTAGAAGGGTGAGAGGATATTCGACGGCGGGTCCTCCCCGAGCAGGGCGGTTTCGACCGTGTCGCTCAGCGACCCGACGATGTTCCACCCCTTCTTCACCTCCGAGGTGTCCCCCATGTTCAGCGTCCCCGGCAGCGGGACGGTCTGGGCCGAATCGAACTTCAGCCAGAACCCCGCGGCGGTCCAGACGCTGTCCGTGGAGACGTAGCCCCCGTCGAACATGAACGCGTTCGAGATCGCGGTGGGGTAGACCGCCGACAGGCTGCCGTCGGGCACCCGGACCGGAAGCGACATCAGGTTCCAGGCCTGCACCGCCTGCGGGTAGAACGTCCCCGGCGCCCCGTCGACCTTCGCGATCTCGTAGACCGAGTACCCCACGATCTTCCCCGTCTTGTTGAGCAGGACGACCGCGTGCCGCGACGTGTCGGAGGAGCCCGCGGTGTCCGGGACGTACACGATCAGGTAGATGGTCTTCGACGTCTCGCCCACGCACGGGTAGACGATCGTGTCGACCGACGTGATCGCCGGCCAGCCCGACGTGTCCGACACCACCACCACCCTCATCGTGTCGGTACAGAGCGTGTCGGGGAGGATCGGCACCGGGATGTACCACCACTTCCCGATCCACCAGGGCGGCGGGGGCGGGGGTGGAGGCGGCGGCGGAGGCGGCGGGGGGGGAACCGGCGGGGGCGGGGGCTCCTTCTTCACCTTGATCCCGTTGAGCGATTCGATGAACGTCTTCCCCTGGATCGTCGTCTTCGCGTGCACGCAGTATTTCCCCGGCCCGGGCGGGGTCCACGGAAACTCGATCGTGGAATCGCCTCCGGCGGGCGAGTTGTCGCTCGCCGTCCCGATCTCCTGGCCGTCCTTGATCCCGGAATTGGGGCCGTCCTTGTCCCAGTAGAAGGTGATGGAGAACGGGCAGTCGTGGTCCTTCCGGTTGACGATGCTCTTGAACACCTTGAACGTGCCGTCGGGCTGCTTCTCAACCCGCAGGGCCCGGAACCCGCATTTCCCCTTGCGAAGCGGGACGGGCTCGATCGGCGAGCCCTCCCCCTTGTGCCAGCTCATCAGGAAATCCCCCTCGGACGTAAAGGGGTTGAACTGGAAGGCGTCCATCCTGAAGGTTTTCGTTTCGAACCCCTGCAGCTTGACCTCGATGCTGTCGTGGAAGGCCGTCTCGGTGCCGCCGCTGTCGAGGTTGCCGTCGATGCGGCAACTGACGGTGGTGGTCATGTCCGACCCGGTGTTGTTCCGGAGGACGAAGGTCGGGACGAGGTCCTCGCCGGCGAGCGCGAGGTAGTCGGCGGGATCGTCGACGAGCCGGTCGATCATTTCGAGCGAACCCTGGATCGTGAGGCCCGCGAAGAGCATGTTGAACGCGTCATCGGCGATCGCGAGCGTGACCCCCTGGTTCCAGCGCACGGAGTCGGTCGTCGATCCGGACATCCCCGCGAACGGGCCGCCCGGCGCCCCGACAAAATCGATCCGGTAGAAGATGTCGAAGAAGCTGTCGACGTTCCAGTTCCCTCCCCCGAGGGAGGTGAGCGTCGTATGGCCGGGGCTCGGCATCCCGAACCCGGTCCCCGAGGTGATCCGGAGCAGGTCGAAGTCGGGGTCACCGGGGGGCAGTTGCCCCTGCAGCTGCAACATTTCCATCTCGATCGGCTGGACGGTGTTCCCCGTGTCGCGGGGGCCGGCCGCGACGGCGCAATTCACCGGCATGACCACGGTGCGGGAAAATCCGCCGAAGTCGCCGGTGCCCTGCAGCTGGAGCTGGATCTGCGCCACGAAGGTCTGCGTTTCCCCTCCGAGGGGACCGCCGGGACTCCGGACGATGCCGCCGAAGGAAGAGAAGATCGGGGTACAGAGTATTGCTGATGTCGGCGGAAGCCCGTCGACGATGTGCATCGAGCCCTCGGGGGCGTCGAACGGACAGGGCGCGGGCAGGTCCGCCGTGCCCCCGGCGTCGGGGACGTGGCAGGTGTCGGCGAGGAACGGCGAGGCCGCTGCGCCTCCGGGCAAGAGTATCGTCGCGGAAAGTGCGACGATCGCGATGAGGACCGGTAGTGAGTGTTTCATGGTTCCCTCCTCGAATGATGAATGGACTGACGGGCCGTCTCTGCGGCGATGCGATTATCTGCTGATGTTATGCTCCGATGATGATGGTTGTTATCTGGTGATGTTCAGTTGTGACCGGTTTCGGATTGATTGTCGTTGGGAGCGGTGTGGGTCGCGGCCCCCGGGGTGAGTTTTTTTCGAGGGAAATATGAAGCGGATGGAACCCTTCATGGGGTGAGTATAGTTAATTCCGGTTTAAAAAGAAAGGTAAAAAATCAATCATTCCCCCGCGTGGTCGGAGTCAGATGGAATTCCCCTCCCGGGGGTGAAAATCTCCTGGTTTGCTTCGGAAACAGGCATTTTTGAGTCATTTATGAAAAAA
>CAZQSM010000052.1:11872-15806 GCA_964596065.1 uncultured Chlorobiaceae bacterium | reverse complement strand
CAATCTCTGGATCGGGACTGTAAATGGTGTTAACGTCTTTAATGAGGAAGGTACAGTTTTACAATAATTCATACCCGGTCAATCGATTTCGACCGCCCCCCGACATGTTCCGCTTCTTCCTGTACAAGGCGTCCGGAATGCTTGTTTCTCTTCCTTTATTTTGTAACTTTAAGCCTCAAATCCTTCATTATCCATGATCCTGACCGACCGCCAGATCCTCGACGAAATGGAACAGGGGACCATCGTCATCACCCCCTACAAGCGACGCTTCCTCGGCTCGAACAGTTACGACGTCCACCTCGGCAAGTGGCTCGCGATGTACAAGGACGAGATCCTCGACGCCCGCGTCCACAACAAGGTCCATTACTTCTCCATCCCCGCCGAGGGAATCATCCTCGTCCCGAGCAAGCTCTACCTCGGCGTCACGGCGGAGTACACCGAGACGCACAGGCACGTGCCCTTTCTCGAGGGGAAGAGCAGCATCGGCCGGCTCGGTATCGACATCCACGCGACCGCGGGCAAGGGCGACATCGGCTTCTGCAACTACTGGACGCTCGAGATCTCCGTCCGGCAGCCGGTCCGGATCTACGCGGGGATGCCGATCGGCCAGCTCATCTACTTCGAAGTGTCGGGCGTGGTCGACGTCCCCTACAACCGGAAGAAATCCGCCAAGTACAACCGGCGCACGGCCAGGCCGGTCGAATCGATGATGTGGAAAAACTTCAAAAAATGAGGTCTCCTATGATAACGCCGATCCTCAAACGACTCATCCTAGCGTTGGCGCTCGCGCTCGTTGCGCTGTCCTCCGCCGGCCTCTTCGCGCAGGGCAAACGGGCGATGCTCCTCGACGACATGTTCGCCATCGACCGGGTCTCGGACCCGCAGATATCTCCCGACGGGAAGCAGCTGCTCTTCGTCGTGACCGACGTCCTGAAGGACGAGAACCGCACCAACAGCGACGTCTGGATCGCGCCCGTCAACGGAGGCGGGACGGCGGCGAGGCCGTTCGCCGTCTCCCCGAAAGGGGACAGGAACCCCCGCTGGTCACCTGACGGCTCGAGCGTCGCGTTCGTGTCGACAAGGGGCGGATCGAGCCAGATCTGGATCGCGCCCGCCGGCGGCGGTGAGCCCCGCCAGCTGACGACGATCTCGACCGGGGCCGACCAGCCGGTCTGGTCGCCCGACGGGAAGACGATCGCGTTCGTCTCCGCGGTTTACCCCGAATTTTCAGGCAAGCCGTTCGCCGAAAGCGACAAACTCAACGCCGGCAAGGACGCGGCGCGCGACACCGGAAAGGTGAAGGCGAGGATCTTCACGCAGCTCCTCTACCGCCACTGGGACAGCTGGGTCGACGACAAGCGACAGCACCTCTTCGTGGTCCCTTCCGCGGGCGGCGAGCCGCGCGACGTCACCCCCGGCGACCGGGACGCCGTCCCCACGTCCTCCACATTTTCGGCCGGCGACGAATTCGATTTTTCGCCCGACGGAACGGAACTCGCCTACACCGCCACGCCCCTGCCGGTGCGCGAGCAGGCCTGGCGCACGAACCACGACATCATGACGGTCAACCTGGCCTCGGGCGCGGTCAGGCAGATCACGACCAACCCCGCGGCCGACGGCCTCCCCCGCTATTCCCCGGACGGACAATACATCGCGTACCACGCGCAGGCGCGCCCCGATTTCGAGGCCGACCGGTGGCAGCTGATGCTCTACGATCGAAAAAGCGGCAAGTCCCGGAGCCTCACCGGGTCGTTCGACACGAACGTCGACGTGTTCAGCTGGGACCCCTCCTCGGCGAAACTCTTCCTCGAGGCGTCGGTCGAGGCGAACGGCGCGATCTGGTCGGTCGGCCTCGACGGCAAGGCGCCCGTCCGGCTCACCGGCGAGGGCACGGCGTCGTCGCTCTCCGTCGGGCCCGGAGGAGAGACCCTGCTCTACGCTTTCCAGTCGCTAACCCGGCCGGTGGAAATCTTTTCGATGCGCGCCGACGGCTCCGACGCCCGGGCGCTGACGGACGTCAATGGCCAGCTCTTCTCGAAACTCGAATTTTCGAAGCCGGAAGTGGCCTGGTTCACCGGGGCGATGGGCGCGAAGGTGCAGATGTGGGTGATCAAGCCCCCGTTCTTCGACGCGAAGAAGAAATATCCGCTTGTCTACCTGGTCCACGGCGGGCCGCAGGGCGCCTGGGGCGACTCCTGGTCGTACCGCTGGAACCCCTCGCTCTGGGCCGCGCAGGGATACGTCGTGGCGCTGCCGAACCCGAGGGGGAGCACGACCTTCGGGCAGACGTTCACCGACGAGATCTCCCGCGACTGGGGCGGGAAGGTGTACGAAGACCTGATGGCCGGTCTCGCCGTGGCCGAGGCGCTCCCCTACGTCGACGCGACCAGGATGGCGGCGGCCGGCGCGTCGTACGGCGGCTACATGATGAACTGGATGATGGGGCACACCGACAAGTTCAGGACGTACGTCGTCCACGACGGCGTCTACAATTTTTACAGCATGTACGGGACCACCGAGGAGGTCTGGTTCGACGAGTGGGAACACGGCATCCCGTGGGAAACGCCCGACTTCGACCGCTTCTCGCCCCACAAGTACGCGCAGAATTTCAAGACCCCGGCCCTCATCATCCACGGCGAACTCGACTACCGTGTGCCGCTCACCGAGGGGCAGCAGCTCTTCACGACGCTGCAGCGGAAGGGGATCCCCTCGAAGTTCCTTTATTTTCCCGACGAGGGACACTGGGTCCTGAAACCGGCGAACAGCGAACTCTGGCACAAGACGGTGTTCGGCTGGCTCGCCACATACCTGAAGGACGGGAAGTAGTTTGCCCGCGAATCACGACGTGTCGGGATTCCGCCGGCCGGGCAAGCGCGCGCGCGCCGTCACCTGCGCGCTGGTCGTCCTCGCGCTCCTCGCGGGCGTTCCCGGCTGCGTGACGAAGCACTCCGTCAGGCCCGACGCGTTCGACGTCGCCGGCGAGGCCGACATCCACGTCTATTTGAAGGGGCGCCGGATGATCGAATTCGACGGCGGGAGTTACGCATCGGTCGACAGCGCGGGGACGAGGTACCTGTACGGCAACGGGATCGACTACCGCCCCGACAGCACCGATGTCCGCGTCCCCTTCTCCGGCTACCTCCCCTTCTCCGCGATCGACCGGATCGAAACCCGGAAGGTCGACGTCTACAGCGCGCTCTACGTGACGCTCTTCATCGGGTTCTTCGCCGTCATCGGGTTCGCGACCGACCTCACCGACTGACCATCACCGGCGACCAATGGATTTCACCGAACACCTCCGCGCCATCCAGAAGCAGACCAACTCGCTCCTCTGCCTCGGGCTCGACCCAGAGGCGTCGCGCGTCCCTGAATCGCTCCGGCGATCGGACGACCCCCGGTTCGAATTCAACCGGCGGATCATCGCCGCGACGAAGGACCTGGTCTGCGCCTACAAGCTCAACATCTCGTTCTATGAGTCGGTCGGGGAGCGCGGCTGGTCCACCGTCCACCGGACGCTGGCGGAGATACCGGAGGGGATCGTCACGATCGGCGACGGGAAGCGGGGCGACATCCAGAATTCCGCCGAGAAGCAGGCGAAGCTCTTCTGCGACGACTGGAAATTCACCGCCTCGACCGTCAACCCCTACATGGGCTACGACGCGGTGGAGCCGTTCACCCGCCGGGCGGAACAGGGGGCGTTCATCCTCGCCGTCACGTCGAATGAAGGCTCAAAGGACTTCCAGCACCTGAAGGTGAAGGGAAAGCCGCTGTACGAACACGTGATCAGGGCGGCGAAGAAATGGAACAAGCGGAAGAACGTCGGACTGGTCGTCGGGGCCACCCGGCCCGCCGAGATGAAGCGGGTGCGGTCGCTCGCGCCGAAGATGCCGCTCCTGATCCCCGGCATCGGCACGCAGAAGGGCGACCTGAAGTC
>CAZQSM010000052.1:0-11772 GCA_964596065.1 uncultured Chlorobiaceae bacterium | reverse complement strand
TCCTCGTAGTCCCTCGCGTATTTCCCCTCGCGCACCTGGAAGAGTTCCTCCTTCAGGGCGTTCCTCCCCTCCTGCGTCCCGAAATTGATCTCGGCCGGACTCTCCCGGCGGGCGTTCGTTCCCGACTCCGCGGTCCTCCGCTTTTCGTAGTCGCGTTCGCGGAGCGATTTCTGCGATTCGAGGAGCCTCGAGAGGATCCGTTCCTGTTTCTGGAGCGTGGCGGGGTTGACGTCGCCCTGCGAGAGGTTCGACTGGACCTCCTGCATCTCCTCCGCTATCCGGTCGAGGTCCCCGAGGATCTTGCTGAATTCCCCCGACTCCTTCGCCTCCTGCGCCAGTTCCTGCAGCGATTTTTTCACGCTTCCCTGCTCGCCCGCGAGCCGGCCGTACTCGGCCATCTGCGCCGACGTCATCCCGCTCTCCCCCTGCTCCCCGCCCGCCTTCTGCGTGCCCTGGTTGATCCCCTGCTGCTGACCCGCCATCTGGCCGAGGCGTCCCATCAGGCCCGCCATCCCCATCTCCCCCTGGGCGTTCATCATCCCGTTCATCGCACCCTGCATCATCATCGCCGCGCGGTTCATCGAGCCCATCGCCTCGCGCTGCTGCCGCGACGACTCGCCGGGGTTCCGTTGTTCCATCGAGTTCATCGCGTCCGACATCCGCTGCATCGCGGAGCCCATTTCTTTCCCGAGTTCGGGCCCGACGGCGAAGGTCTTCTTCGAGAGTTCCGTCATCGCGTCGGCGACCGACGCGAGCCCCTCGCGTGTCTCCTGCTGGCGCTGCGCGGCGTCGCGGAATCGCTGTGAGTTCGGCTCCATCGCGGAGGTCTCGTCCTTGATCGACTCCTGGTTCTGCGACAGGTCGACAAGGTTCTGGATCTGCCGGCGCATCTCGTTGACGATCTGCTGCATCTGCTTTTCCCGCAGCGCGTCCTGCACCCCCTTCATCTGCTCGCCGAATTCCGACAGGTCCTCCGACGCCTGCTGCTGGCCCTGGCGCGCGGCCTTCATCTCCCCGGCGCGCATGTTCGACGACGACTGCTGCATCTGCGTCGGCACGTCCTTCTTCCCGAGCGATTCCGACGCCTCGTTCATCTCGCCGAGCGGCATCTCCTTGGCGAACTCCTCCATTTTTTTTCCCAGCTCCGAGGCGTCCTTCTCGAGCGATTCCGCCTGTTTCGCCATGTCCGACTGCTCCCGGCCAAGGCGTTCGGCGTCTTCCCGCGGGGCATTGTCCTTCGCCTTCTGCGAGAGCGCGTCCTGCCGTTCCTTCAGCTCTTCCGCCCGCCGGATCAGTTCGTCCACTTTCTGCTCGATGTGGATCCGCTTGAGGAGCTCGACCGTGCGCTCGAGGTTTTTTCGGAACTGCTCCTCGGACATCGTGAGCTTTTCCATCGCCTCGCGCATCTCCTCCGGCGTCAGCTTCTTCATCGACTCCTGGAGCTTCTTCAGGGCCTCCCTGAGCTCCTCGGAATTCAGCTCCTCCATCAGCTTCTGGAGCTCCTGGTACTTCTCGAGCGTGTTCTCCGACAGGAGGTCGTTCTGTTCCATCTTCCTGACCATCTCCTCGAGCGACTTCGTCGTCTCCTCCGCCTTCTTCCGGAGCGTCTCGTACTGCTTCGCCAGCTGTTCGGCCTTCTTCTGCTGTTGCCAGTCCACCTTGTCGCGCTGTTTTTTCACCTCGCGGTTCAGCTCCTCGAGCGATTCCTTGAGCGTCTGCATCTCTTCCGACATCTTCTGCATCTCCTCGAGGGATTTGTCGGATGATTTGTCGACGTCGGCGAGCACCTCCTCGAGCGACGGGAGGCGAAGGAGGAGGAGCCGGCTGCGCGCCGATTTCGGGCCCGACACGTTGTCGTTGTCGAACACTTCCGCATAGTACCCGACGACGTCCTCCGGGACCAGCGACAATTTCGAGACGTCCCACCGGAAGTGGACGTCCTGACGGCCGAAGCCGCCGGGGCCGCCGCCCTCGTCCGCGCCGTCCGCGCCGTCCGCGGAACCCGGGCCCGCGCCTCGCCCCGGTTGCCGGCCGAGCGGGATGTCGACCGAAGCGTATTCCTTCGACGGCTGCTCGTACCGCGAGTGTTCCATCCGGTAATGGAGCCGCAGCCGGCTGAAGCCGTAGTCGTCCCTCAGTTTCATCGCGATGTCGACCGGGGCGTTCCCGGCGATGTCGAGGTTCCCCGCGGGCGTGACGACCTCGACCATCGGGTATTCGTCGGGGACCACCCTGACGGTGTAGTCGATCGGGTCGGGGTTGGTGAGTCCGCCGTCGTCCTCGAGCCGGAATCGGTACCGGTCGTCCCGCCTGACGCGGAACGAGCCGGATACGCTTTCGCCCCCGGCGGTCAGGGCGGCGGTGACGCTGTCGTGGAACACCAGCGCGGCGGCGGCAACCCGCTTGCTCGCGGTCAGCGCGACGCGCACCGTGCTGCCGGGCAGCGCCGCGATGTCGCCGACGTTATCGTCGAGGGCGCGTTCCGGGAGTCCGGTGTACGAAGGGGGCGCCACGGAGAGGCGGAACGATTTCACGATCGGCCGGTCGAGCACGGTGATCGTGTAGGTGCGGCTCTCCGTCCCCCCGGCGCTCGCGAAATATTCCGTGGTGGCCTTCACCGCCGGGAGCTCCATCGTGAAGACACCGCTCCCGCCCTTCGCGGCGGTGTCGGAGAGTTCGGCGGCCTCGAAATCGATCCTTCCGTCCGGGCGGGTGTTCAGCGTCACCCGGTCGACATGGTCGCCCGACGCGCGGACGGTGATGGTGACCGGCTGTCCGCGGACCACCTCGATGTCCCCCGGATGGACCTCGAGGGCGAGCGCCCTGTCGGTGGCGAACGCGCTGTCGTAGCTGGCGATCCGTCCGAGCGAGGCGCCGAACCATCCCGGGAACAGAAGGAAGAGGAGGATGGCCGCGCCCGCGGCCGCGGCGCCGACCCGCGCGGCCTTCCTGACCGGGGCGTTGCTGACCACCCGCGTGAAATCGGTGTCCCGTGTCGAGGCGCAGACCGCGGCGAAGGCCCCGTCGATCAGGTCGGCGGAATAGTGGCCGGAGAGCCGCTCCTTCTCGGTGAACATCTCCAGCGCGTCCACGAGGCGGTCGCGGATGCCCGGCAGCCGGTCGCCGACGAACCTCGCGACCTCGAGCGGCGTCGGTCCCGGGAGCACTCCCGCGAGCCGGAGCGCGGGCCGGCCCACGAACCAGGCCGCGGCGGCGAGCGTCAGCGAGACGAGCGACGCGAAGATCCAGAACCTGAATGTCTGGCCGGCGTCGAACGCCTGTTCGATGAGAACCGCGGCCACCAGGAGCGCGGCGGCACACGCGACGGAGATCAGCGCGCCGCGGACGGTGTCATAGACGAGCCTCGCGCGGACGACGGCCCGGAGGCGTTTGAGGATTTCCTGGTATGGGCCGGTCTGTTCAGGCATAAACGGTTACTGACTCAACGCCCAGACCAGGATGTTGGTTCCGAATTTCAGGGCCTCTTCCCGCTTGGCGGGCGGATCGCCATGCACCTCCGGATCGTTCCAGGCATCGCTGGGGTTCGATTCGTACGTATAATAGAGGACGAGACGTCCGTTGTGGAACAGGCCGAACCCCTGCGGGGTTTTTTTGTCGTGTTCGTGCGTCTTGGGCGGGCCGTTGGGGAAATCGTAGAAACAGCTGTAGAGCCCGTGGGAGAACGGGAGTTCGACGAGGTTCTGGCCGGGGAAGATTTTCCTGAGCTCCCGCCTGAAAGCCTTGTCCATTCCATAATCGTCGTCGGCGTAGATGAAGCCGCCGTTCTCAAGGTAGGTCCGGATCCTGGCCGCCTCGGCGTCGCTGAACGAGATGTTCCCGTGGCCGGTGAGGAAGACGAAGGGATAGCTGAAGAATTTTTCGTCGGTCGCCTCAACGAACTCGTAGACGGGGTCGACGTTCACCGGGGCGTTCGCGGCGACGAACTTCAGGAGGTTGACCTCGCCGCGGGGGTCGTTGTACCAGTCACCGCCGCCCGAATACTTCAGCCTGGCGATCTTTACAGCGCTCGACGGCCGCGGGGGGGCCTGGGCCGGGGCGATCGACGCCGCGAAGAGGATCGCGGCGAGGAGAATGACGCTGGAGGCCGGGGTCTTGACGATCGGTGTCATCATTCAACGTAAAGATTGCCTCCTGAAGAAGCAAATGGCTACTTCTCGACCGGCATCGCGGGGTCCCGCGTCCACTCCTGGAATGATCCGTCGTACATCCTGGCGTCATAGCCCGCGAATCGCGCCATCAGCCACACCAGGCTCGCCTGTTGTCCGACGTGGCAGTAGGAGACCGATGTCTTCCCTTCCGCCATGCCCGCCGCGGTGAAGAGAGCCTTCGCCGCTTCAGGCTTCAGGTATCGGCCCGTGGAATCGACGAAGTTGTCGAACGGGAGGTTCCTGGCGCCGGGGATGTGCCCGGGGCGCGAGGCGTTGCCGGTGTCCTGCCCCGTGTAGAAGTTCGCGGTCCGTGAATCGATGATGGCGACCTTCGGTTCGTCGAGCCGGGCCTGTACCCAATCCTTCGTGACGACCACGTCGTCGCGTACGCGCGGCGTCACGTTGCCGCGCGCGACGTTCAGCGTTTCGGCGGTGAGGGGTTTCCCCTCGCGGGTCCAGGCCGGCATCCCGCCGTCCATCAGGTACGCGCGGCCGCCGAGGCCGAACCATTCGAGGGTGAGGTAGACCCGCGCGGAGGGGCTGAACCAGTCCTTCCCGGGATAGATGACAATGAGAGAGCTGTCGGTGACGCCGCGCGCCTCGAGCGCCGAGTCGAGCGCTGACGGATCGGGGAGCTCCAGGACGAGCGATCCCTCGACGAACGGTTTTGCAAAGTCGCGGACGGGGAGGTGCTGCGCTCCCGGTAGGTGCAGGCTGTCGTACTCCTTTCGGTCGCCGACGTGGAAGAGGACGAGCCGGGGGTCCTTCAGTCGTTCCGCGACCCAGGCGGTGGTGACGATGTAGCGGTGGTGGTCGTGCCAGTCCCCGGCGCGGACGCCGGCGGAGAAGGCGGTTGAAAGAGCGATGAGGGCGATGAGGGCGATGACGGTCCGCATGATCGTAACTCCTGATGTGAAAATACATATGGGGTGGCGTCCGCTCGATTCGGCCGCCACCCCGGAGATTACGATAGGTGGTACGTTACCTCTGCCGCTTTGTTGCGATGACCGCCGGTCGCCCGGTCAGTCCATGATCCGCCGGAGAAACGCCGGCTTGTTTTCCTCCTGGGTTTCGCGCGTCCCGGGAGTGTCGATGCTTTCCGCCCGGGGCTGGTTGACCGTTATTTCGATCCCCTTCCGGATGTACGCCGGTTCGTCGAGCTTCTGCAGGTCGTGCAGGCCCGACGGGATCCGTTCAATGATCCGGGCGCCCTGCTTCGCGGCGCGCACCGCGCCGAGGCCCCGCTTGTTGAAGCCCGTGGCGATGACGGTGACCATCATCTCGTCGCCCATGTTCTCGTCGATGACGGCGCCCATGATGACGTTGGCCTCCTCGCCGGCCGCCTCGTGGATCACGCTCACCGCCTCGTCGACTTCGACGAGCGACATCGTGGGTCCGCCGGTCACGTTCACCAGCACGCCGAGCGCGCCGTTGATCGAAACCCCTTCGAGCAGCGGGCTCGAGATCGCCGAATGCGCCGCTTCGACCGCCCGGTTTTCCCCGGACGCCACGCCCGACCCCATGATCGCGTCGCCCATCTCGCGCATCACCGTGCGCACGTCGGCGAAGTCCACGTTGATCAGCCCCGAAACGGTGATCAGTTCCGAGATGCCGCGGGTCGCGTTGTAGAGCACGTCGTTCGCCTTGTCGAAGGCGTCCTGCAGCGGCGTGTTCCGCTCAACGATCGAGAGCAGCTTCTGGTTGGGGATGACGATCAGGGTGTCGACCTGCTTCTTCATCTCCTCGATGCCGGTCTCGGCCTGTCCCATCCGCTTCTTCCCCTCGCAGCTGAACGGCTTGCTGACGATGCCGACCACGAGCGCGCCCATGCTCCTGGCGATGTTCGCCACGATCGGCGCCCCGCCCGTGCCGGTGCCGCCGCCCATCCCGGCCGTGATGAACACCATGTCGCTCCCCGCGAGCGTGCGGGAGATCTCGTCCCTGTCCTCCTCGACCGCGCGCTGGCCGATCGACGGATCGGCCCCGGCGCCGAGGCCGCGGGTCAGGTTCTTGCCGATCTGGATCTTGTTGGGCGCCTTGTTCCGTTCGAGCGCCTGCATGTCGGTGTTGATCGCGAAAAAGTCGACGCCGGCGAGGCGCTTGTCGATCATGCTGGTGATCGCGTTGCCGCCGCCGCCTCCCACCCCCACCACACGGATCTTCGCTCCGTGGTCGAAGTAATTATCGAGTTCTATCACTATCGTATCTCCTTATATGTGTTGATGGTTTGTGTGGTTTATGTACTTATACTCGTTGTTCCTCCGCCCTTGCTTCATAAATCGTCGAACCAGCTCTTCATTTTCGTGATGATCTTCCGGACCGAACCGTCCGCGTGGGCCACCTCCGGCTGAAACGCCATCGACTCCTGGTTGTTCAGGCCGTGGAGGACGAGGCCGACGCAGGTGGAGTAGATCGGGTTTTCGATCTCCCGCACCAGCCCGGCGTAGAAGCCGCCGGGGATCCCGATCTTGACCGGCATGCCGAGGATCTCCTGCGCGAGCTCCGCGACGCCCTTGATCAGCGCGCCGCCGCCGGTCAGGACCACGCCCGCCGAGAGGTGCCTCGAGTAGCCCGACCGCTTGATCTCCAGCGCCGCGATCTCGAAGATCTCCTCCATCCTCGGCTGGATGATCTGCGCGAGCAGCCGCTTGTCGATCTCGAGCGGCGGCCGGCCGCCGATGCCGGGGATCACGATCGGTTCGTCGTCGACCACCGCCGACGCCAGGGCGAACCCGTGGACGCACTTGAGTTTTTCCGCCTGCTCGGTCAGGACCCCGAGGCCTTTCCGGATGTCGTTGGTCACCTGGTTTCCCGCGACCGGGATCACGGCGGTGTGCCGGATCGTGCGGTCCTCGAACACCGCCATGTCGGTGGTCCCGCCGCCCACGTCGAGAAGCGCGACGCCGACCTCCTTCTCCTCCTCCTCCAGCACGGCGTACGAGGAGGCGAGCGGCTCGAGCACCATGTCGCGGACGTGCAGGTTGGCCCGCTGGACGCACCGGTGGATGTTCTGCGCCGCGGTCACCAGGCCTGTGATGATGTGGACGTTCGCCTCGAGGCGCACGCCCGCCATCCCGACGGGGTCGAACACCCCGTCCTGCCCGTCGATGATGAACTCCTGCGGGATCACGTGGATGATCTTCCGGTCGGACGGGAGCGCGACGCGCTTGGTGTCCTCGATGAGGCGCGCCACGTCGGCCTGCTGGATCTCGCGCTGGGGCCCGCTGATGGCGATCACCCCGCGGCTCTGGAAGCTCTGGATGTGCTCGCCGGCGATCCCGACGATGACCGACTGGATCTTGATCCCGGACTGGGTCTCGGCCTCGGCCACCGCCGACTGGATCGAGCGGACGGTCTTGTCGATGTTCGTGACGACCCCCCGCGTGAGCCCGTCGGACATGCTCCTGCCGACGCCGAGGATGTTGATCTTCCCGGCCTCGTTGGTCGACGCCACGACCGCGCAGACCTTGGTGGTGCCGATGTCCAGCCCTACGATGATTTCATTTTCCATCAGTGGTATCCCTCGCCTTCCTGTATGGAAGATAGATTGACTGTTTTTTTTGGTTTATTGATCCACTTGGCCACCACCTGGTCGCTGAACCGCAGGTCCAGGTATTCCAGGTTTTCCGGACCGCCGTCCCGGGCGAACTTTTCCCAGAACGCGTGCAGCAGGACGAATTTCCTCCGCGCGTCCCCCCTCCCGAAGAAGATCGGCACGGCCCGCTCGGTGGAATAAAGCCACACATCACCGCCGTTTTTCATGTCCACCTCCGAGATCAGGCGGTAAACCGAGCTGTCGGTCTCCATCGCCGCGACCAGGATGTCGAGCGCCTCGAAATACTCCGCGCCCCCGACCGCCTCCCCGAGCTGCGTCCGGGTCAGTTCAGGGATGCCCGTGATCCCCGGGAGGTCGTACGGCATCCCGGACCGGATGTAGGGGAGCACCACCCCCTCCTCGTCGATGTAGCGGATCACGCCGTTGAGCGTGAAGGACGCCACCGGGATCCTCTCGTCGATCGAGATGGTCAGCGCGTCGGGATAGCTCCGGCTGACGCGCGCGTCGCGGACGTACGGGTGCGTCACGAGGCGCCTCCGGATGCCGCCGAGCGAGATCGTGTCGATGAGCGTCCGCGGCTGCACCATCGCCCGGGCCCGCACGTCCTTTTCGGACAGGTACAGCACGCCCTGGACCGCCACGCCCGTCACCCTGCGCGCGTCCTTCCACTGCAGCGCCAGGACGAACAGTGCGAGGAGGAGCCCGCCGATCCCCCCGAGCGCCCAGAGGTACGACGGTCGGGTCTTCGCCCTCTTCGGGACGGGCCGGTTTTCGACGTCCGCGCTCACGCGTAGATCTCCTCGTAGATGTTTTCCGGGAACCCGATCAGCCTGATTTCGAGCTCGAGCCCGATCCCGGTGCGCTTCGCCACCGTGGCGTGGGCGAGTTCGAGCAGTTCGACCACGTCGCGGGCCTTCGCCCCGCCGTGGTTCACGATGAAGTTCGCGTGGAGCGTCGAGATCCCCGCCGCCCCGCGCATCGTGCCCTTGAGTCCCGCCTCCTCGATCAGCTTCGCAGCGAAATTGCCCGGCGGGTTCTTGAACATCGAACCGGAATTCGGCATGTTTACCGGCTGGGCCCGGTTGCGCTTGATCAGCAGGTCGCGCCGAGCGCGGAGCAGGCGGGCCTTGTCGCCCGCCGGGAGCCTGAACCGCGCGCCGAGCACCACCGCGCCCGCGAGCGACGCGTGCCGGTAGCTGAACCCGATCTGTTCCTTCGGGACCCGCTCGGGCTTTCCGTTCCGGACCACTTCGACGTCGACGAGGTGGTCGGAGATTTCCCCCCCGTAGGCGCCGGCGTTCATCACCACCCCGCCGCCGAGCGTCCCGGGGATCCCCGCGAGCATCTCGACCCCGCCGAGCCCCTGCTGGAGGCAGAAATCGACGAACCGCGCCATCGGCATCCCCGCGCCCGCGTTGACCATGTCCCCCTCAATCGAAGCGGAGTTGAGCCCCGGCTCCAGGTGCACGACCATCCCGCGGATCCCCTCGTCGCTCACGAGCAGGTTCGATCCCTTGCCGATGACGGTGAAGGCGACGCCGGTCGTCTGGAAATGCGCCAGCAGCCGGAGCGCGTCGTCGCGGTCGGCCGGCTCGAGGAAAAAGTCGGCCGGGCCGCCGATGCGGATCGAGGTGTACCGGTTCATCGGCTCATTGAGCGCGATCCGCCCCCTGAGGAGTTTCTGTATTTCCTCCATGTGGATCATCGGCCGCCCCCCGCGAGGTTCCGGTAGAATTCCTCGCCGTACTTCCAGATGTCGCCGGCGCCCATCGTGATCACGATGTCGTTTTCCTTCACGATCCCCGCGAGGTACGCCGGGACCGCCTTCTTGTCGGGGACGTAGTGTGCCTCCTTGTGCCCGTACTGCCTCGCCGCGTTCACGATCATCTCGCCCGTGATCCCCTGGATCGGTTCCTCGCGCGCCGGGTAGACGTCGGTCACCACCAGCACGTCGGAGAGGAGGAACGCCTTCCCGAACTCCTCGTAGAAGTCCCTCGTCCGCGAATAGAGGTGCGGCTGGAAGACGCAGACGATCCTCTGCCGCCTCCATCCCGCCCTCGCCCCGGAGAGGGTCGCGCGGCATTCCGTCGGGTGGTGGGCGTAGTCGTCGTAGAGCAGGATCCCCCTGCGTTCGCCCTTCTTTTCCCACCGGCGGTAGACGCCGGCGAACTTCTCGATGCCCGACTTGATTTTTTCGAACGGCACGCCCAGCTCGAAGGCGACCGTGATCGCCGCCAGGGCGTTCTGCACGTTGTGGCGGCCGGGGATGTTGAGCGTGATCCCGCCCATCTCGGAGCCGCCCCTCACCAGCGTGAAGCGCGTGGCGTTTTCGTTGTGCTGCAGCTCCACCGCCTGGACGTCCGCCTGCGGGGTGAGCCCGTAGGTGAGGAGCTTCTTCGTCCGGAACTGCGGGACGATGTCCTGGAGCGCCGGCTCGTCGAGGCAGAGGACGATGAACCCGTAGAAGGGAACCCTCGCGGCGAACTGGATGAACGCCTTCTTGATGTCCTCGATGTCCCGGTAACAGTCGAGGTGGTCGGTGTCGAGCGTCGTGAGCACCGCGATGGTCGGCGTCAGGGAGAGGAACGACCGGTCGAACTCGTCCGCCTCCACAACGATGAACTCTCCGCGCCCGAGCCGGGCGTTGGTGCCGCCCAGGCCGCTCAGTTTTCCGCCGACGATCACCGTCGGGTCGAGCCCCCCCTCGATCAGGACGAGGCTGATCATCGAGGTCGTCGTGGTCTTCCCGTGCGTCCCGGCGATGCCGATGCCGTATTTCAGCCGCATCACCTCCGCGAGCATCTCGGCGCGGCGGATGATCGGGATCTTCCGCTTCTGCGCCTCGCGCACCTCGGGGTTGTCGCCCTGCACCGCCGACGAATAGACCACGGCGTCGACGTCGTCCGCGACGTTCGAGGCGCTGTGCCCCTTCTTCACCGAGGCCCCGAGCGATTCGAGCCGCTCGGTGGTGTCGCCAGGAGCGAGGTCGGAGCCGCTCACCGCGAACCCCTGGTCGATCAGGATTTCGGCGATGCCGCTCATCCCGATGCCGCCGATGCCCACGAAATGAATTTTTTTAATGGAACTGAACACGTGTCGTCCGTTGTGCGTTAATCCATCCTGAATGAGTGCCGCTTTCCCTTCGGCAGCTGTTCGCCGAGGCGGTGCATTTCCGCCAGGAGTTCCTTCTCCCGCTCGTAGCGCCCGAGCCGGATCCTGAACAGCCGGCGGCGGTGCTTGATCTTGAACACGATCACCTGCGACCTCCCCGCCGTCGTGACCGCCCGCTCCCTCCCGACGTGGAACCAGTCGATCTCGGAGAAGAGGATCTCCCGGTCCCTGTATTTATGGTGGAAGATCAGCCTGTCGCGCGCGATCACCAGCTTCCGTTCCCTCGCCCTGTTCAGCGCCAGCACCGCGAACGAGATGATGACGAACAGGATGATGATGTAGAGCATCGGGTCCGACCCGAGGGTCGGGAGCCTGTCGAATTCGAAGCTCCCCCGCACGCCGGCGTAGAGCACGAGCGTCACGAGGTAGAGCAGCGCCTGCTGGTAGTAGAAATCCAGCTTGTACCTGAACACCCTCGCGCCGGCCGGGAATTCAGTCGTCATGACGTCCGTTTCCGGTCGAGCGCGATGACCCGTTTCGCGATCTCCGCGGCGGCCTGCGGCTTGCCGAGGGAGGCGGCCGCCTTCCCCATCGCCTCGAGCTTGCCGGCGGTAAGGAGCATCTCGAGCGCCGGGATCAGCCGGACACCCGCCTCCGCGTCGGGGATCAGGAGCGCAGCGCCGGCGTTTTCCATCGACCGGGCGTTCAGCGTCTGGTGGTCCGCCGCCGCCAGCGGGTAAGGGACGAGGATGGCCGGCTTGCCGATCCGCGTGAGTTCGGCGATCGTCGTCGCCCCCGCTCGGCAGAGCGCCAGGTCCGACGCCGCGTAGGCGTAATCCATCCGCTCGATGAAGGCGCCCGTCCAGAGTTCTTGCCGCGGGCGCGCGGCCGTCGCCGACGCAATCCGCGCCGCATCCGCCTCGCCCGTCTGCCATA
>CAZQSM010000051.1:0-16007 GCA_964596065.1 uncultured Chlorobiaceae bacterium | reverse complement strand
TTCGACAGCACGATTCGCAGCCGCCCCTCGCGGTGATGAAATCCGACGGTATCGATCGACGTCGTGTCGAGGAGCGTCCGGAATCCTGCGATGGTGGGATACGGACCACACCCGGTCCGGTCCGCGGTGCTCTGTGGCCGGGCCGGGGGGCCCACGACGACCGCCGCCGCTCCGTCTCCGCATATCGCGTTGCCGATGATCGTCTCGAGCGCATCGTCAAGATAATAGCAGGCGGAACATACTTCGACCGTCACCGCGAGCGCTTTCGTTCCGGGATTGGCCTTCACGAAATCGCACGCCCTCTGGATCGCCGGCAGAGCTCCCGCGCATCCCATTCCGACGAGGTCTGCGCGCTGGAGCCGGCGTGACAATCCAAGATCACGCGCGTACACGGCCGAAAGTCCCGGGCAAAGATATCCCGTACAGGTCGCGACGACGAGAAATCCGACCTCTTCCGGTCCCACCCCGGCGAGGGCCAGTGCCGGGCGGATGGCGCGTGTGCCGAGGTCGGCGGCCCCCGACGCGAAGCGCGCGTGCATCGCGTCGATGGTCTCGTTCCCGTCGAAGGTTTCGATGTCCAGGCAGAGGTTGCGGAACTCGATGTCGCTGTTCAGGAACGCCTCCCGGACGCGGGAACGCCTGTACGATTCCCAGCGGTCCGCGAGGGCGTCGTAGATTTCCTGTTGGGCATATCGCCGTCCCGGCAATGCTGTCGCGACGGATAGTATGGCTGGATCCTGGTTCACGGGGGCACCTGGATGAGTGGGATCGAACAGCGGCGGATCCTTCAGTCCGCATTTTATGGAATAAGCTGAATAACGGCAAATCACCTGAGCGGTCTTCCGGGGTGGGGCCCGCCCGGGAAGGTCTCTCATTGCTCTTCCACCACGCGATTGATATATTCCCTGATATGCGCACTCCAACGATCCCCCTGATGATGATGACACTCCTTGGCTTGGCTCTGCTCTCCTGCCAGGCGGGGGGCGGGGACGATCCCCCGGTGCCCGGAATCCGACCAGCCCGAAGAGACGATACCCTCCGCGCCTCATCGTTCGACACGGCCGGCGCCCGAACCGCCCGCGAACGGGCCGTTTCGCCTCCCGCTTCCTTCGATTTCGCTTCCAGGCCATCCGGCTCCCTCCCCCTCCCCTCGGGACTCCGCGAGGTGTCGGGGATCGCCCTCTCGCCGGACGGACGGCTGTTCGCGCACAATGACGAACGGGGAACGGTCTACCAGGTCGACCGCGCCTCCGGCAGGATGATCAAACAGTTCGCGGTCGGCGAGCGCCGGCTGCGGGAGGATTTCGAGGACATCGCGATCGTCGGGGACACCTTCTACCTCGTCAACAGCAAGGGGGACCTCTTCTCGTTCCGGGAGGGGGCGGACAGGGAAAACGTCCCGTACACGCGGCACAGGACCGGCCTCACCGGGGTGAACGACGTCGAGGGACTCTGTTACGATCCCGACACCGGATGCCTGCTGCTCGCGTGCAAGGCCGACCCGGGGACAGACTCCGCAGGGACCCGGGCGGTGTACGCTTTCGACCTTCGGACGTTCGCGCTGCTTCCCCGGCCCCGTTTCGTGATCAGCATCGACGAATTGACCACGCGATTCGGGCTGAAGGATTTCAGGCCGTCCGGAATCGCCCGCCACCCGGGGTCGGGTCATTTTCATCTCATCAGTTCCATCGGGAACTCGGTCATCGAGCTGTCCCCCGCGGGGGCGATCCTCTCCTGCGCGTCGCTCCCGAAACGATTCCACGAGCAACCCGAAGGCATCGTGTTCGCGGGGGACGGCGCGCTCCTGATCGCCAACGAGGGGGCCCGGCGCGGGAAGATCATCGTCTACACCATCAGGGGGAAGTGATGGGTCGCGGGGAAGCGCGGGGCACGACCCACCGACGGACCCTCGTCCGGTCGGTCGCGTTGACGACGTTCGTCCTGCTGTCTCCTCCCGCGGCGGTCCCGTTCCAATATTCACACGATGCCCCCTCCACGATCACGATCGCCCCCGACTCACAATACCGGGCCGGCTGGCTTCACAAGCTGTTCTTCGGGTCGCATTGGCGGGACCTCTGGGCCACGACCATCGAGGTTGACGTCCTCGACCTGGACGACTACGCCGGCGGCATCAGGCCCGTCAAACGCGGAGGCGGGTTCCAGACGAAATCGCTCCGCTTCAGGGGAAGCGACGGGAAGGAATACAAGTTCCGCTCGATCACCAAGGACCCGACGAAGGTCCTCCCCCCCGAACTGCAGGAATCGATCGCGGCGGGGATCCTCCAGGACCAGATCAGTTCCTCGAACCCGGTCGCCCCGATGATCGTCGCCCCCCTGCTCGAGGCCGTCGGCGTGCTCAACGCCCGGCCGGAGATCGTCTACCTCCCGAACACGTCGAAGCTCGGGGAGTACCAGGCGGAATTCGGCGGGACGCTCGGTACGATCGAGGAAAACCCCGATGAACCGGAGGACGGTCGGCCTTCCGGCGGGCAGTTCGCCGGTGCCGACGACTTCAGGAGCACGCTGAAGCTGTTCGACAAACTGGAGGAGGACGACGACGAGCGCGTCGACGAGGCGGAATACATCAAGGCGCGGCTGATGGACGTCTTCGTGGGCGACTGGGACAGGCACACCGATCAGTGGCGGTGGGCGGGATACCGGGAGTCCGGAACGCGCCGGTGGGTCCCCATCCCCCGCGATCGTGACCAGGCGTTCGCGCGGTTCAACGGCCTGTTTCCCTGGATCGCGTCGATCGCCGTCCCCCAGCTCGAGGGGTTCGGCGACGGCCTGCCGGAGATCGAGGACCTCACCTGGTCGGGACGGTTCGTGGACCGGCGGCTGCTCTCCGGTTCGGGGCGAGCGGTCTGGGATTCCGTGGCGCGGGATCTCCAGGAGAAGCTGACCGACAGTGTGATCGAAGGGGCCGTCAGGCTCATGCCCGAACCGATGTTCGCGCTCGAGGGGGAGGAGCTGATCCGCGCCCTCAGGGCCCGCCGCACGGCGCTTCCCGAGGCCGCCGGGGAATTCTACGAGCTGCTCGCCGGGTACCCGGACGTCCGGCTGACCGACAAGCGTGAATTCGTCGAGGTGGCCTACCTCGACGGCGGCCTCGTCGACGTGGCCGTGTATAAACGGGACAAGGATTCAGGAGGAAAGAGGGGCGTCCCCCGCTACCGTCGCGTCTTCCGGGACGACGAAACGCACGAGATCCGGCTCTATCTCCAGGGCGGCGACGATCTCGTCCGCGTGACGGGGGAGCGGAGCGCCTCCACGGGGATCGTGGTCGTCGGGGGGAAGGGGAACGACGAGGTCATCGACGAATCGACCGGCGGCGGCCTGCCGGAGGTCCCGCCCTTTTCGCTTTTCAGCGCGCCCGCGGTCTCGGTCTACGACGAGGACCCGGCCGCGCCGCGCGAAACGCCCGGTCGGATCCGGTTCGACGCGACGCCGGCGGGAAAGCCGGCCACCGAACTGGAACGATATGAACCGAAACTCCGCGACTACGGCTACGACTGGAAGTTCGCGCCCTGGTATTCGGTGTCTCCCGACGAAGGGCTCTTCATCGGCGGCGGACCGATCCTGTACAAGCACGGATTCCGGGTCGATCCGTATGTCTACCGGATGCAGCTGCGCGGCGGGTACGCCACCGCGCCCGGGAGAGTCCGGTTCGACTATACCGGCGATTTCCGCGGCGTGGTCCCCGGCCGGCGGCTGACCCTGCTCGTGGAATATTCCCAGCTCGACATCCTGAACTACTTCGGGGAAGGGAACGGCACCGCGCCCGGCGATTCGCTCCTCGATGCCGGCCACTACAAGGCCCGGTCGCGCCGTTTCCTCCTCGCCCCGTCGCTGGTCTTCCGGCCTTCAGGGCCCACGATCGTGAGCGTCGGGCCCGGCCTCCGCGGGTTCGACCCCGACCCGTCGGCCGGGACGATCCTCGAAACGGTCCCCCCGCCCGGCCCGTCGGGGAATTCCTGGTATGGAAGCCTCGCGGTCGACGCGGCATACGACACGCGCGACATTCCATCCGCCGCCACCGGGGGAGTGCTGAGCCGCCTCCGGTTTTCGGCTCACCACCCGTTCACGCGCGGGTTCGGTTCGTTCCAGCGGCTCGCGGCGGAGTTCCGGGCATACCTCACGCCGTCCGGATCCCCGGTGACGCTCGCGCTCAGGGGAGGGGCGCAGAAAAACTGGGGCCGGTATCCCTGGTACGAATCGGTGTTCCTCGGCGGGGCGTCGGGGAGCCTCGACGCCCGGCCCGGCGGTCCGGGCGCCGGCGGACCGGGCGGAGCCGGCGCATCGGCGGTTCCGTTGCGGGGTTACGATCTTCAGCGTTTCGCCGGATCGGCGGCCCTCCACGGGGCGGCGGAAATGCGGGCCCGGCTCGCGTCGTTCATGTTCCTGGTGCCGTTGAAATTCGGGGTGTCGCTCGGCGCAGAAACTGGCCGCGTCTTCGCGGCGGGCGAATCGTCGACGCGGTGGCACGCGGCGATCGGCGGCGGGGTCTGGTTTTCCTTCCTCGGTCCGGCGAACGTCCTGGGCGTGTCGGTGGTACGGTCTCCCGAGCGGACGGGGGTCTATCTCTCGGGGGGGTTCGCGTTCTGAGCGCGTCTTAATTCAGGATGTAGGAGAACCGCACGCCGCCCGGGCCGATCCCGGCGCGGAACCGGTCCGATCGATCCCTCCCCGGCCCCGACGCGACGGGGCCCCGGCGCGCGCACCCCTCTCCGCCTCCCGCCCCCCCGGCGCGGTCCCTCTCCTCCTCCTTCGAGACGACGAAACTTCCCGCCAGGTATCCGATCGCCGCGCCGACCACGAGGTCGGAAGACCAGTGCTGGTTCGACCACCCGAGGGAGAGCGCGGTGAGCCCCGCGGCCGCGTACAACGGGACGCTCGCCCAGAGCCTGTCGATCCGTTTCGCGAGCACCGTCGAGACCGCGAACGCGACCGTCGCGTGCCCCGACGGAAGAGACTGGAACTCGTTCGCCCGCTCGAAATAATTGTAGTCCCACGCGCCCTTCCCCGACCGGGGACGGCTCCTCCCCAGCCCGTACTGCACCGTGATGGCCGGGAGGCCGGCCAGGAGGAGCGCCTCCCCCATCAGCCGGCCGGTCACCCGGATGCCGTCGCTGCCCGAAATCAGCCCGCCGAGATAGAGCGCGAGGCTGGAATATTGCATCGTGCGGAGCCTCCCCCATTCTTCCCCCCACCGGAGCGGTCCGTCCATGAACGCGGGTGGACGGGCCCCGGTCAGGCCCCGGTTGAGCGGTTCGTCCATCGCGAAGAAAATCCCGACGGCGCCGATCGACACCGCCGTTCGCTCACGGTCGGCCGGCCCGAACGAGAGCGGGGCGCCGAAGAACCCCGCGGCGTCCGCGGCGGCGGCGGAGAGATCGTCGAGGAGGATGCGCGTCAGCGGCCTCGTTGCGGCGGGGGCCGCCGTTCCGTCCCTTCCGGAGCCGGTCAGAGCGGGGGGCGGAGCGAGGAGAAGCGCGGCGATCGCGAACAGGGGGATGTTCCGGGGTGGGGTCAACGAGACGGCTTTTTCGGGGTCTCGAAGAACCGGAGCGTTCCCTTTCCGGGCCTGACCATCATCCACGAGTCGACGCCCAGCTCGATCGCGGCGATGCTGCAGGTGGGCATGTGGTCGACCGATCCGGGGGCCAGCCCTGCCGCGACCTGCGTGAGGCCGGGGTTGTGCCCGACGAGCATCGCGCTGGAGAGGTCGTCGTCGAGTTCGTTGATCACTCCGAGGATCGCGTCGGGGGAGGCGCCGTACAGCGGCGCGCTCTCGACGATCTTCCCGGCCGGCAGGCCGATCGCCTCCGCGATCAGCCGGGCGGTCGTCGCGGCGCGTTTGGCGGGGCTCGTGACGATGACGCGGGGAGCGTCGGCCAGTCCGGCGATCCGCTTCCCCATCGACGGCGCGTCGCGGCGGCCGCGGTCGTTCAGGGGCCGGTCGAAATCGTCGATCTCGCGGTCGTCCCAGCTCGATTTCGCGTGGCGTACGAGGAAGAGGGTCTTCACCGGGGTCAGGAAAGGTCGGTCGGGACCGACAACACGGCGATCACGAACGCGATGACCGCCACGATGAGGCCGTACATGAACACGTTGAACGAAACGCGGAGGAAGCGGTACTTCACGGCGAGGACCTGCCCGAGCGAGTGGAGGTCGCGGATCATGCTGCCGTAGAGGTATTCCCGGTCCTTCATCATCTCGGTCATCCCCCACTCGAAGTCCCCGATGCTCATCCTGTGGAAGTTACCGAAGAAGAGGAGGTTGGCCCTCTTTTCGTGGATGTCCTCCTTGGTGAACTTCCCCACGGTGACCTTGGGGCGCGTCGCCAGGACCGCGAAGATGATGGCGGTGAGGCTGACCGCGAAGAGGATGCCGATCGGTACGAGCAGGTGCGGGTTGGTGTCGATTTTACTGAAGAGGAGACCCACCACGAGCGAGATGATGATCGAGTTCGTGCTGATCATCATGTGGGCCTTGGAGTCGGCCATCGCCGTGAGGTCCAGGTGGTTCTTCGGCACGACGCGGAAGACCGTCTCGATCCCCCGCTCGGGCCTGGCCGATTTTTCGATCTTGTTCCGGAGGAGTTCCTGCCGCTCCTCCAGCTTCCGCGAGGCGTTCGCCTCCTCCCCGCGCGCTTCACGGAGCATCCCCTGGAGCGCGAGGAGGTTTTTCGTCTTCCGCGCCTGGAACTCCCCGATGGCGTACCGGGTGTGGAACCGCTGGGAAGCGACGAAATCCGTGCAGAGGGTGAGCCACTCCACTTCGGTCATCGGCCTGCCGTCGCGACGTTCCATCTCCATCCGGATCAGCTCGTTCTTGCGGAAGAAGCGTTTCCTCCCCAGGTGGGCCATGTCGGCGTCGCAGATCACCTGTTCGAGGATGTCGGCCGGGGTCTGGGGGACCTTCGTCGACAGTATGCACCGCGCCACGAGCCCGGTCTTCCCGGCGGGATAGCCGTTCTCCGCGAGGAACCCGCGGGCGATGTCGGCGCTCCGTTCCTCGTGCCCGTCGCAGCACTCCGTGTAGCCCGTGTCGTGGAACCAGGCCGCGAGGAGGACCACCTCCGTCTCGTCACGGTCCAGTTTCGAGCCCTCCGCGATCTCCCTCGCGGCCTCCACGGTCTCGACGGTATGCTCGTAGCTGTGGTAGATCGCCCAGTCGGGGCTTTTGCTCGTCAGGATGCCCCGGACGAATTCGGACGCTTTCGCGAGTATCTGGTTCTCTTCTGCCATCTGCCGGAGACGATTTCCTGAAGGGCCCGTTACACTGGGGTAAAGATAGGAATTTATCGTGTCAGGTCAAACGCACCCGGGCGGACGCGGGGCGACAATGTTGCATTTTCAGGACCGATTCCGTAGAATGATGCCACCGGCGAACACTTCCACCTTCGAACCCCGACACCCCCCGATGAAGGAAAAACGACCCGCGCTGAAACAACGGGACCTCAGCTGGCTCTCGTTCAACCATCGCGTTCTGCAGGAGGCGGCCGACAGGAAAAACCCCCTCTACGAACGGATCAGATTCCTCGCGATCTATTCCTCCAACCTCGACGAATTCTTCCGCGTGCGCGTCGCGTCCGTGCGGGCGCTCCTCGATCTCAAGAAGAAGACGGCGAAGAGGCTCGACTTCGACCCGGCGGAGCTCCTGGCCCGGATCACGAAGGTCGTGACGCTCCAGCAGGAGGAATTCGGGGACATCTTCCGGAACTCGATCAGGCGCGAGCTTCGCAGGAAACGGATCGCGATCGTCAATGAAGGACAGCTCACCCCCGCGCAGCGCGCCCGCGTGCTGGAGTATTTCCGGGAGACGGTGGCGCCGCTGCTCCGCCCGATCTTCCTCGTCCCCGACAGGGAGCGGCCCTTCCTGGAGAACAGGGCGCTCTACCTCGTGATCCGCCTCCTGAAAAAAACGCCGGCCGCCGATCCGCCCGCGGGAGCGGGCAAGGTCCCGGCGCCGCCGGCGGCGGGGGACCCGGACGCGACGCAGTTCGCGCTGATGGAAATCCCGGTCGCGGCCCTGGGACGTTTTTTTTCGCTCCCCTTCGACGGAAAAGTGCACAGCGTGATGTTCCTGGACGACGTGGTCAGGGCCGGACTCGGGGAATTTTTCCCGAACCACGACGTCGCCGGGGCCCGGGCCATCAAGCTGTCGCGCGACGCGGAACTCTACATCGACGATGAGTTTTCCGGCGACCTCGTCGAAAAGATCAGGAAGGCGGTGGGCCGGCGCGCCGAGGGCCTCCCCTCCCGGCTGCTGTACGACCAGGACCTTTCGAAAAAAACCCTCGCCGTGCTGGTGGACCTGTTCCGCTTCCGGGACGAGCTGGTGCCCGGCGGGCGGTACCACAATTTCCACAACTTCTTCGAGTTCCCGAACCCGCTCGCTCCCGAACTCGAGCACGAGCCGTGGGTCCCCGTCGCGCCCGCGATCCCGGGGTACGATCCGGGGGCGCCGGGGCCGGCCGGGTCGCTCATCGAAGCCGTCCGCCGCCGGGACGTCCTGCTCTACTATCCATACCACCCGTACGCCCCCGTGGTGGATTTTCTCCGCGAGGCCGCCGACGACCCATCGGTGACCACCATCGACATTACGCTCTACCGCATCGCCCGGGATTCTATGGTGGTGGAGCAGCTGATGCGAGCGGCGAAGGCCGGGAAGGTCGTGACCGCGTTCGTCGAAGTGAAGGCGCGCTTCGACGAGGAATCGAACTTCTACTGGGCCGAGGAGCTGCAAAAGGCCGGCGCGCGGATCTTCTACAGCTTTCCGGGGCTGAAGGTCCACGCGAAGCTCTGCCTGGTCTCCCGCCGCGAGCGGGAGCATCCGGCGGGATACGGCTACCTGGCCACGGGCAACTTCAACGAGAAGGCCGCGAAACAGTACACCGATTTCGGGATGTTCACCGCGGACCCGCGCATCACCGACGAAATGCAGAAGGTCTTCAACATCCTCGAGCGGCGGAAGAAGGGGGGCGATTTCACACGCCTGATCGTCTCGCCGTACACGATGCGCGACCGGCTCGGGGAGCTGATCGACCGCGAAATGCGGAACGCGGCCCGGGGGGTCGGGGCGTCGATCGTCGCCAAGATGAACAGCCTCGAGGACAGGAAGATCATCGCGCGGCTCTACGAGGCGGGTGACGCGGGGGTAAAGATCACGCTGATCGTGCGCGGCATCTGCTGCCTGGTCCCATCCGCGAAGGGGCCGGGGCGGAACATCGAGGTGATCAGCATCGTGGACCGCTTCCTGGAGCACGCGAGGGTCTGGATCTTCGGGAACGGTGGCGACGAGGAGGTCTATCTCTCATCTGCCGACTGGATGAACCGCAACCTTTCGCGCCGGATCGAGTGCGCCTTCCCGGTCTACGACCCGGGCCTCAGGAAGATCGTCCGGGACATCATCGAGATCCAGCGAAAGGACACCGTCAAGGCCAGGATCGTCAACAAGGCGCAGGACAACAGGTACAGGAAGGGCCCGCCGGAGGTGCGGGCGCAGTACGCCATCCGGGATTACCTGGAATCGGCCGGCGGCGGGAGCTGAGCCATCTTCTCCGCCTCGGGCAGCAGTTCGAGCGCCTTGCCGACCTGGGCGTCGTCGGGGAGCATCACACGGTACCAGCCCGGGTCATTGAAGAGGCTCTGGCCGATCTGGGCCTTCAGCCTCGTGGTGATGTACGCGCGGTCGGTCCTGAACTGCTCCTCGTCCACGGAGATCTCCTTCGTCCGCACGAACTCGCGGTAGGCCGAGACCAGCCGGTCGGTGACCGCGAACCCCGCAGCGTAGGAGGCCGCGTCCCGATACCGGGAGCGCAGCGACCGGCCGTCGCCGTCGAGGTACGCCGATGTGAAGAGGTAGAAGGTGTTGCGGCGGAGCATCTCCGCCGTGGTGTTGGTGAGCTCCCCCGGCTTGACCACGTAATCGGGTTTCACGCCCCCTCCCCCGTACACGATCCGGCCCGCGTGCGTCCTGTAGACCGGGCGGGCGGTATCCGGGCCCGCGTCCGCCGCCGGGTCGGGGCGGGCTCGCTCCCCGGCGGCGTCCGCCGAATCGCCTTCCTGGTACGCCTTCCGGACGTACTCCGTGACGTCGAGCCCGTCGTAGGGCCGCTGGATCAGCCGGCCGCTCGGAGTGTAATACCTTGCCACGGTGAGCCGCAGCGCCGAACCGTCCGGCAGTTCCCACTGCCGCTGGACCAGCCCCTTCCCGAAGCTCGTCTCGCCGACGATGAGGGCACGGTCCCAGTCCTGAAGGGCGCCGGCGACGATTTCGCTCGCGCTCGCCGAGCCGTGGTTGATCAGCACGATGAGCGGGAGTCGTTCTGAACCCTCCCCGTCCTTCGCGTGGTACGTCTCGTCCATCCTGCCGTCGTGCGAGATCGTGTACACCACCTTCTTCGGTTCCTTCCCGGCGCCGGCGTCGAGGAACTCGTCCGTCATCTCCACCGCTTCGTTGAGCAGCCCTCCCGGGTTGCCCCGCAGGTCGAGGATCAGCTTCTTCATCCCCTGCGCGCGGAGCCCTTCCAGCGCCTTGCGCAGTTCGGTGCTGGTGGTGGCGGCGAACCGGTTCACGCTGACGTAGCCGACGTCGTCGCGGATCATCAGCGCCACGTCGACGCTCGTGATCGAGATGTCGTCGCGGATGATGTCGTAGCGGAGCGGTCCGCTCACCCCCGTCCGCAGGATGGTGACGCTCACCTTCGTCCCCTTGGGGCCGCGGAGTTTTTTCGCCGCCTGCGTCGTGGTGAGGCCGATCGACGTCGAGTCGTCGATCGTGATGATCCGGTCGTTGGAAAGGATGCCCAGCCGCGAGGCGGGTCCGCCGCCCATCGGGTTGACCACCAGGAGCGTGTCGTTGACCGTGAGGATCTCGAGGCCGACGCCCTGGTACGATCCGTGGAACCGCTCGTCCTCCAGTTCGGTGACCTGCGGCGTGAGGTAGACCGAATGCGGGTCGAGCTTCCCGAGCATGCCGGCGATGGCGCTCGAGGTGAGCTCCCCGACGTCCACCGAGTCGACGTAGTTCCGCTGGATGATCGAGAGGACGTCCTTGAATTTGTTGAGCTGCGTGAAGACGTCGCCGCCGTCCACCAGGTTCGAGAGCCCCATGCCGGCGACCAGCGCTGTGACGATCAGCAGCAGCGTGACCCAGAGCGAGATTTTTCGTTTCATGAAATTCATCCGTTGCTCTAATATACGGCTTCCCGGAGACCCGGGTTCACTCGCGGGTGATGTTCAGTTCTTTCCCGTCATAATGGCAAAAATCGAACTCAAACGGGTATTCCCGGCGGCATTCCCGGCAATATTTCGCCAGGGCGGGTCCCGGCCGGGGATCCAGGCTCCCGAGCCACGCCTCCCTGAACCTCCGGTGTTCCTCCGTCAGGGGCGTTCCCGCCCTCTCATACGTCACCACCTCGTACTCCGGCGCCTCCGCGAGTCGCAGCGTACCCTTGGAACGGACACCCCGCTGGGCGTATTCGATGCCGAGTTCGTCGCCCGGCCCGCGCCGCGACAGGAGCGAATCGAGGTCGGCCCCGGAGGCGATCGGCCGTTCCCCGATGGCGAGGATGGTGTCCCCGAGGTCCAGGCCCGCCCTGAAGATGGGGCTCGATTCCGCCGGGGCGGAGGCGATGATGGCGCGGCCGTCCCGGTACTCCAGGTTCGCGTGGCCGATCGAGGCCTTCCCGCTGTCGGTGCGGCGGAGGAGCAGACCCGCCGGGGCGAGCAGGGCGGCGTAGTCGGCGGTCTCCCGGCCCGACACATACCGCGAAAAGAAATCGCGCGCGAACGCGACGTCGTTCGTGAGGACGCCGAGGAGCCGTGCGAGGTCGGCGCCCTCGTAGGGGACCTCCGTCCGGCCGTGGGCCGCCCAGACCGACCGCATGTAGTCGTCGAGCGTCGTCCCGCCGGAGCGCGACCGCAGCGTCAGGTCGAGCGCCAGGGCGATCATGTCGCCGAACGGATAATAGGAATACCAGGTGTTGGCGCTGTTCATCCTGTCGGGGAATGTCGCGCCGTCGATGAGGGCGGCCATCCGGCTCATCTCCTCGGCGCTGAAATGCCGGCGCCCGGGAGACCTCAGGAACCCGTCGAGCGTCGATCCGAGCTGCGCCGCGAACCTGTCGATCCCGGTGATCCCCGCCCGCTTCCGGATGAGCCTGTCGTAGTAGTTGGTGAACCCCTCGGCGAACCAGAGTTCGCCGGACATGTTGGATTTCGCGAGATCGAACGGCTGGAGCGATTTCGGCCGGATGCGCTCCACGTTCCAGGCGTGGAAGAATTCGTGGGCGACGGTACTGACGTTCGCGGCCGCGCTGGTGGAGAGCGGTCCGGTCGAGGTGATCGAGGTCGAATTCCGGTGTTCCATGCCGTCGCCGGCGACCCACGGCAGGTAATCGACGATGAAGGCGTATTCCCGGTTGTCGAAGGCGGGGTATTCGCCGAACACCATCCGGGCCTCCCCGACGATGCGGCGGCACATCGCCGCGTACGCGTCGGCTTCGGCCTCACTGCCGTTATGATGCAGGGCCATCCTGAAGGTATAGGCCGTGTCGTCGGGCGAGGCGCGCCAGCTCCGCAGCGTGTGCGCGCTCAGCTCGGTGGGGCTGTCGAGGAAATACTCCAGGTCCGGGGCGGTGAACATCATCGGGTGGTGCGTGGGGAACAGCTGCGTCGCGGCCTTCCATCCCGAACCGGCAGGCGGCAGGAAGCCGATTTCGATCCCCCGCTCCTCCATTCCCATCGCCCAGGCGAACGTCGCCGGCATGTTCAGGTGGGCGTGCGTGGCGTCGATGCCGGTGAACGTCCCGTCCGCACGGTCGCCGAAGAGCGTGTAGCGGATTTCCACCGTGCCGTCGTGGCCCGCTATGTCCCACTGGTGGGGATCGGGGCGGGCGACGGCGAGCTCCTTCCCCCCGCCGTCGAACGCCCGAAAGCCGTAGACGTTGCGGGCGAATTCCATCCGGGCGTACCGGCCAGGGCTGGAGACGCTCATCCGGACCCGGAGCGTGTCGCCGGCGATTCCCGGGAAACGGACGGTGATTTCGGCCTCGTGGTGCGGCGCGTTCGGGAACGCGACGGCGTACCTGACGGGCGGAAGCGTCCCTCCCGGCCCCTGACCTGCCGGGGAGCGCGTGACGCCCGCCGCGGCGGGAGTGATCGCACCCGCCAGGATGGCGAACGCCGCCACGACGCTGGACCCGGTCACGCGCCGCTCCCGGGCGACGTGACGACCTCCGTGGAACGGAGGCCGGCGAGCTCCAGCTCCGCGAGCACCGGTTTGTAGATCGCCGGGTGGGTCGGGATGTGACAGCCCGAGAGCGGGATCCGCCCTTCGAGGATCAGCCGCGTGGAAACGGCCAGCGGCAGCCCCACGGTGCGCGAGATCGCCGTCTCGCCGTTGGGAGTGCCGTATTCGATCATCGTGTCGGTGATCTTCTCGACGCGGTTTTTCTCGTTCGGATAGACCGCCTCGATTTCGTGGACGAGGATGACCATGTCGCGCGCCCCCTCCGGGAGGCGGAACTTGTCCTGCATCAGCCTGATCATCACTCCCGCGACGGTGTCGACGTCGAACCCGATCTTGTCCTTCGAGCAGAGGCCGAGCCATTTCAGGTTCTGCATGATGTGCCCGGTGGGGCTGATGCCGAGGTAATTCGCCATCTGCTGTTCGAGTTTCATCTTCCCTTCCATCGCCGGCAGGAACATCTCGGTCAGCTCGCGGTACGTCATCTCCCTGAGGTTGGGGATCCTCAGCGATTCGTTGGCCAGGCCGAGGTGCACGATGTACTGCCACGTCTCGCTCCAGCCCGGGTAGCGGAGCGTCCCGCGCACGATCGTGTGGTTCTGCTTGAGGCCCAGGATGTGTTCGTAGCCGAGGGAGTCGCGGTTGGGGTAGGCTTCCATCGTGCCGATCCCGTCCACCTCCACCGTCCAGGTCCGCTGAAACACCTGGTGGAACGGGAGGACCTTGATCTTTCCGTCCTCCTTGAAGATCGCCCCGTCCTCCCCCGCCATCAGGACGTTCCGGGGGTTCCAGGTGACGGAGTATTTCAGCGGGCCGGCCGCGACTTCCGGCGCCGGGAGGCCGCTGCCGTACGATCGGAAGCTCGTCACAAACCCGCCGGCCGCGCGGATCCGCTCGAGGATCGCCATCCCCGTCATGTGGTCGATGCCCGGGTCGAGCCCCATCTCGTTCAGGATCAGGATGTTCTTCCGGTGCGCGTCGGTTTCGAGCGTGCGGACCCTGATGTCCTCGTACGAGGCGCTCAGCATGTGGGCGTTGTTGTTGAGGCAGTCGACGGCGATCAGGTACTGGTAGGGCCGCGTCAGCATGTTGACGACGATGTCGGCCTTGCCGATGAGCGCGGCGCGCGCGGCGGTGTCGTCGATGTCGAGGCCAATCGCCTGCCCGCGCGGGTGCGCGCTGATCCGCTGCTGGGCGGTCGCCAGGTTACGGTCGCAGACGGTGACGAACCAGTCCTGTTCGACCGCTTCGCCGAGGAGGTGGGCGATCAGGTATGACGTGCTCTTTCCGGCTCCGAGAATGAGGATGTGCTTCATCGTGGCGGCTCAGGGATCCCTGGGTTCTTTGACGTGAGCCCCCCCGGCCCGGAGGGTATCGTGAAGATACGAAAATTCCGGCGTCAACGTCCCGCGGTGGGCGATCAGGGCCCGCCGGAATTCGGGCGGGATGTCGAGGCGGTCGGCCGGGAGCGAGAAATCGCACCTCGCCAGCCGGGGGACAAACGGCTCGAGGGCGTCGCCGAACGATTCGGAGGCTTCGCGCGGGAGCTCCGTCGGCAGTTTGTCCACCGCCATCACCACCGGTCCCCTCCCCTCCCAGCCGTCGGTGACCGCCCCGGTCCCCGGGTCATAGACGAAGACCGGGTTCCCGAGGTTGGTTTCCTTCACGGTGAGTTCCACCGAACCCCCGATGTCGCAGGTGATGTCACCGATGACGCGAAGGCGCGGCTGCCGCGGCCCCGCGAAGAGCGCCCGGGCGTCCCCGACGCTGATCAGCCTCGGAAACCGGGGCTCCCAGTAAATGCCGTTGACGACGAGGGTGAGGTAGGGGAGGTATTCGGGGAACCGGTTCCGGAACGCCGACGGATCGGCGTTGAACCGGTCGAGGTCGAAGCCGCCGTCCGCGTCCGCGTAGAGGTCGGGCTTCCGGAACTCGCATTTATATACCTTCCTGTCCGACCAGTTTCCCGAGGCGACGAACTCCGCCAGGTCCCGGGGCCCGATCGATTCGGCCGGCAGCAGGTCGTAGAGCTCCTGCGCGGCCTTCGAGACGTTGCCGTACCCCGTGAACCCGCAGACCAACGGGACGAGCGGGGGCGGCAAACCGTCCGCCGCGATCGCGTCCCCGACGCGTCGGAGCGCCGCCTTCGCGTCGGCGAGGCCGTCGTATTCGGTGGCGTACCGGACTCCCGTGAAGGGAGTGGGAATCCTCTCCCACACGAGCCGCTTCCCCAGGGCCCAGAGCGTGTCGATCATCCCCGCGTACCCGGCGAAGGGGCCGAAGAACACGAGGCGCTTTCCGCCGTCGTCCCTCACCAGTTCGTAGTCGAAGAGGCTGATCTTCCGCTCCAGCACCTCGCGGAGCATCGGCATGTTGTAGTCCTGCCCCTTGACGGTGTGCGAAAAATAGGAGTAGACACCGTCGTCGGCGAGGGAAGGGGGATAGATCTCCTTCACGCCGAAGACGATGTTGCACCCCGAGAGGTCGTCGCTGATGATGGCGCCGGCGCCGGCGTATTCCCGGTCGCTGAAGACGCGGTTCTCCCACGGCTGCACGACCACTTCGAGGGAGTGGCCGTCGACGAGGCGCCGCACGTTCGCAGGCGAAAGGGGCGCCCTCCGCTGCGTGGAATCCTTGGTCTCCTTTCTGAGACCGATCCTTCCCCTCATCTCCCCGTCAACCGCTTGATGAGCTGGATCTGGCCGGCGTGGTACACGTCGTGGGCCGCGATGCCGGCGATGATCGACGCG
>CAZQSM010000050.1:0-17294 GCA_964596065.1 uncultured Chlorobiaceae bacterium | reverse complement strand
AGATCTACCCGGAGGTCCAGGTGCTGATTTCCCCCGAGGTGAGCGGCGAGATCACGGACCTCCCGGTCAAGGAAGGGCAGAGGGTTTCGAAGGGCGACCTCCTGATGCGGATCAAGCCGGACATTTACATCGCGGCGAGGGAACGCGCCGCCGCGGGCCTCGCGTCGGCGAAGGCGAACCTCAGCCAGGGGGAGTCGGAATTCAAGCGGGCGAAGGAACTGTTCGAAAAGGGCCTGATCTCCGAGTCGGAGCTCGAGTCCGCCAGCACCACCTACGAGACCCGGAGGGCGCTCTATGACCAGGCCCAGGCCTCCCTCGACCAGGTGAGCGAAGACCTGAGGAAGACCACCATCTACGCCCCGATGGACGGCACGGTCAGCGCGCTGTCGGTGGAGCTGGGCGAGCGGGTGCTCGGCACGGCGCAGTTCCAGGGGACGCAGGTGATGACCGTCGCCGACCTTTCGAGGATGGAGGCGCGGGTGGACGTCGGCGAGAACGACATCGTCCTGATCTCGCTCGGCGACACGGTCCGGATCGAGGTGGACGCGATCACCGACAAGAAACTGGCCGGCATCGTCTACGAGATCGGCAACACCGCCAAGACCCGCGGCCTGGGGACGCAGGAAGAGGTCACGAATTTCGAGGTCAAGATCCGCATCGTCGACCTCGAGCCGAGGCTCCGCCCCGGCATGTCGATGAACGCCACGATCGAGACCGAGACGAAGCGGGACGTCCTCACCGTGCCGATCCAGAGCGTTACGGTCAGGATACCCGAGGGTATGATGGACGGGGAGAAGCCGGGCGACGGCGGCGACGAAGAATCGGGCGCGATGCCGGCCAACAACGCCAGGGCGAAGAAGAAGGCGGAAAAGCCGAAGGAAGTGGTCTTCATCGTCGAGGAGAACGCCGTGAAATCGTACGAGGTCAAGCGGGGCATCTCCGACGACAGTTACACGGAAATCGTCTCCGGCATCAAGGCGGACCAGGAGATCGTGTCGGGCAGCTACAAGGCGATCAACCGGGAGCTCAAGGACGGATCGAAAGTGCACGTCGAAAACGACGTGAAGAAGGACAAACCGAGCGCTCCCTGATCCACCCGGGCGGCGCATCGGCCATCAATCATTGAATCGACGGGCACCCATGCAGGATTCAAAGGTCATACAGCTCCAGCAGATCACGAAATCGTACGACATGGGGGGCGTCGAGCAGGTCAACGCGCTCCGGGGCGTCTCGGTGGACATCCGGCGGAACGAGTACGTGGCGATCATGGGACCCTCGGGTTCCGGGAAATCGACGCTGATGAACATCATCGGCTGCCTCGACACCCCGACGTCGGGCCGGTACGAATTCAACGGCGTCAACGTCAGCGAAATGAACGACAACGAGCTTGCGAAGGTCCGGAACAAGGAGATCGGCTTCGTCTTCCAGACGTTCAACCTCCTCGCCCGTTCCGACGCGCTCCACAACGTCGAACTCCCGCTGATCTATGCGGGCGTCCCCGCGTCCGAGCGGCGCCAGATGGCGACGGATTCGCTCACCCACGTCGGGCTCGCCGACCGCATCCACCACAAGCCGAACGAACTCTCGGGCGGGCAGCGGCAGCGCGTCGCCATCGCCCGGGCCCTGGTCAACAACCCGTCGATCCTGCTCGCCGACGAACCGACCGGCAACCTCGATTCGAAGACCGGCGACGAGATCATGGTCCTCTTCGAGGAGCTGCACAGGCTCGGCAACACGATCATCCTCGTGACCCACGAGGAATATATCGCCGAACACGCCCACCGGATCATCCGGGTCAGGGACGGGGAGGTGGCGAGCGACGAGGCCGTCGCCAAAAAAACGGTTGTCGGGGCCTAGGCCGGGAGGACGCCGATGCATTTCACGCACGAACTGAAGGAGGGGCTCGTGATCGCGTTCCGCGCGATCAAGGCCAACAAGATGCGCTCCGTCCTGACGACCCTCGGGATCATCATCGGGATCGTCGCGGTGACGGGGATGGCGACCGCCATCGACGGCCTCGACAAGGCGTTCGAGAAGAGCGCGAAGGCGTTCGGGACCGACATCCTCTACGTCCAGAAATTCCCCTGGATTTCCAACGAGGACTGGTCGCTCATCCGGAACCGGCCCGACATCCAGGCCGACTACGTCGACGTGATCGAGCGGCAGGCCACCCTCACGGCGGCGGCGGCCCCGGTCGTCGGCCGCAGGATGGCCGTGAACAACGGCAACTACTCGCTCGAGGACGCCTTCGTGACCGGAACGACGCACAACTACAATGACGCCTCGGGCAACGTCAACATCGACGGCCGGTTCTTCACCGCCGAGGAGTCGGACGGCGGGCGGCCCGTGTGCGTCATCGGCGCCACGGTGGCGGAGAAGCTGTTCCCCACCGGCGACCCGCTCGGCCAGACGATCCGCGTCGGCGGCGCGCCGTACCAGGTGCTCGGCGTCTACGAGAAACAGGGCGGCCTCTGGGGCCGCTTCACCTCCGACAACAGGGTCTTCATCCCGCTCAACGCCTTCGAATCCCGGTTCGGGTCGCGACGCTATGTCACCATCAACGTCAGGGTGGCCGACATCAACGACCTGGAGAACTCGAAACTCGAGCTCGAGGGGATCCTCCGGAAAATCCGCCGCATCGAGCCGGGCAAGGAGAACAATTTCAACATCAACGCGCAGGAGGTCCTGACGCAGACCTTCGGGACGTTCACGATGGTCGTCGGCGCGATCGGACTCTTCATCACCGGCCTCTCGCTCCTTGTCGGCGGCATTGGGATCATGAACATCATGTTCGTCTCGGTGACCGAGCGGACCAAGGAGATCGGGATCCGGAAGGCGATCGGGGCGAGGAGGCGCACCATCCTGATGCAGTTCCTGATCGAAGCCGCGGCGCTCTGCCTCATCGGCGGGCTGATCGGCCTGCTCATCGCGTTCATCCTCGTCCAGGTGGTCAGCCGCGTCTTCGAACTCGAGGCCGCGATGCCGCTGTTCGTCGTCTTCATCGCCATCGCCGTTTCCCTCATCGTCGGCCTGACGTCGGGGTTCCTCCCCGCGTACCGCGCCGCCAAAATGGACCCCGTGGACGCGTTGCGCTATGAGTAAATTCCTGATGGAATGGTCCGGCATCCGCGAGAGCTTCCTGATGGCCATCAGTGCCATCAGGACGAACAAGCTCCGTTCGTTCCTGACGCTCCTCGGCATCGTGGTCGGCGTTTTCTCGATCATCGCCGTGATGACCGCGATGGGCGTGATGCGCAACAGCATCGAACAGGGGATGTCGCAGCTCCAGGTGAACACCTTCCAGATCCAGAAATATCCGAGCGGATTCGACGGCGGACACGAGGCCCGGCGGCGGCTCCGCAACCGCAGGGACATCACCTACGAGGAGGCCCTCCAGGTGCGCGACAAGGCGACGTACGCGGAGGCGGTGGGGCTCGAGAGCTGGCAGTTCGGGAAGATCGCGGTCTGGGAGGGGAACAAGACCAACCCCAACGTCCAGGTCGCCGGCGAGAATCCCGACGGGCTGATCACCAACGACTGGGTCGTCGCGGAGGGCCGCGGGCTCAACTCGCAGGACATCGACCTGGCCCGCAAGGTCATCATCATCGGCGTGGGGATCCGTGAGAAGCTCATCCCGAGGAACATCGACCCGATCGGGCAAAAAATCCGGATCGACGGCCAGATCTACTCCGTGATCGGCGTCTTCGAGAAGAAGGCGAGCGTATTCGAGAACGACGCCGACAACTACTGCGTCATTCCGATCACGGCTTTCTTCCAGGTTTACGGGAAATACGTCCGAAGCATCAACATCATGGTCAAGGCGAAGAGCCAGGAGGTCTACAACGACTGCCTGGAGCAGAGCCGGGCGATCCTCCGGGTCGCTCGCAGGGTGCCCCCCGGCGAGCCGGACGATTTCGAGTATTTTTCGAACGAGGCGATCATCACGCAGTTCAACGAGATCACCTTCGGGTTCCGGATGGGGGTCCTGGTGATCAGCTCGATCGCCCTTCTCGCCGCCGGCATCGGGATCATGAACATCATGCTCGTGTCGGTCACGGAACGAACGCGGGAGATCGGCATCCGGAAGGCGATCGGGGCGCGGAAAACCAACATCCTCTCCCAGTTCGTGATGGAGGCGGTCGTCCTGAGCGAGATCGGGGGACTGATCGGGATTTTCCTCGGTCTGCTGGCCGGCAACGCGGTCGCCCTGTTCCTCGAAATGCCGGTCGTCATTCCCTTCGACTGGGCCATCATCGGCTTCGTGGTTTGTTCTGTCATCGGCGTGGTTTTTGGCGTCTATCCCGCCTGGAAGGCCTCAAATCTGGATCCGATCGACTCCCTGCGGTACGAATAGGTCAACGCCCCCCGATGGGGGGTGAGACGGAGCCGTACCCTGCCAGATCACGCCTCCCGCCACCGGTGTCCCGTCGGGAAATTTTCCCCTCCCCCTTTTTTTTCTTGCAATTTCAGGATTTTCCCCTATCTTTTAAAGAGTTCTCCCGCTGCTTTATCCACCACCACTCTCTGCAGGAATGATGAGTATGTACGCACTGCGCCGTCCACATTGTGGAACGCGGGCCATCCGCGGCGTTGCCGCCGTCCTGGTTGTCGCGTTCTGTCTCCCGGGCCCCGGCTTCGCCCAGCCCAAATACCGGACGTTTGCCCAGGACGACCTCGCCCTCAAGAAAGCCAAAGCGGGAAAGATCGCCGGCTCGATCGTGAGGTTCACGTTTGTGAATCCCCGGCTCACGCCCGTCCACGGTTTCCACGCGACCATCAGCAAAAAAATCATCTCGATCCGGGATTCCGGCGGCTTCACCAGCTTCAAAATGAAAGGTTCACGAACGATCGACGGGCAGGGCGGACTCATCGCGGGGGGCGACAGCGTCACCATGGAGTTCCTCGTCAACAACAACAAACCGGGCACGATCGTCAATTATTTCTGGTGGACCGACGAAACCGGCGGCAGGCGGTCGAACACCACGACTTCCATCGTCCCGGCGGTGGACGAGCGGCTCTATGTCCAGCCGAACGGGGGAAACCTGAGGGAATACATTTACAAGAAAGTGCTCACCAGGCCCGACGGCCTCGTCCTGGGCGTCGTCGCGCCGGACCAGGACGTGGGCTGGATCAGGAACATGAGCGCGAACGGCAGGTATTTTCCGCACACAGGCACGCCCCGTTGCCTCGATGTCACGGTTTCATCCTCCGGCCGCACCAAGGCGATCACCGGTCAGCTCAGAAACCTGCACTACAAGAAGCACGACAACCGGCTGCTCGGTGAGCTGCACACGCTGAAGCTCGCGATCATCGCCAACGACGCGGGCGTCACCGAGCCGACCGACCCGAACGAGACCCGGCTCGGCGACCTGCTGTATAACGACGGCGGAAACCCCGACGACCCGTTCAACGGACTCACGCTGCGCGGGGCTGCGCACCTGGTCGACTCGGCGCTGACGTTCTGCGGCAATTTCGACCCCTCCGTCTACGCCAGGCTCGACAGCGGCATCTCCCGCATCAACACCGCGTTCGACGGCCCGTACGTGGCGAGCTCCTTCGACCCGTTCGTGCTCGAGGGGAGCGCGACGCTCGAACAGGCCCTCTACCTCCATCCCAACCCCGATCCTCCTCCCGCGCGGATCGAGGTTGCGGACCGTTCGATCGTCGAGGTGCTGCCGGAAACATGGTCCCTCGCGCAGAACTACCCGAACCCGTTCAACCCGACCACATCGATCGAATTCTCGCTCGCGCAGCCCGGGATCGTCAACCTGAAGGTCTACGACCTCCTGGGCCGCGAAGTGGCGGCGCTGATCGACGGGGAAGAGTATGACGAGGGTGGGCAGCTCGTGAACTTCGATGCGGAATCGCTGACCAGCGGAATCTACTTCTACCGGCTCACCGTGAAGGGGACCGGCGAGGCGGGCGGTTACTTCGACCAGATCGGAAGGATGACGCTGATCCGCTGACCGCGCGCCCCGGCCGCCCCAAAAACGTGAAAACCCCGGCCTTTCGGCCGGGGTTTTTGTTGATCCGCGTCACACGGTCCCTTGCGACTCCGTCCCCGACTTGCGATATTGATGACGGTAAAGTAAAGGACAACAGGGTCATATGCTCGGGCACCGCGTCATAACCTATTTTCTGCTCTGGGGGATCGTCGTATCGATCGCCTTCCTGCCCTTTCTTTTCGGCATGATGCAGCCGAGCTTCATCGACCGGCACCCGTATTCCATCCTCTTCTCGATGTTCAATTTCCCGGTGACGTTCGCGCTCGGCGGGGTGATCGATTGGCTGGGGGAATACCTCTTCAAGGTCCCCTCCCGGGAGGAGCTCGTCCTCTCGCAGTTCTACGTGACGGTGGGATTCTGGTCGATCTTCGGGGGGATCATCGGCCTCATCAAGGACCTGAACGGTGACGACGGCCGCTAGGCCTTTTTCCTCATCCCCTTCTCCTCGTAACTGAAGATCCACCCGGCGACCTTTCCCGGTTCGATGTCGAGGAACTCGTCCCAGTAGGCGGCGTTGTTCATGTGCTGCGAGCTGGTGTCGTCGGTGCCGACCAGGTCGGCCATCGCGTGGATCCGTTCGAACCGGGACTTCCACCGCTCCATGTTCGAGCGCCGCAGGTCCACCCACCCGTCGTGCGCCCAGAGATCGATCTTCCCGGGGGTGATCTTCGCCTCCTTTTCGCCGTGGAACGCCGGGATCTTGATCTCGGGGCCCCGCAGGAGCTTCCTCCCGTCGGGGAGGAGGATCGGGATCCCGATGGAAATGATGTGCGACCGGATCACCGCGTCCTCCGCGAGCTTGGCGGCGACGCCTTTCGACAGCGTCCCCGCGTCGGTCCGCATCACCTTGAGCATGTCCTTGAAGCAGAGCTTCAGCAGGTACGCCTCGTAGAGCAGCTTCGAGAGCCTCGGCGGTCCGAGCATTTCGAACGCCACGCTGTCGACGCTGTGGAGTTTTTCGAGGGCCTTGATCTGCTTCAGCGCCGACTGGAAGAGGAAACCCGCGCGGTAGGTGGGGGAGAGCGTCGCGTTGTCGAGCGCGTTGATGATGTCGTGCCCGGTGTTGCCCCCCTTGATCTCGTAGACCACCGCCTCGGCGATCTCCTCCGGGGTCACGAACTCCATCTGGCCGGGCGTCGCGATCGTCTCGAATTCGCCCCGGGAGAAGAGGCCGTTCTCGCCCGTGTCGATGAACACCGACCGCAGGTTCCTGTTGAGATGACGGACGGGGCTCGCCGACCGCTGGGTGAGCGAACCGGTGAGCCGCGTGGCCTTCTGCGGGAGGCAGTCGACCAGCGCGATCGCCTTGCCGCGCTTCCGGATGTCGCCGAAGGCGACCCGTTTCCAGGCGATGGCCGCGGTGGGCTTGACTTCCTTCGTGATCGGCGCGTCGGGGGTCCTGCCCATCAGGAAGAGGAGCATCGTGTGCGCCCCGGCGACGGCCGACTTGCCGAGCAGGACGCTCGACGGCCGTTCCTCGCTGTGGGTGTAGGGGATGTTGAGCCCCATCCCCCCGGTGCCGCTCGTGCCGATCTTGAGGTAGAGCCTGGTGCCGCAGGCGTGCATCACGTGGTAGAGGAGCTGGACGTGGCGGATCAGCTGGGGGACGTAGAGGGTGCAGAGCAGGCGTTCGGTGGTTTCCCGGAGATCCCGTTCGGCGTCGGGTTTCCGCCGCCCCTGCCGGAGGGAGCGGATCACCCGCCTGGCGCTCCCGAAGATGTCCTGGTACGCGATGGCCGTCGCCGAGTTGATGCAGTCGACGATCACGTCCGGTTTGGTGGCGGTGAGCAGCTTGTGGATGGCCGAACGGCGGATGACCGCCTCGGTCAGCTCTTCGAGGTTGTCCTCGATGAACATCCGGCGCCTGGCGGGATTGTCCATGATCTCCTCGCGCCGGACGTCCTTGAGAGCGTACCGGACGAAGATGTTCCCCCCCCACGCCGCGAACAGGCCCTTCGGCAGGCCCGGAAATTCCTTCCGGAGCGCCGCGATGGTTTCCTCGGCCTCCCTCCTGGTGATCGACGTGATGATGATCCGTTTCGGTCCCTCGTCGATGAGCTTGCGGCAGACGGCCGCGCCCACGAGGCCCCCCCCGCCGAGCACCAGGACGGTGCGGTTCTTGATATCCATTGACGGTCCCCGGACAGTCGGGCAGTTATTTCAGTTTCAGTGATTTGACGATGCTCTCGAGGACGGGAAAATAAATCTCCCGCTTCGGGGCGAACCAGTTGAGCGTCGACCTCACCACCTTGTCGTTCTTGACGGTGAAGTAGGCGCGGCTCGAGATGTTCGCCATCGGCGTGTAATCGACCCAGTACGTTTTGAGGCCGTCGATGGTCGTTTCGCCGTTTCCGCGCGACTTGTACCGGCCCTTGTTCTGTTCCCACACTTTTTCGACCGTGAGGCCGACCGCGCCGAACACGTCGACCTGGACGCTGACGTCCTGGCGGTCCGCCCGGAGCGACACGACGTAGTCCTTGTCCCCTTTTTTCACGTCGACGAACTCCATGTTGTCGGGGTAGTTGAACGTGAAGAATTTCGAGTCGAGCACCGAGGTCGACGGCGACGCCTGCCAGACGTCCGGCTGCTTCAGGACGACCACGGGCGGCTCGAAGGACGCCACCATCGCGTCGAAGACCGCCGCGTAGGCGGTGAACTGGTCGCCGTACCCCTCGACCGTCACCTTGTAGAGCGCGGTGTCGCCGGGGACGTAGATTTCATATCCGTGGATTTTCGTCTTCGAGGTGGCCTGGATCGAGTAAGGGACCTTGACCGACGGCCTGCCGCCCACCGTGACCGCGGATTCAGGGCTCAACTCGGCCTGCTGCGCCCCGAGCGACGCCTTCGCCGCCGAGATCAGGTCGGCCGCGGGCGTTCCCGCGTAGGGGAGGGCCTCGACCATGACCCTGCCGCCCTCGATGCCCTGCGACGGGTCGATGAACTTGGAGGCCATCTCCTGCGATTCGGTGAAGAGGGCCTTGCCGACCGTGCCGAGCTGGAGCCAGTTCTCGGGATATTTGATGGTGAAGCCGAACCCCGGGTCCTTGTAGGCGTTCATCGGGCCGAGCGGGACGGGGGCGACTTCTGTCTTGGCGCAGCCCCCGAGGAACAGCAGCGCGGGGAGGCCGAGGAGGAGGATGATCGATTTCATTGCGTGTCTCTCCAGAAAGTGATGTGTGTCAGGATGATTTCGGCACCACGGCGTCGTACCACGGTTTTTTCTCGCGCGAGCCGAGTTCGTCGATGTGCAGATGTTTCGTTTCCATGTATTCGTGCAGTCCCTCGGCGCCGAATTCCCGCCCGACGCCGCTCTGTTTGTAACCGCCGAAGGGGGCCTTCTCGGAGATGAGGTGCCATTCGTTGATCCAGACCGTGCCGGTCCTGAGCCCGCGCGCGACCGCCATCGCCTTCTCCGGGTCCCTCGACCAGACGCCGCCGCCGAGGCCGTACTCCGAGTCGTTGGCCATCGCGACGGCCCGGTCAACGGTGTCGTACGGGATGACCGAGAGGACCGGCCCGAAGATCTCCTCCCGGGCGATGGTCATCTCGTTCGTCACGCCGGTGAAGATGGTGGGCTCGACGTAAAATCCCCTTTCGGTCCCGGGCGCCTTGGGCGTCCCGCCGCCGGCGGCCAGCTTCGCGCCCTGCTCCAGCCCTGTGCGAATGTAGCCGAGGATCCGGTCGCGCTGCTTCGCCGAGATCACGGGGCCGATCTCCGTGGCGGCGTCCTTCGGGTCGCCGATCGTCATCTTCGCGACCTTCGCCACAAGCGCCTCCACGAACCGGTCGTGCAGCTTCGCCGGGAGGAACAGGCGGGTGCCCGCCTCGCAGCACTGGCCCTGGTGGAAGAAGCAGGCGTAGAGGGCGCCGTCGACCGCGAGCGGGATGTCGGCGTCCTCGAGGACGATGTTCGCCGATTTACCCCCGCATTCGAGTGTGCACTTCTTGAGTGTCGCCGCGGCGCGGCCCATGATCAGCCTGCCGACGGCGGTCGAGCCGGTGAACGAGACCATGTCCACGCCCGGGTGTTCGACGAGCGGTTCGCCCGCCTCGGGCCCGGTGCCGGGGATGATGTTCACGACCCCGGGCGGGAACCCCGCCTCGTGGAACATCGCGGCAAGCTCCATCGCCGTCGCGGGCGTCAGTTCGGAGGGCTTCAGGACGACCGTGTTGCCGGCGGCGAGGGCCGGGCCGAGTTTCCAGACCGCCATCTTGAGGGGAAAATTCCACGGGGTGATCGCGGCCACGACGCCGATCGGCTCGCGGACGACCAGGTTGGTGCTGAAGCCGGGCTTGGAGAGCCCTTCGACCGGCTCGGTCCGGTCGGCGGCGGCGGTCTTCGAAAAGTAGTACATCGCCCTGGCGCTGAGCTTCACGTCGTCCCTGACCTTCCGGAGCGTCGATCCGGAGTCGTCGATTTCGAGCTGTTCGAGGGCCGCCGACCGTTCGTTGATCTTGTCGCAGATCGCTTTGAGGAGGGCGCTCCGTTCGGCGCCGGTCATCCGGGGCCAGGGGCCCTGGTCGAAGGCGCGGCGAGCGGCGGCCACCGCGTTGAGCGCGTCCTCCCGGCCGGCCCTGGCGCAGCGGGCCACGACGCGGCCGTCGTGCGGGTTGATCGATTCGAACGTGCGGCCGTCGGCCGCGGGGACGAACGCCCCGCCGACGTAGAGGAGGTATTCCTTCGCCGCGCTCACTGCGCCCCCAGCCGTCCGATCACCGAGAGGTAGACGATGGCGATGAACAGGATCGGCATGATGAAGTACCCGGCGGAGATCAGGCCGTCGTAGCTGTTGAGCCGCGCTTCGGCGTCCGGGTCGGCGTCGCCGAGGGAGAGCGCCTGGACCAGGGCTCCGCGCTTCCGGCCGATGACGCCGAGGGCGATGCCGGCGATGAAGGCGAACACGAAGATCACGAGCTTGGCGCTGAGCCACCCGAGGTCGAGCAGCCCGACCCCGAGGCCGTGCATGTTGCCGACCCCGGTGATGAGCAGGAGGAGCATCGCGACGGGGCTCAGGAGGCCGAAGGCCCGCCCCGAACGGACGATGAGCGCCTTCGTCTTCAGGTCCGGCGCCCGCCCGTACTGACGGTTGAGGATGAAACCACCCACGAGGGTGGTCGTGAGGAGTCCCATCCCGATGAGGTGGAGGAGCAATGTGATTTCGCGCACAATGAATCCCTTCCGATGTGATGAACGGCGTCCGGCGGATCCCCGCGCGGAGGAGAGACGGGTGTGTCGCCGAAAAGATACAAAATCTTTTATAGAGACTCAAGGCGGGGAGCGGCTTCGCGGGGCCGCCCGTGGAACCGTTCGGCGCTCCGTCTCCGGATTGTTTCCTCGGGAAAATTTCTCTATGTTTTTGGACATTTGCCTATGCCAAACGTCGCGATCATCGGGGGGGGGATCACCGGCCTGACGGCCGGTTACCTGCTCAAAAAAAAGGGGATCGGGGTGTCGATCCACGACGCGCAGGAACGGCCCGGGGGCGTCATCCGGACGACGCGCAGCGGCGGGTTCCTCGCCGAACACGGGCCGAATTCGATCATGCTCACCTCCCCGGTGATCATGGAGCTGGTCGGGGACCTCGGGCTGGCGGATCGGGTCTGCGCGCCCGGCGACATCGCGAAGAACCGGTTCATCGTCCGGGGGAAAAAACCGCTACCGCTGCCCGGCTCGCCCGGGTCGTTCCTGGCGACGCCGCTCTTCTCCCCGCGGGCGAAGCTCCGCCTGCTCCTGGAACCCTTCATCCGCCGGTCGCCGGCCGACGCCGACGAGACGCTCGGCGATTTCGTCCGGAGGCGGATCGGGAGGGAGTTCCTCGAATACGCCATCAACCCGTTCGTCGCCGGAGTCTACGCCGGCGACCCCGAACGGCTCTCGGTCCGCCACTCCTTTCCGAAGCTCCACGCGCTCGAGCAGCGCTACGGTTCGCTCATCCGCGGCCAGGTCTTCGGGGCGGGGGAGCGGAAGGCGAGGGCCGAGAAGGGAAAAAATGACGCGGGAATGATCTCGTTCGACCTCGGGCTCCAGCTCCTCACCGACACGCTCGCCGAACGGCTCGGGCGCGACCTGAAACAGCGGAGGGTAATCTCCGCGCTCACGCGGTCGGCCGCCGGGTGGCACGTGGACCCGGGCGAAGATCAGGCCGCCGGCGGCGGCCCTCCGGCGGCGGGCGGACGCGCGACCGCTTTCGACACCGTACTGTATGCCGGTTCCGCCCACGCGCTCTCGACGATGCGAATCGGCAACGGCGCGGCGGCGGACCTCTCGGCGCTCTCGGACATCCACTACCCGCCCGTCTCGTCGCTCGTGCTCGGATTCCGGCGCGACGCGGTTGGACATCTGCTCGACGGTTTCGGCGTCCTGGTCCCCGAGGCGGAGCCGTTCGCGATCCTCGGGGCGCTCTTCTCGTCTTCGCTCTTCCCGGGGCGCGCTCCGGAAGGACACGTGACGCTCACCTGCTTCCTCGGGGGCACGCGGAGGCCGGAGACCGCCGTCGGCGAGACCGGCGAGCTGGTCGAAACGGCGCTCCGGGACCTCCGGAAGCTCCTCGACGTCAGGGGCGAACCGGTGTTCGTCCATCGCGCCTTCTATGAGCGGGCCATACCGCAGTACAACGTCGGGTACGGACGGTTCCTCGACGCGATGTCCCGCGCCGAGGCGGCGCACCCGGGGCTGTTCATCGCCGGCAATTACCGCGACGGCATCTCGCTCGGCAACTCGATCGTCTCGGGGCACGACGTCGCGGGACGCATCGCCGAATACCTCGGGGTCCCGCGATGAGCGCCCGGGCGTCGAAACCGATCGGGGTCTTCGATTCGGGCATTGGCGGCCTCACCGTCGTCCGGGCCCTGACCCGGCACCTTCCGCACGAAAACATCGTCTATTTCGGCGACACTGCGCGCGTCCCGTACGGGCCGAAGTCGCCGCAGGTGGTGCGGGAGTACGCGGTGCAGGACACCGAGTTCCTGATGGGCCACGACGTGAAGATGATCGTCGTCGCGTGCAACACCGTCTCGTCGGTCGCCCTCGACCTCGTGATGAAGCGCGCCGGGGTCCCGGTGGTGGGCGTGATCGTGCCGGGCGCGGGGGCCGCCGTGGCCGCCACGAAGAACCGGCGGGTCGGGGTGATCGGCACCGTCGGGACGATCGCCAGCAACGCCTACGTCAACGCGATACGGCTGCTCGATCCGGCGGTCACCGTCCTGAGCCAGGCGTGCCCGCTCTTCGTCCCCCTCGCGGAGGAGGGGTGGACCGGGCACGAGGTCACCGGGCTGGTCGCGAAGGAATATCTCTTCCCGATGAAGCGGGAAAAAGTCGACACCCTCGTCCTCGGATGCACGCACTATCCGCTCCTGGCGGAGGCGATCTCCGGCGTCCTCGGCGACCGTGTCGCGCTGATCGATTCGGGCGAGGCCGCGGCCGCGGAAGTGGGGGCGCTGCTCGATTCCGGGGGGATGCGGAACCCGAGCGCCGCGAGGCCGAACATCCAGTTTTACGTCAGCGACATCCCGCAGAAGTTCACCGAGGTGGGTGAGCGCTTCCTCGGGCACAAACTCGGGCGGATACGCCGCGCCGAGGGATTTTAAACCCCACCCGCCGTCCCCGAGGCGCCGGGCGGGAGAATGGAGTGACCGTATGGAATTGCTGACTGACGAGGAGATCACGGCGGAGATGGCGAAGCTCGCGGGCTGGACCCGCGACGGCAGGGAGATCAGGAAGAGTTTCGGGCTGGCGGATTTCGCCGCCTCGATGGGCTTCGTCGTGTCGGTCGCGCTCCTGGCCGAAAAGGCGAACCACCACCCCGACATCGACATCCGGTGGAACCGGGTGACGCTCGTCCTCTCGACCCACAGCGCCGGGGGGCTGACGGCGAAGGATTTCGCCCTCGCGGCCCGGATCGACGGGATCACGTGAGCGCGCCCCGGCCGACGCGCAGCACCAGTTCATCAACCAACACGGAGAACCAATGACACGCGACGAGATACTGGAAATTTTCAGGAAGACCGGGGCCCTGCTCGAGGGGCATTTTCAACTCACCAGCGGGCTCCACAGTCCGAACTATTTCCAGTGCGCGAGGGTGCTCCAGTACCCGGGACACTCCCGCGCGCTCTGCGCCGAGATCGCGGGCCATTTCGACGACGCGGACGCCGACGCGGTGATCGCGCCGGCGCTCGGCGGGATCGTGGTGGGGCAGGAGGTGGGCCGGCAGCTGAACGTCCGCACCATGTTCGCCGAACGGAAGGAGGGCAAAATGCAGCTCCGCCGCGGCTTCGAGATCGCCCGGGGGGAGAAGGTGCTCATCTGCGAGGACGTCGTGACCACCGGGGGATCGATCGGCGAGGTCGTCACGATCGTCCGGGCGGGCGGGGGCCTGCCGGTCGGCGTGGCGGCGATCGTGGACCGGAGCGGCGGGAAGGCCTCGTTCGAGAACTTCTTTTCGCCCCTCGTGATGGACGCCCTCACCTATGAGGCGGCGGCGTGCCCGCTCTGCGCGAAGGGCGTGCCGATCGACCGGCCGGGAAGCCGCTCCCAGCGATGAACCTGAAGCTCCTGAACCGGCGCACGGTCTTCGAGGGCCGGGTGTTCGACATCATCGTCGACGACGTCGAGTACCCGTCGGGCAACCTGTCGGTTCGCGAGGTGGCCCGCCATTCCGGCGGGGCGGTCGTCCTCCCGGTCTTCGCCGACGGCCGGGTCATCCTGATCCGCCAGCACCGGTACCCTCTCGACGCCTTCATCTGGGAGCTGCCCGCGGGCAAGCTGAACCGGGGGGAGGACCCGCTCGAGTGTGCGCGCCGGGAACTCGAGGAGGAGACCGGCCACCTGGCCTCGGAGTGGACGCTGCTCAACTCGATCTACACCACCCCCGGGTTCTGCGACGAGGTGCTCCATCTCTACCTTGCCGGAGGGCTCTCCGAGGCCCCGGGCGGACGCAAACCGGAAGAAGGGGAGGAGACGATGACCGTGAAGATCGTCCCGCTCGGCGAGGCGGTCGGGATGATCGACCGGATGGAGATCCGCGACGGAAAGTCGATCTGCGGGATCCTCCAGGGAGTCAGGCTCCTGGCCGGCGGGGGGAAGGCGGCCGCGGGCCGCGAGTACCGCGTCGGGATCGACCGGTGCGTGCGGCCCGGTTGCGACGGACTGCCGGTGGAAATCTCGCACTACGAACGGAACAACTGGGTCACCGCGGAAATGCGCTGTCCCCTCTGCGCCACCCGCTTCACCGTGAAGGTCGAAATGTAACTGGCGGTTGAATTCCATCGACGGATTCATTATCTTTTCCCCGTTTTCCAACATCAGGAGCAGACGCGATGCCCGTTCTCACGTTGCAGAAGGAAGGCAGGACCATCGAAGTGGCGCAGGGCGCCAACCTCCGAAAGACCCTCATCAGCAACGGGATTTCTCCCTACGCGGGGATCAACAAGGTCGCCAACTGCCTCGGGAACGGGCTCTGCGGCACCTGCAGAGTCGAGGTGGCCGACGGGAAGGGGGTCTCCCCGCTCACCCCGATCGAGGAGGGGGCACTCGTCGGGTTCATGCCGTTCTACGCCCGATCGATCCCGAAGAACGTCCGGCTCTCCTGCCGGGCGACCATCACCGGGGACGTGACGGTCGTGACCCATCCGGCGGTCGGCGTCGACGCCAAACTCACGAAGGAACGGCTCGCGCTGACCGCCATCTGGTCGTTTTTCGGCGGCGTACTGCTCCTCGTCGTGGTCCGGATGCTGATCGAAATCGCGACGGGCCGGTAAGAACCCCCGTAAATTTTTCCCCGAACAAATCCTACCCGGTTTACCCGTTTCTCCTCCCTGGGGTGACCACCCCAAATTAATAATTCATACTGTTTTTTCATTCACGACCACGCTTCCGCTTGACATCATTCGCAATAATTCATAATATTGTCGCATAAAATTACTCAACCTCCCTTCCGCCTGCCGGCGCGTTCCCGATCCGGATCCAGGCCGCAAACGCACTCAATACGAACCACGAGTTTTCCGGAGGACGTGATGTCCGATGCGGATCTCCCGCCGGGAGAAAACGACAATGTCGCGGAACGAAACGCGGGATATCTGCGCGCCCTCGACCTGCACGACGAGACAGGGCAGATCCTGACCGCCATCCTCGTCAACCTCCAGCGGCTCGGGAACGGTTCGACGGGCCAGGAGCTTCGGGACGCGGTGCGTGACACGCAGCACCTCGTCGAAACGCTTTTTTACTCGATCAGGAATTACATACGCGCGACGGCCGCCGGGGCCCCGCGGACTCCCGCGCCGAACCCGGACCTCGGCCCCGCCCTCCGGCGGCTCACGAGGGACTTTTCACGGCGCACCGGCATCGAGGTGGAACTCCATTACGATCCCGACGCCGAACGGATCCCCGGCGAACACAAGGCGGTGTTCTACCGCGTGGTGCAGGAGGGACTCACCAACGTCTTCCGCCATTCGGGCGCCCGCGCGGTGAGCGTGCGCTTCGGGCGGTCAGGGACGGGCGTGGAGCTCGTGATCGAGGACGACGGCGCCGCGGGGGGGGACGACGCACCGCCGGCCGCGGCCAGGCCGGGCGCGCACGCCGGGTCCGGCGCCGGGCTGCGCGGGATGCGCGAGCGGGTGAGGCTCGTCGGCGGCGAATGCACCGTCCGGATGGTGGAAGAGCGCGGAATGCGGATTACGGTGGTACTGCCCTATAACATATCCTGACACTATTCGAGGAGGAGGAACGGATGATTTCGATACTGCTGGCCGACGACCACACCATCGTGCGCAAGGGCTTCAGGCTCCTGCTGGAGCACGAGCCGGACTTCAACGTGTTGGGCGAAGCCGCCAACGGCCGCGACGCGGTGGAGATGGCCCTGAGGCTGAAACCCGCGGTGGTGCTGATGGACATCATGATGCCCGAGCTCAACGGGTTCCAGGCGACCCAGCGCCTGCGGCTGATGGACGACTCCATCCGGGTGCTGATCCTGTCGATGTATTCAAGCCAGGACCACGTGCACCAGGTGATCCAGTCGGGGGCCTCGGGATACCTGCTGAAGCACTGCGCGCCGAAGGACCTCGTCACGGCGGTCCGCGACGTCGCCGGGGGGAAAACCTACTTCACCCCGTCGGTGTCGAGGCAGGTGCTCGATTTCCGGCGCCAGTACAAGGCCGACAAGGGGACGATCCTGACCACGAGGGAATTCGAGGTGCTGCAGCTGGTGGCGGAGGGGAAGACGAACAAGGAGATCGGGGGAGGGCTCTTCATCAGCGTGAAGACGGTGGAGAAGCACCGGCAGCGGCTGATGGACA
>CAZQSM010000049.1:13754-17705 GCA_964596065.1 uncultured Chlorobiaceae bacterium | reverse complement strand
GCGGTGTTCTATTTCGACTATGACGTGATCGGCGGGATCTTCCGGGTGATCGATTATTTCATCATCAAGGGGCTTTCGGAGACGAGCCACATCCAGATCATCATCTTCAGCATGCTCTTCGGCGGGATGGTGGGGGTCATATCGAAAAACGGCGGCACGACCGGCATCGCCAACCTGATCACGCGATACGCGAAGACCGCCCGGGGGGGGCAGCTCGCGGCGCTCGGAATGGCGTTCGTCATCTTCTTCGACGACTACGCCAACGTCCTCGTTCGCGGGAACCTGATGCGGCCGATCACCGACAAGCTCAGGGTGTCGCGCGAAAAACTGTCGTTCATCGTGGACGCCGGGGCGGCGACGGTCGCCAGCATCATGATCATCTCGACGTGGATCGGCTACGAGGTGGGGCTGATCGAGCAGGGGCTCAAGATGATCGGTTCCCCGGAGGACGCCTATTCGGTCTTCCTCCAGACGATCCCCTTCCGCTTTTACCCGATCTTCACCCTGATCCTTGTGTTCCTCGTGGGTTGGATGGGGCGCGATTTCGGCCCGATGCTCGAGGCCGAGCGGCGCGCCCGGACGACGGGAGCGGTCACGCGCGAGGGGTCGCATCCGGCGGGCGATCCCGCCCACGCCGCGGGCGGGGAGGCCGGCAGGGGGGAGGCGAGTGGAACGGCGGACGTCAAGGCCCGCTGGTACAACGGCCTGCTCCCGATCGTCACGATCCTGCTCGTGGGGCTCTTCGGGCTCTATAAGACCGGGACGGAGGCCCTCTCCGCCGCCGGGATCACCGACTACGGCGTCGGGTTGATCATCAGCAAGTCTGATTCGTACGCCGCCCTGCTCTGGGCGTCACTTTCCGGTTGCATCGTCGCGATCGGGCTCACCGTGGGCCAGGGGATCATGAAGGCGACGGAGGCCCTCGACGCGTGGTTCAACGGGGTGCAGTCGATGCTGCTCGCGATGCTCATCCTCATCCTCGCCTGGTCGATCGGGTCGGTGACGGCGGAACTCCATACCGCCGACTACCTCGTGCAGGTGATGCGCGGGGCCATCGAACCCCACTGGTTGCCCGTGCTGACGTTCCTGATCGCCGCGATCATCAGTTTCGCGACCGGCACGAGCTGGGGAACGATGGCCATCATGATGCCGCTCGTCATCACGCTCGGCCATTCCCTGTCGGTGGCGGCTGGGCTCGACGCGCTCAACCAGCAGATCATCCTCCACGGCGTCATCAGCTCCGTGCTCGCCGGCTCGGTGTTCGGCGACCACTGTTCGCCGATTTCCGACACGACGATCCTGAGTTCGATGGCCTCGGCGTGCGACCACGTCGACCACGTCCGTACGCAGCTTCCCTACGCGGTCCTCGCCGCGGTCGTCGGGATGCTCGTCGGCGACATCCCGACCGCCTACGGGCTGTCTCCGTGGGCATCGATCGCCGCCGGCTCGCTCCTTCTCGTCGGGTTCCTCTTCGTGTTCGGGAAGAAGGTGGAGCCGGCGCCCGGATCGGTGCTGCGGGCGGGGTAGGGCCGGCATCAGGGGTCGGGTGGCGGGCGCACGACTGGCGGGGTCAAGCCGCCGCCTGCCGCATCCTCCCGGCGTACCCCGCGGCAAGAAAGCCGCCCGCGAGGAGAAGGTACACCCCCGACCCCGCGATGGTCGAGGACATTCCCGTAAAATCGAGCGCCGGTACGGCGTTCATCGGCCCGAGATACCACCAGATCGTATAGGCCGCCTCGAAAAGTTTGCTGCTCGTGCTCCACACGCCGAACGCGAGCGCGAGCGAGGGTATGAAGACGCACCCCACCGCCAACCCCCACAGCGCCACCCATTCCCCCGACACGAGCAGGGTAAACGCCGCGCCTGAAGCCGTGACGATCGCGACGGCCACGCCCGCGCCCCACACCGCGAGCATCTGCCGGGCCCTGACCCCGGGGGAGGAAAAGATCAACTGGGCGGTTCCGAAGTACGCCTCGCGCATCCCCATTTTTGACCAGAGCAGCACCGGCCAGAGCCACGTGACCGGCAGAAGGGCCTGCCTGACGACGTCGACCGGCGACGCGACCCCGGCGATGATGAATCCGGCGGCGCCGAGGTACCAGATCGTGTGCACCCCCTTGAGCATCAACCGGAGTTCGGCGATCAGCATCCTCCCGGTTCTCGACGACAGCCGGACGCCCGTGAGGGCGTCGATGATCACCGTGGAGGTGCTTCTTCGCCGGGGCGCCGCGGCCGATACCCCCGATGCCTCCTCCGGATCGGTGTGCCTCCGTCTCCGTTTCGTTCTCCCGGCCGCGGCCTCGTCGAAGCGGTCGAACAACGGGACCGCCAGCAGCGTGAGGAGGAACGCGTACAACACCCAGGAGAGCCGCCGCATCACCATCGCCGGGCTCCAGCGAATGCCGCCCCATTCGAATATGTTCAATGCGCCTGAATCTCCGGCGGCGAATTCGCGCGGGCCCGCGTGCAGCTGGAACCCGCCCTTGAACCCGGGGTAGGCGGCGAGCGCCCCCTCGTGCATGCTCTGCTCGACCCCCCCGACGAAGAGGAAATCCAGCTCCTGGACCCCCGTCGCCAGGGGGACCGTGAGCATCGCGTTGACGAGGAAGAAGTAGACCACGTTGCCGAAACCACCGGCGAGCCACCGGACGCTTTCGAACAGGACGGCGAGCGCGGAGACGAGGGCGAGGGCCGGGAGCGTGATCAGCGCGAAGGGGAGGAGGAGCGCGACCGGGTCGATGCCCGGGCCTTCGCCGCCGAGGAGCTGAAACAGGATCGCGGCCCCCACCTGGATCGCCACGATCGACGCCAGGACGAGAAAATTGCTGGTCGTTTTCGCGAGGAGGTACGGAAACTTTCCGAGAGGCGTCGCTGCGAGGATCTGCCCGACGCGGGTCGTCCGGTCGCGGGAGATGGAATTCTTCACGACGTAAAAGCCGACCAGGGAGATGAAAATTGCCGAGGAGAGCGCGACCATCGTCCCGACCCACGCGGAGTTGTACGACCCGCGGTAATTCCCCAGGAGGAGGACGATGTATCCGGCGTTGACGGCGTAGCCCAGGTAGATCCCCCCCAGCATCGTCACGAAAAAGCCGTATCCCCGGACCCGCTCCAGGAAATCGGCACGGATCAGTGGCGCGATGCTCCGCAGGCCGCCGGTCATCCCGGCGTCCCGTTGATCGAAAACAGGTACGCGTCTTCGAGCGTCGGCGGGGCTGCCTGCGCAGACGGGTGAGGGCGTTCGCGGGATATCACCCGCGCCCTCACGCCGTCGCTCCTGCGCATCGTACCGCTCACGAGGTGCGCCTGTTTCACCGCCGCGAGCTCCCCGCCGGGAATGGTCCACTCCCAGACGCTCCCATCGACCGTCCTCAGCAGCGCCTCGGGCGTGTCGCGGGCCACCAGCCGTCCGCCGCGGATGATCGCGATGTCGGTGGCGACCGCCTCCACGTCCGATACGATGTGCGTCGAGAGGATGACGATCCGTTCGCCCGAGAGGTCGGAGAGGAGATTGCGGAACCGGACCCGTTCCTCCGGGTCGAGCCCGCCGGTCGGCTCGTCCACGATGAGCAGGCGCGGGTCGTTCAGCAGCGCCTGCGCGATCCCCACGCGCTGCTTCATCCCACCCGAAAACTTCCCGATCGGGCGGTCCCGGACTTCCGTGAGGTTGACGAGCTGGAGCAACTCGTCGATCCGCCTGCGGGCCGTCGCGCCGTCGAGCCCCTTGGCGGCGGCAAGGTAGCCGAGGAATTCCACGGCGTCGAGGTTGGGGTAGACGCCGAAATCCTGCGGGAGGTACCCGAGGACCGTGCGGACCGAATCGGGGGACGCGGCGATGTCCGTGCCGTTCCAGAGGACGCGCCCCCCGGTCGGACGCGTGATCGTGGCCAGGATGCGCATCAGCGTCGACTTGCCGGCGCCGTTCGGCCCGAGCAGCCCCAGGACCCCGGG
>CAZQSM010000049.1:0-13654 GCA_964596065.1 uncultured Chlorobiaceae bacterium | reverse complement strand
GCATCAGCGTCGACTTGCCGGCGCCGTTCGGCCCGAGCAGCCCCAGGACCCCGGGCCCGATGTCGAGCGAAAAATCGCGCAACCCCCAGACCTCGCCGCGGTACCGTTTGCCGATTTGTTCGATAGTGAGGTTCATGCGTGTCGTATACGGCCGGCGCGGCGGTATGATTCATCCGCGGTCCGGGATCGTGCCCCCGCGCGCCGTCCCGGGGCCGCCGCATGTACATCTTTGCATCCCTCCGGAGCATGTCTTACATTCCGGGAGCCAACAGATCGAATTCCCCGATGGAAGACGCGCTTCTGCTCCACAGGCTCCAATTCGCATTCACCATCTCCTTTCATTACCTGTTCCCCCAGCTCACGATGGGCCTCGGCCTGCTCATCGTCATCCTGAAATGGCTCGCGCTCAAAAAACGGTCGGACCTGTACGACCGCGCGTCGCTGTTCTGGGGGAAAATCTTCGCGCTGAACTTCGCGGTGGGCGTCGTGACCGGCATCCCGATGGAGTTCCAGTTCGGGACCAACTGGGCGCGCTTTTCGACGTTCGCCGGCGGGGTCATCGGCCAGACGCTCGCGATGGAGGGGCTCTTCGCCTTCTTCCTCGAGTCGACATTCCTCGGCCTCTTCATCTACGGAGGAAAACGCTTCGGCCCGAAGGTCCACCTTTTCTCGGCATTCATGGTGTTCCTGGGCTCGTGGCTCTCGGGCTATTTCATCATCGCGACCAACGCGTGGATGCAGCATCCCGTCGCGTACGAGGTCGCCGCCGACGGCAGCATCCACCTCACGAGCTTCTTCGGGCTCCTTTTCAATCCGTGGGTGGGATGGCAGTACGCCCACAACATGATCGGTTCGGTGGTGACCGCGTCGTTCGTGGTCGCGGCAACGGGCGCCTGGTACCTGCTCTCGCGCCGCGACGCGGAGTACGGCGCGCTGTTCCTCCGGACGGGCGTCATCGCGGGCGTGATCGCCTCGGTCCTGATGGCGTTCCCGACCGGCGACGGACAGGGGAAGAACGTCGCGCACCACCAGCCGGCGACCCTTGCCGCGATGGAGGGCCTCTTCGACACGAAGGAGGGCGCGCCGATCGTCCTGATCGGCCAGCCCGACATGGAGAAGCGGGCGATCGACAACCCGATCCACGTCCCGAACATGCTCAGCTTCCTCACCTACCTGCGGTGGGAAGCGGAGGTGCGCGGCCTCGACGCGTTTCCCCCGGGGGACGTCCCGACCAACATCCCGCTCCTCTATTACTCGTACCATATGATGGTGGGCCTCGGGACGATGTTTATCGGGGTCATGTCCCTCGCCGCGTGGCTCCTCTGGCGGAAACGGCTCTTCGCAGCCCGCCCCGTCCTCTGGATGCTGCTGCTGGCGTTCCCCTTCCCGTACATCGCGAACACCGCGGGATGGATGACGGCTGAACTCGGCCGCCAGCCCTGGCTCGTGTACGGGCTGATGCGGACCGTCGACGGGACGTCGGAGCTGGTCTCGGCCGGAAGCACGCTCTTCACCCTCCTCGGCTTCCTCGGGATGTATCTCGTCATCGGGGTGATCTTCCTTTTCCTCGTCGTGAAAATCATCGCCGCGGGACCCGGGGCGGGCGGCGGCGGTTCACACCATTCCCCGGAGGTGCCGTGATGGAAGTCTTCTGGTTCTGCGTCGTCGCCTACATGCTCGCGATGTACGTCGTGCTCGACGGGTTCGACCTGGGCGCGGGCATCGTCTACCTGATCATCGGTCGGACGGACGCCGAACGCGCGACGATCCACAGGGCGATCGGACCGGTCTGGGACGGGAACGAGGTGTGGATACTGGCGGCGGGGGGGACGCTCTACTTCGCGTTCCCGCTCCTCTACGCGTCGAGCTTCAGCGGATTCTACCTGCCGCTGATGATCGTGCTCTGGCTCCTGATGCTGCGGGGGCTCGGCATCGAGATGCGCCATCATCTCACGCACCCGGTCTGGTTGACGTTCTGGGACGGGTCGTTCGCCCTCGGCAGCATCCTGCTGTCGGTGTTCTATGGCGCGGCGCTCGGCAACGTGGTCCGGGGCGTCCCGCTCAACGCCGACGGCTATTTCTTCGAACCGCTCTGGACCTCGTTCACCGTGCAGCCCGAAGCCGGGATCCTCGACTGGTTCACGGTGCTGATGGGGCTCGTGGGATGCTCCACCCTCACTTCGCACGGGGCGAACTACCTCGCGATGAAAACGGCCGGACCGGTGGGGGAACGCGCCAGGAGGATCGCCGGGATCGCGTGGTGGGCCGTGGCGGTCTTTTCCGCGCTGTCGCTCGTCGCCGTGAGTTCCATCCGCCCGGGGGTCTGGACGAACTACGCCGATCACCCGTGGGGATACGTCTTCCCGCTCGCGGGCGCCGCGGGGTTGGCCGGCATGATGATCTTCAACAGGAGGAAGAGCGACACGCTCGCCTTCCTCTCCTCCTCCTGTTTCATCCTCGGTATGATGGCGAGCACCGCGTTCGGCCTCTTTCCCGATGTCCTGCCGGCGTCGACGGACCCGTCCCACAGTCTGACCGTGTACAACACCGCGACGGGATCGTACGGCCTCGGTGTCGGGGTGGTGTGGTGGAGCGTCGGTATCGCGATCGTCACCGCCGCATTCACCTACCTGTTCTTCAAATTCAGGGGAAAGGTGGTGGAAGGGGCCCCGCCGGCGCATTGACGCTCACGTCGCCCGCGCCGGCGCTTTTTTCATACGGGGAAATCTTCGTATATTTCATCCATCCATGAAACGCCTCCGAAGGGAAACATTGCTCTCATCCGTCAGGACCGCCGCGGCCGTCCTGGTGGTGTTTTCGCTGGCCGTTTCCGTCATCATCCCACGGATGGCGCCGCCCGACACCCGGTTGTGGCAGGCCGAATCCCGGATCGCCGGGGGCGGCCAATGGGTCAGCCTGCCGGCCCTCAACGATCGCCCCGAGCGTCCCGGCGAAAAACAAAGCCAGCGCGTTCAGATCACGCTCCCCGTGTTCGTCCTCGAACAGGGCCCCGACGTCTTCGGCACCATCGTCTTGCCGGTGCGCGACGACGTCCGGCTCACCTCCCATCTGGTCTACACCCAAACCACCACCTCCCGGCTGTAACGTCTCCAACGCCTCCTGTCGCATTCCGCGCGGGATCAGAGGACGGTCACCGTCATCCCGCCCGGTCAACCGTGCATCATTTTGAAAAGGAGTCTGGAGATGAAACAACCCCCGGTCACAAAACCCGTCCAGGTGCAAACTGGCAAACAGGTCCTGCTGCGTCTCGGCGCGTTCGTCGTCGGAACGACGATCTTGATCGTCATCATGAAGATGATTCTGGAATAAGACGCTCCCGGGATTGAACGACGCGGGGCGAAGGTTCCGTCGGGGAACCCGCCCCGCGTTTCTTTTGATGCCGCAGGACACAGCCGGGTGGCGCCTATCGGGGATTTTATTATTTTATTGGTCAAATGACCGCTCACCCCCATATCGTCGCCGAAGCGAGCGCGTATGTCCACCGCCTCCTCGCCGAACGTCTCCAGCCCTGGGTCTCATACCACGACATCCGGCACACGAGGGAAACCGCCGGGGCGAGCATCGAGATCGGCGAGGCCAGCGGCCTGGATGCGGCCGGGACCGAGATCGTCGTGCTCGCGGCCTGGTTCCACGATACCGGTTATACGCAGGCGGCGGAGGGGCACGAGGCCCTGAGCGCCGCGATCGCGGAGGCCTTTCTTGCCGGCAGAGGATATCCCGCCGAAAAAATCCAATCGGTCAGGGAGTGCATCATGGCCACGGTCGTCCCGCAGCGGCCCGACAATCTCCTCGAACGGGTGATCTGCGACGCGGACATGCTCTACGTCGGCCGGAAGGAATTCTTCCCGAAGAATGATTTATTGAAATCGGAAATCGAGCGGCGGGAGGGAAGGACCATCGGGGAGCGGGAGTGGATCGAGCGGAGCATCCGGTTCCTGGAGGCGCAGTCGTATCACACGGACTATTGCCGGGAAAAACTGGCCGGTGGCCTCGCGGAAAACGTCGCGAAGCTGAGGAAAAAACTGGAGGCCGTCGGGTGAATCCGCTCCGGGGGGCCGGCCTACCGGGGCAGCACGCGCTCGAGCGTCGAGAGGATGGTTTCGAGCTTGTACGGTTTGCTGATGTATTCGACCGCACCCTGCTTTTTCGCCGCGATCGCCGACTCAAGGTTGGTGTTTCCGGTGATCATGATCGACCGGGTCCCGGGGTGGTTGCGGGTGATATGGTCGAGGACGTCGAACCCGTTGATGGTGGGCATCAGGATGTCGAGCAACGCCGCGTCGAACGATTCCTTCCCGAGTATGCTGATCGCCTCGTCGCCGTCCGACGCCGTCACGGTTTCGTAGCCCTCCGATCCCAGGATTTGGCTCAGCAGCTCCCGGAGGTCGCGCTCGTCGTCCACGATCAATAACCGGTGTTTCTTGCCGTTTCGCATGGTGTCCCCACTTGTAGAGTGCGCCAGAAGGGAGTCGAACCCCTAACCCTCAGCTCCGTAGGCTGATGCTCTATCCAGTTGAGCTACTGGCGCGTGGTTTTTTGCCGTTTTCAGCGTCTGGCGATTGTCGGGTACTTACTTCCCCCTGTCGTTCGGATAGACCTTGCACCCGACTGAAGCAGGGTAAAGGACCGTCATGAACAGGGATAGCGGACTGCCAAAGCGTGATAATTTAAGAAGATTCCCCGCTCCATGCAAGGGTGGCTGCGATTCCCCGGAAGAAATGTCATTCATTGTGCGGAACACCCCCATCTCGATTCGTCGATGTCGGATCAGCGTCCGGGTATTTTAGGCTCATCGTAAGGATCATATAGGGGACGAATACACCTGCCGCGCCAAGGACGAGCAGGATACCGGACCGTTCATCCGAGAGTGGTTTTCATCCTGGGAGAGGATGAATGAGGAACCCCGGGTGTCGGTTGGACACATCTGATTCGATCCGCGGGTGGTTCATGCCCCCCGGGGAGGCGTTCGGGGAATTACCACGTAACGACCTACAGGGAAGGAGGTACCCCGAGTCGACGTTCAAGCTTCCGGACCATCGTCCTGATGTTATTGTCCGGTGGGGTGGATGCCAGATATGCCCGGAAGGAGTCGAGGGCCGCCCGGTCATCATTCAAGTGATAGTAGGCGTAGGCAATTCCCTTATACAATTGGGGGTCCTGCAACCCGAGTTGAAGGGCACGCCGGGCGTGATCGATGGCTTTACGGTAATTCCGGAAATGGAACTGGAGTAAAAAGGAATTGGCGTGGGCAACGGCGAGGCCGGGGTCCAGGCGGAGGGCCCGCTCCAGGTGGGAGAGCGCCCGGTCTGAATCACCTCTCGCCATGTATTCGACGGCCAGATTTGAATAGACCCTTGCATCCTTGGACTTCGCCCGCACGGAAAGTTCAAGCAGCCTGAAGAGATTGTCATTGTCCCCCAATTCACGGTAACAGTCCGACAGGTTCGCCAGTATCCGTGGGTGGGTACTGTCAATCGCCAGGTACTTCTCATACCACTTCCGGGCCTTCCCGTAGTCGTGCTTTTTGTAAAATAACAGCGCGAGATGTTCGTAATATGTCCTGGAGAAGGTCCCGCTGAGCTCGGGAGCGGTGAGAATCTCGGCCCGCGCGATCGCCCTCTCCTCGACGCTGTTGACGCCGATCCACCCGATCCAGCGGACGGTCGATACAATCAGTATGAGGAGCACCGCCTGTCGAATCAATCTCCTCCTCAGCACCAGGATGAGGATGTACATCCGGAGGAAATGGAGCGGAGTGAAAAAAATTGAGAACATGTCCCAATCCCTCGCCATCCCGAGGCCGGGGGAAAGGACCAACGATGCCCCGAGGCCGAGCACCGAGGCTGTCGCGAGAAAGACAAACACCGGACTCCCCTCATATTCCTTCCGGGGCACGAGGATCATCCCGACGATGATGCTGATCAATCCAAACGGCATGCTGTGCAGCATGGCGTTTGTCCAATCGACGAGGTGTTCGGACGAAAATAATCCGTAGGGTATTCCGTTGGTGGGAGTCGTGATCGGAAGCAGGTCGTATCTGAGCGCATCGGAAAATCGCTGGATGAGGGTTTCAGGAGTTCCCGTGAACAGCACCACCCCTGACAGGAGTATCCCGAAACCGGCCATCCCCGCGATCCACAGACGGCGATGCGTCCTCCAATACGGGAGAACGAGGAGGAGGGCGGCGGGAAGGAAGACGATGCCGACGTAGTGGAAGCAGGGAATGAGGGCGGCCAGTGATATCGGCATCCACAGCGGCAGGCGTTGTTCGCATGCCAGCCAGCCCGCGAGAAGAAATGCCGTCAGCGTGACGTAGAAAAAGTGATAATTTTCCACGTAGCCGAAAAAAAACAGATTCTCGACACGGAAGACGAAGAGCGTCCCGATGAACATCGATTCCAGCGGAGAGATGCCGAGCTTTCGGATGAAGTAGAAAATCAGGATCAGGTAGATCGCGCCTGAGCCCAGATCGACTACCCGGTACAGAAAGATCGGCTTGACCACATCCCCCATTCCAATGACCCATTGAACCAGCCGGAGCAACTCGTACGTCAGCGGCTGATTCCTGAAATTGGCATTGAGATTCTCAATCGAGGGGCGGTCGGGAGTGAACCGGAGGATCACCCCGCTGTCACCCAGCATGTGGAGTTGATCGGGGAATGCGAGCATCAGTCCAACCCAGCCTGCGAGCAGCAATCCCAGCAGATGCATTGGCATAATATTTTTTGCCGCGGTCACCAGTCGGGAGGATGCGGAGAGAACCGCCATTCTTACCTGCGGGATGAACATCGTCATCGCACCAAGCAGGAGGCCGGCGGTAAGGCCGGGCGGCAAAAAAGCGAAATAATGAAATCCCCAATTATAATGGGAGGGATAGAAGGCTGCGTAGGCGTAAAGGATCAAAACTCCCAGTGAGTAAAACAGTAAGACGCGATGGGCTGCCGCCAGACCACCCTCTACAGAGCCGCCGATGGGCCCCTTCTCATACCTCTCTTTAGCCATAAATCGCCAGATGCGTAAGCCACGCGGTTCACGTGGCCCTGTTGGTATGGAGAATCGTCTGCCGCGACCCGGAAACGCCGTCGCCGGGGAGGCAGATAATGGTTAAATTTCAGGTGAAAATGGTAGTCAACCCGCCGCTCCCTGCATCTCCCTACCTACACGGGCTTCACTACCATAGGAAGTGTGTCGGGGAAGATACGCTGCTGAAAGGACATTGTCAATGGCGCGGATGCCGGCAGAGGATCAAAACCAATCGTTGCAGGCCGATCCGGTCAACCGGCACCCTCGCATCTCCAGAAAAATACACTGATTTTCTTATATTCAGGTCAGGATTCATCGCCCCGCCGGTGTGTCGTAAATCACTCTTGGATCGTCGATTTATCCATAATATTTAGAGTAACTTGTAATATCCCGATCATCACTCCCCGGGTATGCGTTTTTCTTTCACTCGGAACCGATTAATCCGCTGGACACGCGTATGTTGAAGACGAGGAACACCCCATCCGGCACGCTCCACACCGCCGATTACCTGAAACTGATCGGTGTCCCCGATATCCGGCCGGCCACCAGCCCCTTTGACCCCGGCTACGACCTGGCCACACTCGAAAACCACCTCGAACAGAGCTCCCACCTGATGTCGATCCTGAAGATCTCGATGGCGTGCTGGATCGTCGCCAACGAGAGTGTGTCGAGGAGAAAGATCGCGGCCGCAGGAAAATACAATGTCCCGACGACGACCGGAGGGGGGCCGTTTGAAGTGGCCGTCCAGCAGGGGCGGCTCACCGAGTACCTCGACCTGTGCGGCGATATGGGCGTCTCCCGGATCGAGTGCGGGGAGGGGTTCACCGACATGACGCTGAAACCCGCCGATGTCCTCCGGATGGCGAGGGAGCGGGGCCTCGAGGTGCAGTTCGAGCTGGGCAGGAAGCACGGCGGCGCGTTCACGTCTGACGCCGTCGGCGGGTTGATCGACCGGGGGAAGCGATGGCTCGATGCGGGCGCTGTCCAGCTGGTGGTCGAAGGGCGCGAGAGCGCGAAGGGCGTCGGTCTCTTCGACGACGACGGGAAATTCAACGGCGCGTTCGCCGACAGGTTCGCGAAGGAGTTCGGCCACGGCGTGGTCGTGTTCGAGGCCCCGAACAAGCCGAGCCAGTTCGCGCTCCTGGACCATTTCGGTAACTCCGTCCACCTCTGCAACGTGCGCCTCGAGGAGGTACTGCGGGTGGAGATTTACCGGCGCGGCCTCCACTCGGACGCGTTCGAAAAACCCAACCTCCGTCCCCGGGCTCCGGCGGCTCCGGACAGCGCCCCCACCCGTTGAGAACGGACGAATGACCGCAGGTTCCCGGTCCATCGTCATCGACTGCTTCCCCGAGAGCGTACGCCGCTATCGCGAAGGGTACGCGGTGGTCGCGATCGACGTCATCCGCGCGACCACGACGGCGGTCACGGCTGTCGCGCTCGGACGGCGCTGCTTCCCTGTCGCGTCGATCGAAATGGGCCTGCTGCTGGCGTCCAGGCTCGACCAGCCGCTCCTCGCCGGCGAGCTCGGGGGCAACATGCCATACGGCTTCGAGATGAACAACAGCCCGGCCGAACTCGATCACCGGAAGGACATCATGCGCCCGATGATCCTGCTCTCCTCCTCGGGTACCCAGCTTATCCATAATTCGAGGGATTGCGACGCGGCGTACGTCGCCTGTTTGCGCAACGCCGCCGCGACGATGACGCACCTGGCCGGCTTGCATTCGCGCGTGGCGGTCCTCGGGGCGGGCACCCGCGGCGAGTTCCGCGAGGAGGACCAGCTCTGCTGCGCCTGGATCGCGGGGGGCCTGATCGAGGCGGGATACCGGACCGAGGACGAAAATACAATAGAGCTGGTCAGGCGGTGGAGCGGGGCGCCGGTGGAGTCGTGCCTGGAGGGGAAGAGCGCCGAATACCTCCGGAAGACCGGACAGACGCGTGACCTCGAATTCATCCGCACGCACGTCAACGACCTCGACTCGGCCTTCATCTTCATCCACGACGAGGTCGTGAGGGTTCCCGTCGATGAATGACCGCGTCGCGCCGATGACCATTCCGGACACCTCGACGCCGGTGGTGGTGCTCAAACTGTACCACCATCTGGGCCTCGGCCTCGTCCGCACGCTCGGGCGCCTCGGCGTCCCGGTCTACGCGATCGATCCGAACCCACGGGCGCCGGGGGTCAAGTCACGGTACTGTCGCGGGTGGTTCGCCTGGGACATCGACGGCCGTTCCGACGCCGAAACCATCGAGTTCCTCAAATCGGTCGGGAAGCGGATCGGCAGGCGGTCGATCCTCATTCCCACCTGCGACGAGATGGCGCAGATGCTTCCGCACCATTTCGACGCGCTGCGGGAGTGGTTCATTTTTCCGGCGCAATCAGCGACGCTCGCGCGCACCCTCGCGAGTAAAAAAGAGATGTATTTCCTCGCGAAGGAGCACGGGATCCCGACGGCGGAAACCCACTTTCCCGCCTCCCGGGAGGACGTCGTCCGCCTGCTCGTTTCGGTGACCTTTCCGGTGATGTTCAAGGGGATCGACGGCATGCTGTTGCAGGCTCGGATGGGGAAGAAAATGGCGATCGTGCGGACGGCCGACGAACTCCTCGCGCTCTATGACCGCTACGAGGACCACGCGCACCCCAACATCATGCTCCAGGAATACATCCCCGGCGGGGACGACACGGTCTGGATGTTCAACGGCTATTTTAACGACGACTCGGATTGCCTCTTCGCGGTCACGGGGAAGAAGATCAGGCAGGCGCCGGTGTACACCGGATATACCTCGCTCGGCGTCTGTCTCCACAACGAGCTCGTCCGGAAACGAACGGTCGATTTCATGAAGCGCCTGGGGTACAGGGGGATCCTCGACATCGGGTACCGGTACGACGCCCGGGACGGGGAGTACAAGGTGCTCGACATCAATCCGCGGATCGGGGCGACCTTCCGGCTGTTCGTCGCCCGCAACGGGATGGATGTTGCGCGCGCGGCATACCTCGATCTCACAGGCCAGGAGGTGCCGGTGTCCGACTTCCACGAAGGAAGGAAGTGGGTCGTGGAGGAGCGGGACCTGATCTCGAGCGTCAGATATTTCAGGGCCCACCAGCTCTCGGTCGGTGAATGGATCGGGTCGTTCAGGGGCGTGGAAGAGGCCGCCCATTTCGCCGCCGACGACCTGCTCCCGTTCTGGTTGATGTGCTGGGGCCTCATCAAGCGGCCGTTCCACGGGGGGTTCCGAAGACTATAGAGGCCCGCGCCGGCCCCGCCGCGCCCGGCAGGGCGGACCACGTTCACCCGGTTATCAGGACAGGCTACCGATGTTACCCGAAATTCTCACCCGCAACCAGCGCGTCCTCTTCGTCGGGTCGACGGTCTCCGAGACCTCCAGTGAACTGGGCTTCTACTATCTCGGCCCCAACAACCGGTTCTGGGGGCTGCTCGAATACGCGGGCATCACCCCGGCGTCGGTCGTCACCCCCCGGGAACGCAGGATCCTCGTCGACACCTTCAAGACCCACGCGCTGAGTGAGATGTACAAGAAACTGTTCTTCGAGAAAAAGGAGGCCGAACTGGCGAAATACCGCATCGGCCTCACCGACCTCAACCGCCGCCGGGCCTTCAGCAGCGACGACGAACCTGGCGCGAAACCCACCGCCGACGACGTCACGCGCTTCATCCGGAAGGTGGAAAAATACGAACCGCGGATCGTCGCCTTCGTGACGGGACTGGAGCTCTTCGAGAGCTCGTTCAAGCCGCTCTACCCGTCTGCGAACCGGTCGCGCGGGAAGCAGGAATTCACGATCGGAGGCTCGGAAGTATGGTTGTTGGGCAGCCCGGGCGGCCGCGTGAAGGACACCGGGGCGCTCGAACAGGCGTTCGAGGACCTCGAAGCGCGGATCAGGACGCTTCCCTGAGACCGGGCGGGGCGCGCTTTGACATCCGAGGGCCTTTCAGTATCTTGATCATTATCCGATAACCCTGACCTATGAAAAAAAATCCGGACGCCCCGTGCCATTGCGGAAGCAGGAAACCGTACCGCGCCTGCCACAAACCGAACGATGACCGCAGCCGGATGTTCCTCTTCATCGGCGTGGTCTTCGGTGGGATCTTCCTGGGAAAATTGATGTTCGGACCGGAGGACCGGGTTCCGGCGGCCCCCCCGGGAAAGGAATGGTCGGAAGAACACGGCCACTACCACGATGCGGGGCAGACCGGTGATCGATCCCCCGTCGGTGGACCGGCGGGCACGACCGGCCCCGCCGGCGCGCCCGCGGGTTCGACCGCCGGCGCGCCCGGGTCGGCCAATCCACCGCCGCCGGGTCAGAACATTTCCGAGCCGCCGGGGGGGACGCCTGCCGGGAAGGTCTGGTCCCCCGAACACGGCCACTACCACGACATCCAGCCGTCCGCCGGCCAATCGGCGACCCCGGTCCCGGGTCAATCACAACTCCCGGTCCCCGGATCGTCCCCCCTGCAGCCGGGTATCGTAAACACTCCGCAACCGCCCGGACCCGTTCCGGCGGGGAAAGTCTGGTCCCCCGAACACGGCCACTGGCACGACGCGCCGAAGCCCTGAACCCGCCCGGGGACACGGGAGGAATCTTGTGTCCCATTTTCGTACCTTACTCCGCAGATCCCTCCACTCGCATCGACAGCCATGCAAATCGGCATCGTAGGACTTCCCTTTTCCGGAAAATCGACCCTCTTCCGGACGATCACCAGGACCCATCCCGACCCGGCCACCCTCTCCCGCTCCGAGTCGCACAAAGCCATCGTCCGGGTCCCGGACGAGCGCCTCGATGCGCTGACGGAGCTCTTCAAGCCGAAGAGCACGGTCCACGCGACCATCGAATTCGTCGACGTCGTCGGCCTGAAGAAGGGGGAATCCGGCTCGACCCAGTTCACCACGTCGTTCCTCTCGGCCGTGAAGACCAACGACGCGCTGGTGCAGGTGGTGCGGCTCTTCGCGAACGATTCCGTCCCCCACCCGGACGGCGGCATCGACGCGCTCCGGGACGTCTCCACGTTCGAGACCGAATTCATCCTCTCCGATCTGGCGATCCTCGAAACGCGAATCGAGCGGATCAGGAAAAACCTCCAGAAGGGCGGCGACGAGGTGGGGAAAAAGGAGCTTCCCACGCTCGAACGCTGCAACGACCTGCTCCAGGCGGGCACGCTCCTGCGGGAGGCGGAGCTCTCCAGGGAGGACCACGCGGTCCTGAAAACCTACCAGCTCCTGACCGCCAAGCCGATGCTGATCGCGCTCAACGGCGACGAGTCGCAGATGCCCGTGATGGATTCCCTTGCCGCCGCGGTGCGGGAACGGAAGGAGGGGAGGAACACGAAAATCCTGTCGTTCTTCGGCCGGATCGAGCTGGAAATGTCAGAATTGCCCGAGGCGGAGGCGGCCGTGTTCATGGAAGAGTACGGCATCAGGGAGTCCGCCCTCGACACGCTCCTTCGCGAGGCGTACGGCCTCCTCGGGTTGCAGTCGTTCTTCACCGTTGGGGAGGATGAATGCCGCGCGTGGACCATCAGGAAAGGGATGACCGCCCAGGAATCCGCGGGCGTGATCCATTCCGATTTCGTGAACAAATTCATCAGGGCCGAGGTCGTCCATTACGACGACTTCGTCGCCAACGGGGCCTCGTTCGCGAAGGTGAAGGAGAAGGGGCTCTGGCGGCTGGAGGGAAAGGAATACGTGGTCCGGGAGGGGGACATCATCTCGATCCGGCACAGTTGACGGGTGTGGGGCCGGCGGGGGCCCCGTGCCGCACCCCGCGGTCAGGCAACGCGATTTCAATACGATCGAAGGAGGCTGTCATGAACATGGCTGGCATACTCACGGCGCTCGTCCTCTTTTGTTGCTGGACGGAAAGTGCCGCGCAGGTCCGGACGAAGGAATCCAGAGTCACGGTCGACTCCCTGAAGGGCGACACCACCTACACGCAATCGGTGATCGTTTCGGAGAGCGAGGACGTCACTCCGCGCGGCTCGATGATCGTCATCAACCCGCTGAAGTTTTTCTTCTTCTACAACATCACCTACATCCACAAGGTCTCCCCGGCGGTCGCCGTGGGCGGCGGTTTGCAGACCCCCACGCTGTCGGGGCTGGACGGGTTCGGCGTCAGCGCCGAACTCCGGCTGCATCCCTCCGGTAAATCCCTCCGCGGATTCTACGTCGCGCCCAACGTCTCCTACAACCACCTCACGAGCGGCGGCGTCGAGTCGTCCCCGTTCTCGTTCGGCGTGCTGGTGGGCTGGCAGTGGTTCCCGGGGGATGAATTCGCGATGGGCCTCGGGCTCGGCGTCGACTACTACACCGGGTCGATCTCCGACCAGGACGACGATTTCGGGAGGTACGACGGGACTGCCCCGATGGTGCGCTTCGACATCGGGTACGCCTGGTGAGATCCGCCGGTTTGCAGCCCGGAGCGCAGAGCCGTATTATTCCACCGCGACAACCGCTTCGCGGGCGAGCATCTCGAAGATCGGCAGTTCGGTTACGTATTCGCCGGCGTTCAGCGCCCTGAACAGGTACGGCCCGAAGGGCCTGAACAGGAGCCGGGCCCGGATGTTCCAGGTCCCCGCTGATCCGGGCCGGAAGC